>CANHJV010000005.1 GCA_947461225.1 Gemmatimonadota bacterium | reverse complement strand
TTTTATCCGTGTTGGTTCAGTGACTTCGGTGTCATCCGTGTTCTGGCTGTTGCTGTCGCGGTCGGAGATCAACGCGCCGACAGCACGGGCGCGCGGCGGTGCGTGGTGGTCTGCTCGTAGTCGTAGACGAGCTGAATGAGCCGCCCTTCGCTCCACGGGCGACCCAGGAAGCTGATGCCCGCGGGCAGGCGATTGTCGCGGGTATAGCCCATCGGCACGGTGATGGCCGGGAAGCCGGTGCTCGGCGAGAACAGTTGACTGTTGTCGCCATGCGGCGTGTTCAGGTCGCCGATGAGACGAGGCGGGTTGCTCCACGTGGGATAGATGGCGGCGTCGATCTTGAGCGAATCCATCATCTGCAGCACCGCGTCGCGCAGCGCCGAACGCACACGCTCACGGCTCTGACAGCCGGCGCTGGCCTCGGGGAGTTCGGTTGCCGGCGCCGCATCGCGCAGTCGCTGTTCGACGGTGGGATGGAACTTCCGGCTGCGAATGATGTCGTCGATGGTCTTCACCGGTGCATTCGAGCCACGAGCCGCGAAGTAGCGCTCGAGATCGGCCTTGAATCGATTGCAGCCACCCTGCTGGCGGCGCTGAATCGCGTCGAGCGAGTCGACGCGCGCCTCGACGATCACGGCGCCCTGTGCCCGCAAGTCGGCCACGGCGCGCTCGAAGACGCGCTGCACCTCAGCGTCGAGCGTGGGGCGCTCGTAGGCTTGCCGCAGAATGCCGATGCGCGCGCCCTTGAGCGCGCCGCGCACCAGGAAGCTCGCATACGACGCGCTGCGCTTCGCGTCGGCTGGTGCGGTGACGGAGTCGGCGGGATCACTGCCCACCACGACATCGAACACCGCCACGGCATCGGCGACGGTGCGGGCCATCGGGCCGGCCACGTCGGCCGAGGCGTTGAGCGGGATCACGCCAGCGCGCGACGTGAGGCCCATGGTGGACCGAATGCCGACCAGTGCCTGATGCGCCGAGGGACCGCGAATCGAGTTGCCGGTATCCGTGCCGAGTCCGACGGCCCCGAAGCTGGCGGCGACGGCGGCGGCAGTGCCGCCGCTCGAGCCGGCGGTGACCCGATCGAGCGCATACGGGTTATGCGAATAGCCCGGCAGGATCGAACTCACGGTTTCGTATGGCGTAAACGCCCACTCCGCGAGATTCGATTTGGCCAGCACGATCGCGCCGGCGTTCTTGATCTGCCGCACCATGGTCGCATCCTGCAGCGGCTTCCATCCTTCGAGCGCCAGCGACCCGCCGGTGGTCTGCAGGCCGACGGTCTCGAAGTTGTCCTTCACGATCATCGGGATGCAATGCAGCGGTCCCGTGGGGCCGACAGCGGCGTATCGCTTGTCGAGCGAGTCGGCCACGGCGAGTGCCTGCGGATTCACGAGAATGATGGCATTGATCGCCGGGCCTCGCTTGTCGAGGGCGTCGATGCGATCGAGGTACGCCTTCGTGAGCGTGCGACAGGTGAGCGTCTTCGCCTTGAACGCGGCATGGATCTGCGCGATGGTCGCCTCTTCAAGGCGAAACGGGCGACGAGCCGGCTGCGCGCCGATCGTCGTGGCGGACGTGGCGGCGAGCAGCAGGGCCGTGGCGAACTGGGCGTGTCGGGTCATACGCCGAAGCTACCCATTTCTCGGCGCGGCGACAGAGGGACGGCAGGCGCCAACAACAACGGCCAACAGCAACGGCCGTCGCGACTACGCGACCTTTCGGCGCCGAGCGTTCAGCGAGTGCGAATCGTCCTCACGCGTTTCGATCTCACGCGTCTTGAAGCCACTCACGGCCTCGGTCAGTGCGCCGGCCTGTCCGAGGAGCTCTTCCGACGCGGCCGCACTTTCTTCGGCATTGCTGGCCACCGTCTGCGTGACCTCGCTCATGAGCGACACACCGCGACTCACTTCGTCGAGCCCGCGCGCCTGCAGGGCCGACGCCGTCACGATCTCCTCGACGACGAGGCCAACGCGCTCCACCTGAGCCCGCGCGGTGACGAGTTGCTCGCGCACCGACTGCTCGCGCTGCACCCCACGACTCACGTTCTGAATTTCTTCCTCGATCAACGCGGCGGTCTGCTTGGCCGCTTCCGCAGACCGGATCGCCAGCGCGCGGACTTCTTCCGCCACCACCGCGAATCCGCGACCGGCATCTCCGGCGCGCGCGGCTTCCACGGCGGCATTGAGGGCGAGCAAGTTCGTCTGGAATGCGATCTCATCGATCGTCTTCACGATGCGCTGCGTGGCATCGGCCGATTGCTTGATGCGCAGCATGTCTTCGCCCATCGCCACCATCGACTCGGCACCCACTTGTACACTGTCCCGCGCGAGGCGGGCGGCGGTTTGCACTTCGACGGCCTGCGTTGCGGACCGCTGCGCCACGATCTGCAATTCCGTGACCGCCGCGCTGATTTCCTCGGCGTTGGCCGCCTGCGTCGAAGCACCGTCCGCCAACTGCTGCGCGCCCGAGGACAGCTGGCCCGCCGCGTCGTCGACCTGGAAGGCCGAGGCGCGCACCTGGCCGAGCGCGGTCGCCATGTTGCCTACGGCCGCGTTCAACGATTCCTGCACCAGCGCAAACTCGCCGGCGAATTCGCCATCCATGCGCACTTCGAGATTGCGGTCCGCCATTTCGGATAGCGCATACTGCGCTGCGGCCAGCGGTGTCGCGATCGCGGTCATCAGTCCGTCCACACCCGCGAGGACGTCGGCGTAGCGGCCCTGCACGGCGGTGCGATCGCTGCGTCCATCGAGAATGCCTTGGCGCGCCTGGCCGGCGATCCGTTCGATTTCCTGGACGGTGTGCGTGACCGCCCGCTGCGCTCGGCCACACGCGGCCAGCGACTCTGTACATTCGGCAGCCATCCGATCGACCGCCGCCGCAACGGCACCGAGTTCGTCCGGCGATTGATCAGTGAGCGGCGTGATCGCCTGCGACGAGATGGCGACCATCTCGCCGCGCGCGAGTGACGCCAAGGCGCGCGACACCACTTCCACGCCCTGCTGCTGCAACAGCGCCACCTGCGCCGCAATGCGCTCCATCCGGACACCCAGCGAGTGAGCGATGCGCCACGCGTACGTAAGGCCAACCACGAAGAAGAGGGCGAAGATCGCCCAGATGAGCTGGCTCGCCTGTGCGAAGCGCGACGCGGTACTCACTTCGACGGCCCGTGAGCTCCCCTGAATCGCATCGCCGAACGCTTCCATGCGCTCTTCGACCACGGTGAATTGGGTACGGAACGCCTCGTAATTCGTGCGCGCCTGTTCGGGATCGCGCAACGCGACGTTGATGACCGCGGCGGCCGCGCTCACATAGGCGACAACGTCCTTACGCGTTGCCGGGAGCGACGCCACGATCGTCGAGTCCTTGATCGATGCGGCTGCGCTGTCGAGTGACGTCACGAATCGCGTGCCGTGCTCGCGCAGCGCCTCGCGGGCCGCGCTGACACCGCTGCTGTCTCCCCGCTGTCCCATGAGCATGGCTTCGAGCACATCGGCCCGCATGGCGTCATGCATCATGTCGCTATCCATCTGATAGCGCTGCGCCACATTGTTGTCGCCCAGATCAGCGGTGGCCGCCTTCGCAACGCGAAGCGCCACCTGACCGGACACCGCGACCGCAAGAATTCCAACGGCGCCGATCAGCGCGATCGTGCGCAGGCGGGCACGCAGCGAGCGAAGTGCAAACATGATGTGATAGCCCAGGGATCCGTCCGAAGTGGCCGACTGCGCCGCCGGCGATAGAGAGCCTCCGAGGAAATAGTTCGCAGGCTCTCTATTCCGATTATCGGATTGGGACGAAGAGGACTTGAATGTTGGCTACTTCGCGGGGGGGACGACCGCTGGCGCTGGGGCCGGCCATTGGTTGTCGGCGGGGCTCCGGTCGGGGAAGCGCCGCGCCGGGTCGAGGGTGATGCGTTCGATCTTCCGTCCGCCGAACACGAGGTCGGCCGTGATGCTCCGCCGGCCGCCGAACCAGACATCCACCGGCCAGGTGACCAGCGCGGTCACGCTATCCGTCATGACCGCATTCTTCATGGGTCGAATGGCCGGGCCGGTGGCGGCGAACTTCACTTCAAGGACGATCGGCGAGGGCATGTTGCCGTCCTGCGCCACCGTCACCGTGGTGCGGATCCCCTGCGTCTTCACGCTGGCCAGGCGACCGTCCACGCTTTCGGTGGTGAACAGCCAGCTGTTCCAGAACCAACTGAGATCGCGACCGAGCGCCTTGTTCATGAAGAACATGTAGTCCCACGGCGACGGATGCTTGAACATCCAGGCCTGCGCCCACGCGCGATGCGCGTGCTGCACGGCGCTGTCGCCGACGATACCGCCCAGCGCCGAGAGCATCAGCGGGGTCTTTTGATAGGTGGTGAACCCGTAGAAGCCAGGCCCCGCGTAGTTGGCGTTCCACATCATCGGCGGCTCGGCTTCCGCGCCACTGGTGCGGCCGTAGCTCTGGCCCAGTCCATCGAACACCGGCGCCTTCGACGCGGCGTCGGCATCGGAGAGGATGTTCATGTACTGATTGAAGCCCTCGTCCATCCAGCCGTACCACGTCTCGTTGTTGCTGACGACCATGGGCCACCACATGTGTCCCGTCTCGTGGTCGGCAGCGCCCGCATTCGAGTTGATCACCATGGGGTATTCCATCCCCGAACTCGGCCCGTCTTGGAGCGTGAGCTGCGGGAACTGATACGGGAACCAGAGCGCGGAGTAGAACTCGAGCGCATGGCGACTGATCTCGCCCGCCTTGGCAAACAGATTGGCCCGACCAGGCAAGAACAGCATATGCACCGGGATTGCGCCCTTGCCGGGAATCGTGGCGCGGGTCGCGTTCCACACGTACTTCTTGGCGGTGGCCCACGCGAAATCGTTCACCGTGTCGGCGTGAAAACGCCACACGAGTCGTCCGTCGGCATTGCCCATGGCGGTGGCGTACCCCGGACCGATTTCATCGGGACCCACTATCGTGGTGACGGCGTCGGACTGCGTGACCTTGGTGAGACGTTCCCGCGCGGCCGCGGTGAGCACCTGCTCGGGGTTCTGCAGCACCCCGGTGCCGCTCACGATCCAACCAGCCGGCACGTCGATATTCACATCGAACGTGCCGAAGTTGTTGTAGAACTCCGACGGGCCGACGTAGAGCTCATTATCCCAGCCGCGCAGATCGTCGTACACGGCAACGCGCGGGTACCACTGCGTGGGCTGATAGAGCGTATCCGCCCATCGCTGCACCATGCGGTGTCCGGTGCCGGGCCCGCCGGGGAGCTTGTGCGACCAGGCGATCTCGAGCACCGCCTTCGCGCCGGCCGCGATCGGCGTCCCGAGTCGCACGCTGGCGGCCGTGGACCGTCCGTTGCGCAGGACGGCTTCGCCCGTGGGCGCGTTGGCGGCGTTCTGTTGTGCGGCCACGATCGCGCGCGCGCCCGATCCGCCATCGCCGGCGGGCGCCGCGTTGGACGCGAGGTTGACGGGCTTGCCGTCGATCGTCATGCGCGAGATGACCATACCATCGGTCACCTCGGCCGGGACCCACGGGGCCGCGTGCGGCGCGTTCCCGAGGAAGTGATTCGGATCGAGGCGGAGACCGATGTCGCGCAGGGGGTCGGGGCTGCTGTTGTGCAGCGTGATACGCGCCGTGCCGGTCAGTCGCGACGTGGCCGCGTCGAGCGACACGTCGATCGCGTAATCGGTGCGCAGCTGCCAGTAGTTGCGCCCCGGTCGTCCCGTGGAATCACGCGTGCCCGCCGCGTAGGCGCGACGGATGCTATTCGTGAGCGGCACATCGCGCCGAACAGCGCGCGGCGGCGTGGCGGAGTTGGCGGGGGATGTGGCCGCGGCCGCGGCAGGCGCGGCAGCAGACACGGCTTGGGCATGCAACCGACCGGGGGCTGCGGCCGCGAGCGACAGCAGTGCAGCCGCGACGGCAGGGCGGTGGCGAACGACGAGAAACGGAGACATCGGCAAAGGGGCCGGGGAGCGATGAAACAGCGTCCCTAATGTCTAGCTCGTTGGAGCAGACGGCGCGAGGCGGGTATGCTCGACCAGCAACGCATGAATCGTCCGGGGCGAAATCGGCTTGACCAGATGATGGTCGAATCCGGCGTCCTGTGACCGCCGCCGGTCCTCGCCTTGCCCCCAGCCCGTCAGTGCGATGAGCAGCAGGGGATGATCGCCTTGCGCCAATCGCATGGCCCGGGCGGCTTCGTAGCCGTCGAGGAGTGGCAGGCCGATGTCCAGGACGACCGCTTCCGGATGCTGTTCGGCATAGACCCGCACGGCGTGCTCACCATCGTACGCCACGGAGACCTGATGCCCCTCTCGCTCCAGCAACAGGGCGAGGCTATCGGCGGCGTCGATATTGTCGTCGACCACCAACACGCGCCGACCGGCGACGCGTGGCACAAACCGGGGCGCGGCCATCGGCAACGGCACGGCCGGAATCTCCGCCGAGGCGTTCGATCGGTCGGCGCTCACCTTGAGGAGTTGATCGTGATGGGCATCGGCACTCACGACGCGCGGCAGGGTGACGCGGAACGTGCTGCCCTGCCCCGCGCCGGCGCTATGCGCGGTCATCGTGCCGCCGTGCATTTCGACCAGTCGGCGCGCCAGCGCGAGCCCAATGCCCAGCCCGGCGGGCATGCGACTGCCGTGGTCGTACACCCGCGTGAACATCTCAAACACGTGATCGAGTTGCTCGGGCGGTATCCCGATGCCGGTATCGGACACTTCGATGCGCACGGCAGCGTCGGTGTTGTGCACGGTCACCGTCACGTCGCCGTTCGGGTCGGTGTACTTGACGGCGTTGCTCAGGATGTTCGTGAGGGCCTGCGCCAGACGCGCCGGATCGACGAACAGTCCGATCGGCTCGTCGGGCATGTTGACGGTCAGGTGCAGGTTGCGCTCGATGAGCACGGGCCGGATGGCCTCGAACGCCAGTTCAAACACATCACGCAACAACACGACGTCCCGACGTAATTCGAGGCGGTCCTGCGTCACGCGGCTGACGTCCATCAGATCGTCGATCAGCCGCACCAGCTGACTGGACTGGCGGTCGATCGTTGCCTTCGCGCGTGCCACCCCGCTGTGCGACGCCGCCACGCGATCGAGCATGGCCACGGCATTCACGATCGGCGTGAGCGGATTGCGCAGCTCGTGGGCCAGCGTGGCGAGAAAGCGATCCTTCCGCTCGTCGGCATCACGCAGGGCGTCGATCAAGTCGAGCGTCTCGATCGTCACCGCCCCGACCTGTGCCACCTGTACGGCCATCGAAATCTCGTCGGCGCTGAAGGGCGCGGACAGCCGCGTGAGCACGAGTGTGCCGAGTCGACTGCCATCGCGTCGCGGCAGGGCGATGCGCAGCGGCTCGTGGTCGGATACGGCGTCACTGGCGATCGGCCCCGATCCCTCCCGGATGGCGTGGTGCTCGGTGCGACGCGCTCCGCGAAGCACCTCGACATCGACACGGTCGGCGGCGCACAATCGCAGCAACTCGTCGCCGAGCCCTTTGACGACATCGGCCACGGTGCCGGCCGCATGGAAGGACACGATGATTTCGGAGAGCCGACGCAATCGTTCGGAATCGCGCGGCTCCTGAGAGGAGGGGCGCTCACCTGCGGAGAGGTCACCGCCGTCGCCCACCACTGGGGCCACCACCGGGGCTACCACCGGGGCCACCACCGGGGCCACCTGGCCGGCTGCGTTCGTGATCACCGACGAGTACTCCGACACATTGCCCCTGCTCTAATCGAGACGACGAACTCGATGTGATCGGTGCTCGATCATCAGCGACACAGATTCGTGCAAGAACCGACCGCGTGACCCAGTGCCGCGGACGTACTCGGCCTGCAACGGCCGCGCGACGCCCTCGGGAGCAATGTACGGCCATCCGGCTCCGCTCAGCAATGCAGCCGGATGGCTGCCCAAGCTACGGCCCGAGCGATTGCCCGAGTTCCCGGAAGGCGCGCTTCGCCCCGGCGAACGGCATATTTACCGGGACGAGCGGATTCGACTACAGTCTACCACACGGGATCGGTCCAGTTCGCTACAATTGAAATGCCCGACTTCATAGACCTTGCCAGGACACTTGTGCACGACACTGAACTTCCCCTTCCGACGGGCTCAACGCCACCGGGGGGCGACGAAACGATTCTGCTGGTCGAAGATGAGGTCGCGGTGCGTCGCGTGACGGCGCGCATGCTGACACGCCTCGGGTACCACGTGCTCGAAGCGGAGCATGGCGCCCAGGCGCTGGACGTCGCGCGCGCGGAGCCGTGCGCGATCGATCTGCTGCTGACCGACGTGCTGATGCCGGAGATGGACGGCGTAACGCTCGCGAAGCACATGCAGGGGCTGCGCACTGGCATCCGCGTGCTCTACATGAGTGGATACGCCGCGGATCTGATGACGCCGCAGACCTCGGGGCAAGCGGAGACGCCGCTCGTGGAAAAGCCCTTTGCGTGGGAAACGATGGCGCGGGCGATCCGGCAAGCGCTCGCCTAGTTCAACCGGCGCAATCGCGTGGCCGCGCGGCCGTGATCGCGCCCGTGGGGCCCCCGCTGCACTATCGCGGAGGCTGCACCGCCACGAAGGCCTGCTCGAGACGCGGCTTCGTGATCCCTCCGTGCGAGGCATCCCAGAGCACCCGCCCCTCCCGCACGATGAGCGCCTGCGGCGACTCGTGGCGAAGCCGGCTCACCGTTTCCAGCGCATTCGAGAGGTCGCGCTCCTGCTGCACGACCACGAGGCGCGTGGGCACGTCGGGATGGGCCGCCACAAACTGATCGAACTGGCGCTTGGCGGTGAATGACACGGGACAGCTGTTGCTGTGCTTGAACACCAGAATCGCCTCGTGATGCGCCATGAGCTCCCGCGCTTCGCGAATGGCCGCGCTGTCCACCCGGCCCGAATCCGGCGACGGGGGCACCGTGGGACGCGTCACCGACGGCACGGCCACCGGATCGGCCTCCGCGCCCGCGCGGGCCAGATGCGCGTCGATCGCGTCGACGTAAAAGCCAAGGGCGCGGGCTCCGCTCAGCCGCTCCACCAAGACCCCGCCTTGAAAGATCAGGACGGTCGGCAGCGCACGTACGTCGAAGCGCGTCACGGTTTCCACATTCGCATCGGCATCGAGCTTGGCCACGCGAACCCGACCGTCGTAGCGATCGGCTAGGGTGTTGAAAATCGGGACGAGAGCACGGCAGGGCGTGCACCATTCGGCCCAGACATCCACCACGACGAGACCCGGGTGAGCGAGCACGTCGGTGGCAAACGCACCATCAGTCAGCAGAGCAACAGGCATACTGAACGATACCCCGCGGCGGGGAGTGATTGCAGGCCGGTCAGGTGCCGCGACGCCCACCATTCTTCGCCGTCGTAGGCGGCTTCTGCGGCTGCCGGGGGCTCGGCTGCGTAGACTTCTCACCCGCCGCGGTGGACGGTGTGCCAGGCGTCGGACGCTTGCGGGAGAAGTCCGGGACGGCCGTGTTGTGTTTCTTCTTCATGTGCAGCTCCGGTGGCGACGTGGAGCACGGGCGGATGCCCGGACGCCAAATCCGTACGACGGTAAGGTAATCACCGGCCGTCGATGGCGATTGCGTGTGCCACCCGTGGCCGGCAGTATCCTTCTATGATTGATCTGGGATTGTCGTTGGCCCTGTCTGACCGTTATCGCCTCGAGCGTGAGATCGGCGCCGATGGCATCGCGACCGTTTTTCTGGCCGAGGACCTCAGACACCAACGACAGGTGGCGGTGAAGGTGCTGCGCCCCGAGCTGTCGGCCACGCTGGGGCACGATCGGTTTCTGCGCGAGATCTCCACCGCGGCTGAGTTGCGGCATCCCAACGTCATGCCACTGCACGACTCGGGAGCGGGGGCGGGCTGGCTCTTCTACGTGATGCCATTCGTGGAGGGCGAAAGCCTGCGCGCCCGTCTTGCGCGCGATGGGCCCCTGCCCATCGACGACGCGCTCCGCTTCGCGGACGAGATCGCGAACGCGCTGAGCTATGCCCACGCGCGTGGCGTCCTGCATGGGAATCTGACGCCGGAGCACGTGTTCCTCGAGCATGACCACGTGATCCTCGCCGACGTCGGCATCGCGCAAGCCGTTGGCGCATCGAGTGACGCGAAGGTGAAGGTGGCCGGCGTGGCGTTGGGCACAGCCGCCTACATGAGCCCTGAGCAGGCTCGCGGCGACGTGTGCAACGCACGGAGTGACCTGTACGCCCTGGGATGCATCGTGTACGAGATGCTCGCCGGCACGCCGCCGTTCACGGGCCCCACGCCGATCACAGTGATGATGCGGCATGCCATCGAGCCGGTCCCGCAACTCAGCGCGCGTCGTGCGTCTGTGTCGAGGCCAGTGATCGAGATCGTGGCGCGCGCGCTGGCCAAATCGCCGATCGATCGCTTCGCCTCGGTCGAGGAGTGGCGGCGAGCGCTCGCGCGCGCCAGCGGTCGTCATCCCACCGCAAGCGCAGCGCCGCCGGCCCCCGTGATCGCCCGCGCCGCACCGGCGCCAGCCAACGCCCTCGTGGGCCGCGAGGTCGCCTTGGCGCAGGCGATGGAACGGGTGCGTGGCGGAACGCGCGTGCTGACGATTACCGGCGCTGATGGCACCGGCACGTCACGCCTTGCGATCGAACTCTTCGCGCAGTTGCGGAACGACTATCCAGTCGGTGCGGCCTACGTGTCGCTCGCCGCGGTGACCAATGCGAGTGCGGTCATGCCCACGGTCAGCACGGCGCTCGGCATCGCCGAAGCCCATGGCCGGTCGGCGGTGCGTGCGATTGCGACGGTGATCGGCCATGGTCGCGTGCTGTTACTACTCGACGATATCGTGCACGCCCGCGACGTGGCCGCCGACATCGCCGAACTGGTATCGTGTTGTGCTGGCGTCTGCGTGATCACGACCAGTCGTACGCCGCTCGCGATCGGCGTGGAGCACGAGCTCGCGTTACCACCGTTGACGCTACCCGACGCGCATGCGACCGCGACCGCAATGGACGCGTCGCCGCGCTCTGCCGCCGTCGCGCTCTTCGTACAGCGCGCGGCCCTGACGCAACCCGCGTTTGCGCTCACGCCGGCCAACAGCGCCGACGTGGCAGCGATCTGCATCCGACTCGAGGGCTTGCCGTTGGGGCTTGAGCTGGCGGCGGCGCGCGTTCGCCTGTTCGAACCGGCCGCGCTGCGGGAGCAGCTGGCGCACGCGATCGATCAGCCGACCTCGGACGATCGCGATCCCTCCGCGCACCAGCGCACCCTGCGTGCAACAATCGCGTGGAGCGCTTCGCTGCTGAATGCCGCCGAACAGCAGCTGTTGCGGCGCCTGTCGGTCTTCGCCGATGGGTGGGCATTCGCGGAGATGGAAGCCGTGTGCTACTCGGCGCCCGATCTGGGGGGCGCGCGCGAAGAGCTGCGCGCGCTGGTGGACAACGGCCTCGTACAGGTGCTCGACGCGGGCGAGCGCTACGACCTGCTGGAACCCATCCGGGCGTTCGCGGCCGAGTCACTGCGTGAGCACGGCGAGGCGGCGTCGGTGCACCGAGCGCACGCCATGGCATTCCGTGCGCTCGCGGACGACGTGCACGCGGGGATCACCGGTACGACGCAGCGCGCGGCCATGCAGCGTGCTCGACGCGACAACGCCAACCTGACGGCGGCGCTCCACTGGTTGACCGGGCAGGCGCATCACGACCGATCGCCGCTCGATCCTACCGCGGCGGATGCGGTGGAGCACGGGCTCCTGCTGTGCGGTTCGCTGTATTGGTTCTGGCATATCGACGGGCGGCACGTCACGGCGCGCGCATCGATCGACGCGTTGATGCCGATGGCGAGCGACCGCGCGCCAAGTCGAGGGCGAGCGCGGTCGCTGCTGGCGAGTGGCATGCTGTCGATGAACGCCGGCGAGATGGAGCGCGGCGCGGACGAGTTGGCGCGCGCACTGGCGGACGCGCGCGCACTGGCCGACGACGCGCTGTTGGCCGAAGCGCACATGTGTGCCGGGTACGGGCACATGAGCCTGGGGCATATGGAGGAGTCGGGTGCGGCGCTGGACGAGGCCATCGCGTTCGGTCAGCGGGCGCAGCACGACTTCCTGCTGTCACTCTCGATGTCGATGAAAGGCCTGCAGCTGTTCGTCTGCGGCACGCTCGAGGCGGGCTTCGCACTGGTAACGGAAGCGCGAAACATCCAGCGGCGAATCGGCGACGACGAAGGTGGCGGCCTCGCCCTCAGCTTTCTCGCACAGATGACCGCCGCGCGAGGCGACGTGGGTCGCGCGTTCGAACTCTACGGGCAAGCGATCGCGTCGTTCACGCGGGTTGGTGACCGGCCGGAGCTGGCGCGCGTGCACAGTGAAATCGGGTGGACGGCGCTTGGCGCGTCGCGCCTCGCGGTGGCACGCGAGGCGTTCCGTCGGTCCCTGCGCGTGTACGACGAAGTGGGCAGCGCGCGCGGTGTCGGGTTGGCGCTCACTGGACTCGCCGCCGCGGACGCGGCCGATGACCGTGCTGAACGTGCCGTCACGATCGCCGCCGCCGCCGATGCCCTGTCGGAACGCACCGGCGTAGTGGTCGACCATCCCATGGGCCACGAGATGGGCAGTCAGATCCAAGCGGCGCGTGCGACGATCGGTCAGGAGCTGTTGGATGCGCTGGTGTCGGCGGGACGTGTCATGTCACCGCGCGACGTGCTGATGATGCTCGCGGGGTAGCACCGTCGCGCGCGGTGCACCTCGCCGACGGTGACCGCTCACTCAGGCAGATCGAGTGCGCGCAACAGGCGCTCCAGAATCATGCCGCTCGACCACACGGCGACCTGTTTCCGCACGCGTTCGACTTGCCGGAACGCCACGATCGGCATGCTCCACTCGAGCAGCGGCAGGAGATATGCCGCCTCGTGTGCGGGGTCCGCCACACGCTGTGACGCCAGCCCACGCACGTCGGCCGCCAACTCCGCCGCGCGCGCCAGCATGGGCTCCTGCGCCACGGCGGCGGGCGGCGTCCAGATGGACCCTTCGAGCGAGCGGGCCACGTGCGTAAGCACCGCGCGGGCGTCGTCGTCGTACTCGAGTCGCGTGTGCTGCAGCATGCCGATGGCCTCGAGCCGCGCGAAGTCGGCGGCCACGTTACGCACCCGCGTCTCGGAAAAGTCGATCACGTAGATGTTGCGCCGTTCGTCGACCAGTACGTTGTTGAGATTGAGGTCGCCGTGGGTAATCGACGTGGCCCAGGACGCGCTGTACCCGCGTAGCGCATCCCATCGGTGCTGCAAGAAATAGTACGGATTGGGCACGCTGCGCCCGAGTGGCGGGCAGTCGATGCGCGGGTCGTCGGGGTCGATGCCGAGTACTTCCTGCGCCACGGCGGGCAAGGCGGTGAACAGCCCTCGCGGATCGTGGTCAACGAAGGGATAGACCGGGGCGACCACGGCCTGTCCGTACCACGGCCGGAGTACGTTGGTGAGTGTCTGCCGGATGGCCGTCAAGGCCTCCGCCGGCGTGTCGCCGAGGTAGAGCGACTCCAGCGGCTGCAGCCGCGACTCGGCGCCCGTGATCCCCAGAAAGTTGTAGCGCAGCCCCGCGTACTCGCCATGCACCGCCTGCGCCATGAGCACGGTGGCGTTGTTCAGGATGAACGGCCGCACGTACTGCTGATACGCCGACTCCTCACGTGCGGTGACGGCCCGTGGACTGATCTTCAGCACGCTGGGGAGCGTGCGTCGGCCGTACCGGTCGTGCGTGTCCGTGGCAAAGGTGGACGCCATGAAGCCGCCGGTGAGGCGGCGCAGCGTTACGCGGGCCTCGTCGGCGAAGGTGGAGCGGATGATCCGCTCCCAGGCGTCCGCCACCGGCTCGGCCGCTTCGATGATCAACCGGTGCGCGCCGCCGTCCACGATGGTCGGCGTTGGCGCGAACCACACGCGGACACCACGCAGCGTGGTGTCGTCGCTGGGCCAGCCCACCTCCACCTCGTCGCCGCGGGCGATTGCGGCCGCGGCCTCGGCCAGCGTGGTCGCGCCGCCCGTATGCGTCATGGTGCTGGGGTCGGCCACGGCGCGCAGCCCCACCTCGCGCAACGCCTCGCCAATGGCGTCGCCAATGGCGTCGCCCTCGTCGGCGAACATGAGGAGCACGCACGGCCGGTCGTCCCAGAAGGCCAATACGCCGGCGGCATACGTCCCCGTGCCGGTGGTGGCCGCCTGCGCCTGTAGGTCGGCGCGCAGCCGTCCCCACGTAACGTCGCCCTCAGCGCCCCACCGCTCGGCGGCGTCGAGCTCCAAGCGAACCGCGTCGACGATGCGGGCGAAGGTGGTTTTCGGTGCGACCGTATCCAGCAGATCGGTCAGCCCGTCGGCCGTGCGAACCAACACCGTGCTTCCCGTGGCCATGAGCGCAGACGCCGGTTCGTCAGCGGAGCCGGAGCCGAATCCGCCCACGCCGAACGCCAACCCCAACTCGTCGAAGCGCACCAGCATCGGCGCGGCGTCGGTGGCCACGCGAAAGCGAGACACGCGACCCGGCCCGTTAGCCGGCGTGCGCTGATAGCGATCGCCATCAGCGCCGGTCCACGCGGCCGACGGTGCCGCGGGTGCGCCGGCCTGCTGCATCGCGCGCGCAGCCGCGAGATCGGTGTGCATCGGCCACTGCGACGTGAGGCCAGCCGCGGACAACACGTCGGCCACGAACGATTCCGCCACGTACACCACCTGCACCCGCTGTCCTGCCGCTCGGACACGCCGGTCGAGCGTGATCAAACTCCGGATGCCCAAGCTCGACACGAACGCGAGCGCCCGCAGATCCCAGATCGCGGGAACGGATACCGCCTCGGCCTTCCAGGCATCGAGGGCGATCGCCCCGGCCGCATCGAGGCGACCGGTGAGGATCAGCAGGTCAGCGTCAACGGAAATCTCGAGGGCCATGGAACGAAGTGCAGGGGTGAGCATCGCGATGAGCGGCGACGCGAAGGGCAACTCGCGCGACGCGACTCGCGCGAGGAGACTCAGCCCGCGAGAATCGCGAGTGCGTCGGCTTCGTTTGCGGTCACGTCAAACAATCCGAGGAATCCCGAGACACGAAAGAGCGTGGTGAGGTCGTCATTGAGACCACAGATCACGAGCGCTCCCTTCTCGGCGCGAATGCGGATAAGCGTCGTCATCAGCACCCGCAGGCCGAGACTACTGACGAACGCGACTTTCGTCAGATCGATGATCAGTCGATAGCCGACATCTGGCAGCAGCGCCTCTAGACCGGCTTCAAGCTCCGCGACGGTGGTGGGATCAACGCGCCCAGCCACCGACATGATGCCGACGCCGTCGTGCCGCCGTTCGGTCAGAGTTAACACGTGGGTCACAATGCGAGGGAGAAGACGCGGCAACGTTACCGCTCAGGCTGGTGAACGGTAACGCGAGGGGCTGCGCCTTAACAGGGTGCGCTGGGCCGACCGTGGGTCAGTGCGCCACCGTCGCGCGGCGAGCTGAGCCGGCCACAGACGGAGTATCGTCCCGCGTGGCGCCCTGTAGCGAACCCGGCCGCTCCGCGCGATCCTTCCCTACGACGATTGCGCAGCGCCTGCAGGCGGTCCCGCGCCGCTCCCCGACGTGCATTCGATCTCAACATTGAGAGCTGCTGATGATCAAATCTTTCTGCCGCGCCACGGCGCTGCTTGCCTCGCTTCTACTGCCTGTGGCCTGCGGGCAAAACGGTCCGACGTCGGATGCGGACCGCGCCGGCCGGACCGCCGCATCTACGAGTGCATCTAAGAGTGCATCTACGAGTGCACCAGCCACCGCCGCGCGGCTGTCATCGACCGCCGACCTGGACGGCAAGCGTCTCGGGGTGCAGCTCGGGACGGTCTACGACCTCTACGCCACGAAGACCTACCCGCGCGCGACGGTCGTGCAGTTTCCCTCGTATCAGGACATGACGCTGGCCGTCAGTGCGGGAAAGGTGGATGCGGGGTTCAGCGATGTAGAAACGCTGGCCGAGTTGATGTTGACCAACACCACGCTGGTGCCGTTCGGCGAGCCCCTGTTCTCCTCGCCGGTTGGCGCCGGTTTCGCCAAGTCGAGCACCGAACTGCGGCGTGCGTTCAACGCGTTCCTCGCGCAGATCCGTGCCGATGGCGTGTACGACGACATGGTGACCCGGTGGATGAAGACCCACAACCGGACCATGCCCCCGCTCCCCGCGGCCGCGCCGAACGGCGTGCTGGTGGTCGGGCTGTCGAGCGGCGGCTTTCCGTTCGCGGCGGTGCAGGGTGGTGAACTTGCTGGCTTCGATATCGAGCTCGCACGACGCTTCGGCGCGTCGCTCGGCAAGGAGGTCCGCTTCGCCGATCAGGAATTCGGAGGGCTGATCGCCGCGCTGATGAGCGGCAAGGTCGATGTGATCATCGCGGACATGTACATCACCGAGGAACGACAGAAGAGTATCGACTTCTCCGACGCCTACTTCGCGCAGGCGAACGTGGCCTTCACCAACAAGGTGAACACGGTGGCACCAAGCGCGGCGCCGGCACCAGATGCCGCGCGCGCGTCGTGGATTGACGGGGTCGTGTCCAGCTTCCAGAGCAACATCATGCAGGAGAAGCGCTACCTGCTCATCTGGGATGGCCTGACCACGACGGTGTTGATTGCCGTCCTATCCGCCCTCTTCGGCACGCTGCTTGGCGCCGTGATCTGCTTCATGCGCATGTCGCGGGGGGCGCTCGTGCGCGGAAGCGCGCAGGCGTTCATCGCCGTGCTACGCGGTACGCCCGTGGTGGTCCTGCTCATGATCATGTTCTATGTCGTCTTCGGCTCGATCAACATCAACCCGGTGCTGGTTGCCGTGATCGCGTTCGGCATGAATTTCGCGGCGTACGTGGCAGAAATCTTCCGATCTGGCATTGAGGGAATCGACGCGGGTCAGTCGGAAGCCGGTACGGCGATGGGCTTCACCCACGTGCAGACGTTCCGGTACGTCGTCTTGCCGCAGATGATCCAACGCATTCTGCCGGTATACAAGGGCGAATGCATCTCGATGGTAAAGATGACCTCCATCGTCGGGTACATCGCGGTGCAGGATCTTACGAAAGCCAGCGACATCATCCGCAGTCGGACCTTCGACGCGTTTTTCCCGCTGATCATGGTCGCCGTGCTGTACTTCATCATTGCAGCCGTGCTCATGCGCGGCCTCGGCTATCTGGAGCGCGCGACGGACCCGCGGCTGCGCCGTTCGCGTACTCGGTAGCGCGCCTCGTGGCGGACGCGTTGTCGTGCCGGGGCCACGCGACATTCGCCGTTGAGAACGGCACTGGGTTCACCACGCGTAACGCGTCGGCACGGCTGTTGCACAAGGAATCGCTGAGGCCACGAACGCATTTGCGTCTTCAGCGAAATGGAGTCAACGATGACACGAATCACCTATCTGCTGCTGGCCAGCACGATGGCCATCACCACCGCGTGTGGCAACACCGCTGACGGTGCCAAGGAAGACACCAAGAACGCGGCCGATGCCACGAGTGACGCCGCGGCGAACGTGGGTGGATCGATGGATGCGGCGGCCGAGACCGCCGACGTGAAGATGGCCTTGATGGCCGATGCCACGGTCGACGCCAGTGACGTGAATGTGAATACGAACCGGGACACGAAGACAGTTACGCTGAACGGCAGCGTAAAGAGCGAAGCGCAGAAGGCCCGTGCCGAAACCGTCGCGAAAACGAAGGCGCCGGACTACACCGTTGTGAACAACTTGATCGTCAAGTAACGCGAGCGATGACGGCGGCGTGCGCTACCAGCTCACCGATGCCACCACCGCGTCATCGACCGGGGCGATCGGCACGTCCGCGGCATTGAGCAGCATCACCATGGCTTCGGCGAGTTCCCTGCCCTCGCTCACGTCGGACGCGAGCTCGGTGTTCAGATACGAGGTCGCCGCCGCATTCGCCGCGTCGAGCGTCGCGCCCTGCACCAGCAGGGTTCCCTGGATGGGATAGTTGCCGCCTTCCCGCATGTACGCCACGAGAAAGGTGGGGATACTGGGCCGTGGTGGCAGCGCCGCGGGCGCGACGACCACGGTCGACGCGACAGCGAGCGAGCGCTCGTATCCCGGCGCCGTCGGATCCAGCTCGAGGCAGGCCGCACGAATGGTGCAGTCGGCCCCGGCCGTGTATCCGCTCTGCGGCGGCGCCGCAAAGACACCAACGCGGTACGGGAAGCCGAGCGGGAGATCTTTCCGCGCCTGCGTGTCGATTCCGACCACACGCCCGCGAACGAGACCTCCAGCGACCTGAAACTGCACGCCGTCGCCGGGCGAGAATACGGGAAACGATCCGGGCGCGCTTATGCGTCGCACGGAATGAATCATCGGGGTGTGAAGCGCGAACGACGCCATACGGAGAGTATCGCCCGCTTCTCGGCGTTACTTCACTCCGGATCGGTGTCGCCGTCGGGCTCGCCCGCCTCATCGCCGTAACTCGCCGCGGCCGTCTCCGAAAACCGCCGAGAGAGCCGCACCTGCCACGCGGGGTCCCGCTGCAGCTCAGCGGGAAGCGGCGCCGCGCTGACACCGGCATCGGCACAGACATCGCCCAGTAACTCCTTCGCATCCACGATCACCAGCGTATCGGCGTGCAGTCCAGAGAACACGCGTACGCCGTCGGCCTCGATGACGTACGCCAGCAGGAACTCGCTGGGGCCGAGGTCGTGGGTGAGGTCGGGTTCGTGCACGAAACAGGTGGTGTCACTCAGTCGATCGGTGATCGTGGCGCCCACCCCGGCTTCGACCGTCTCGACTTCCCACAGTCCGAGCGGAGCACGCATGGCGGCATTCACCATCGCACGCGTATCGGCGTCGGCCCGCTTGCCGGCGGCGTCGTCGAGCCACGCGGCGGCAACGGTCTTGCCGAGTGCGGTGGGCTCGTAGTTAAAGAGCGACCAGGTGGTGAACAGGTCAGCGACGCCTTCGTCAACGTCCTCGTCCTCCTTGATGCCCCACGCATCGAGCGACTTATCGATCCACTCGGCGGTCAGCTTCTTCTCGGCCCAGTCGAGGAGTTCCTGCCCGACCCGCTTCTGGCGCTGCAATACCACATCGCCGCGCAGCCATTCGGCGCGCGCGTTCGCGGGCAAGGCGGCCGCTTCGGGGGGCACGGCCGCGCCGTGACACTTCTTGAATTTCTTACCGGAGCCACACGGGCAGGGAGCGTTTCTATCCATGCGGGGAATCTAGCGAGCGGCGGGGCGGCGCCATATTCAGTGTGCGAGCCGCACGCCGATCTGCACCTGATATGGATCGCCACCCTTGGGCAACACACCAGCCGATTCGTTGACGCTATAGCGATATCGCTGCGTGGCGGCGTCGAAGCCGACGACGCGCAACAGGGGCACCCGGTTCACGACCGGATTCTGCGACGAAATCCCGACCGGAAGCACGTACTGCGCGCCCCAGCGCGGATTCAGCAGATTGCCGACGTTATAGACATCGATGAGCAGCTCGGCGCTTCGCATCGCGCCCGCTCCACGCACCCGGAACAGGCGTGCGATGCGTGCGTCGACACGGTTGGTGAACGGCGTCGTGATGGTGTTGCGCCCCGCGACCTGTCCCAGATGCGAGGCGATGTATTGCCGCGCGAGGTTGCCGGGGTTGGCGAGCAGGCGACGCATCGAGGCCGCGACGTCCGAAGGCGTGTTCGGATGGTCTGGGTCGAAGAGAAACGCGCGATCGTTGCCGTTCGCCTCGTCGCCATTGATGTCGCCGTCGACCACCAGGGAAAATGGCTGCCCGCTGGTACCCACATAGCGCGCGGTGATCGCGACCTTAAATGGCGCGCGTACACTCAGCGCGCCCGCGATACGATGCCGGGCGTCGAAATCGGACGCCCCCCACGCTTGGTCGAGCGCTCGCGGATCGTCCACAACGGGCGTGAAGGTCGTCGCGGTGCGCGCCAGGCAGCAGCCGTAGGTGGAGTTATCGCGTGCGCGCGACCACGCATACCCCATCGTGCTATTGGCGCGATCACTGACACGGAAGGCGAATTCACCAGTAACCGCGACCTGTTGCGCGCGTGCGGCGGACTCCAGCGCCAGCACACGCGCATACGCCGGGTGTTCCGACGCGTTTCGCACGTCGGTCACACCGGTGGCCGCTGAGATCGTATTCGCCGGGACCCACACCGCGCGGTTGCCCTCGGCCGCGAGTCGGAAGGCCGGCGCGTTGCGCAGGTTGCGATCGACATACGCGTAGCCATCGCGCATCCGCGACGCGTGCACGCCCAGCGTCGCCGTGGTTCCCCCACTCACGCGGTGCCACCACGACGCCGATGCCTTCAGCGTGCGCGGCGCACGTACCGCTCCCGTCACATTCACATACGCGGGCGACAGTACCGCTCCCGCCGGAAGCCCTGGTACGGTGAGCGGCGCCGCGCGATAGCTCAGGAAATTCGGTGTGGGTACCGCCACGCCGCGCAGATCGATATCCGTAAGCGCGCTGCCCGTATACAGCAGCTGGTTGTGTCCGGCGTAGTACGGCAGCTGCGCGGTAAACACGCCTGCCCCAACGCGAATGATGTCGCGTGGTTCGTGTTGCCGTCGCCACACGAACTGGGTGCGGGGTTGCAGCTGCACCAGATCACGCGGCGCGCGCGCCGTGCGCACGCGAAAAACGCGGTCAATCACCGCATTCGTCGCCGGTGCATCGAGAAACGCGGTGGCGTCCCATCGGAGGCCGTTCGTCCACGTGAGGCGATCGGTGATCTGCCAATCCGTTTGAGCAAACGCGCCGAGTTCGAGGACATGTTGCCGCGTGACCGGTGACGCGCCGGCCAGTGGCACCGTGCGCGTGAACCGATTCGGCTGTCGTGCCTCGAGCGCGGCTAACGAGGGAAACACGAAGAGTCCACTCTGCGCTTCCGCGATGAGGGTGCGCGTGGACACCAGTGCATTGTCGGTGCCCACGGTCCACAATACCGGCCCGCGCTGTGCGGTAACGCGATCGAGAAGTTGGAGCTGCCACTCGCGACTGTCGTCGGGGGCGAGCCGGTTCCCGCCGAACTGAATAGTGGAGTTTCCGTTGGTGCCGTTCGGCAGCAGCGAGCGCACTTGTACGAAGCCGCGGGGTATGCCGGGCGACTCGGGGATCAGCGCGCGACGCGACGTACCGAACGCGATCTGCACTTCGTTGAGCGCGCTCGCGCCAACGCGCGACGTGAGCGTTGCGAGCAGTTGCGCCTCGCGCGATGTGAACCCCGAGCGGGCCTCGCGCAGGGCAATAGCCTGATCCACGCCGCCGCTGAGTGGGCTCTCCCAATCGCTGGCGGTGAGCCGCAGTGTGCCACGATGAGCCGTGGAGAGCTGCGCGTCCACCCGAGCAAACAGCGTTTGCGACACCGCCCGCCGACCCAACCGACCGGTCTGCGCCATGACGGGGCTGGTCCCGTATTGCTGCGCCAACACATCGAGTAGTCGTGCCAGCGTGTCCCGCGCGATGCCCGACGCCACCTGCGCCTCTGGGGTACTCACGTCGCCCGTGGTGAGCGGATCGCTCGCATCCTGTCGCTCGTAGGCGAGAAAGTAGTGGGCGCGATCTCGCACGAGGGGACCTCCCGCCGAGAAGGCATTCTGCAGCGACTGGGCGGTGCGCGCGGATCTCGTGCGGCCTTGGAAGTCGCGGCGTGCGGCGAGCTGCTCGTTGCGGAAGCCGCTGTAGAGACGGGCCTCGGCGGTGTTGGTGCCGGCACGGGTGACCGCGGCAATCTGTCCGCCGCCCTGTCTCCCCTGCCCCACATCGAACACCGCGGTGTTCACCTCGAACTCGCGAACCGCCTCAAGCGAAATCGCCGTCGGACCGCCGTTGGCTTCACCGCCGCGCAACAGGTTGCGCGACTGCGCCCCATCAATGCGCAGGTCGGTGCTGGTCCAGCGTTGCCCGCCCAACGACAGTTGATTGCCCGCCAAGGGACTCAGTGATGCGAGCCCAGAGAAATTGCGATCCAGAATCGGCAGCGCGTCGATCTGCTCGCGGGCAATCCGCGTGCTTCCACCGATGCGCGATTCGCGACCGGCCTGCGCCTCCGCGCGGACGGCGACTTGGGCTAGGCGTACCGGCACGGGGTGGAGCACGAAATCGACGAGTTCACGCGCGCCGATGGTGAGCGTGATTGGCGCCACGTCGCTGCGGAGATAGCCCACGCGGCGCGCGCTCACCACGTAGGGGCCGCCCAACGGCAATCCGAGCAGGATGTACCGCCCCGTGCTGTTCGTCGCGGCGCGTTGCACGTATCCGGTGGTACCGTCTCGCGCCTCCACGACCACCGCATCGATTGGGCGGCCGAGCGAGTCGCGCACGGTACCGATGATGCCACTGGCCGCGGTCTGACCGTGTGCCGTCGAGAAGGCTGTGGGCAGCAGGATCATGGCCATCAGCGATCGTCGGAGCCATCGGGCACCCGCCGAGACGAACACGTTCCGTCCACGCATCATCGCGAATTCGATGAGACCGGCAGCGCTACCGCTTGCGTACCCAGCGGAAGCCGGCGCCGATCGTACCGATGGCGACCGATTCACCGCGCTGGCTACCGAGGAACGTGGCCGAGTAGAAGAGCGTAGGGGTCGGGCCGCTGAGTCGCGGGGCGGCGAAGTCGAGGCGAAGCTGGGTGCCGACTCGCGTGCCCTGCTCTTCAACCCGGAAGAGCGCCGGGCCAACGAGCGCGCGCAGCACGGTCGAGCGGATATCGAACGCGCCGCCCGTGAGGAGCGCGGCTCGCTCGTCGAAGCGGCGAATCCGACAGCCGCCGGGCTCGGGTCGCACCGAGCAGTAGTCGTTGTCACCCAGCGCGAGCGCCCGGGCGCGGACGCCGGCGATCCAGGCGCGCTTGGGCATACGTTTGAGCGGCGCGGTCAGCAGGACGGAGGCCTCGAACGTGGGCGACGCCGCCAACGCGGTACTGGAGGAGACGGAGCCACCTTCGACCTCGCCGGTGAGCAGCCCCGTGGTCGTATAGAACCCCATCGCCACACCCGGACGGCGCTGCGCGGACAGCAGGGAGGGCACGGCGACGGTCAGGGCCGCGGCAACGGCGGCGCTGATGAGTGTCGCGCCGAGGACGCGGGATCGCATGGGGAATCCTGGTAAGGGCACCCGTGGAATTTAACGAGGGTTCAAGGGGTCAGAGTCGTTGAACGGGTTCGACGACTCGGTTCAACGACTCTGACCCCTTGAACCGGACCCCGTGAACCGAGAACGACAACGGGGCCGGTCTTTCGACCGGCCCCGTTTGCCCTACGTCACCGCGTGGGTGTCACGCCCCCTACCTCACCGCGTTCACCATGTCGAAAATCGGCAGGTACATCGCGACGATCATACCACCCACCACCACGCCAAGGAACACGATCATGACCGGCTCGAGCAGCGAGAGCAGCGCGCCCACGGCGGCGTCCACTTCATCATCGTAGAAGTCGGCGATCTTGGTAAGCATTTCGTCGAGACCGCCGGTCTGTTCACCAACGGCGATCATACTGATCACCATGGGCGGGAACACTTCCGACTTCTGCAGCGGGCCGGCGATCGTATCACCACCGGCGATGCTGGCGCGGCTGCCCATGATGGCGTCCTGCACCACACGGTTACCCGACGTGCGGGCGGTGATTTCGAGGCCGTCCAGAATGCTCACACCCGACGAGATCAGCGTTCCGAGCGTGCGGGTAAAGCGCGACACGGCCGACTTGCGGAGCACGTCGCCCAGCACGGGCACCTTCAGCAGCGTCCGGTCGATCGCGAGCTGACCACCGGGGGTGGCGTAGAAGCGCTTCATGAAGAACGCGAAGCTACCGCCGCCGATGAGCAGGGCCCACCAATAGGTCGTCAGAAAATACGACAGCCCGATCACGACCTTCGTGGGGAGCGGCAGTTCCATGCCGACGCTGTCGAACATGCTGCTGAACACCGGAATCACCTTCCAGAGCAGGATGACGACGCACAGGCCGGCCACGCACAAAATGACCGTGGGGTAGATCATGGCGCCCTTCACCTTGCGAACGAGGGCGTCGTTCTTTTCCATAAAGACCGCGAGGCGGTTCAGAATGGTATCAAGGATACCACCCGCTTCACCCGCCGCGACCATGTTGGTGTAGAGGTCACTGAAGGCCTTCGGATGCTTCCGCATCGCGTCGGCCACGGTGTTGCCCGACTCCACGTCGAACACGACTTCACGCACCACCGCCGCCAACGCCTTGTTCTCGCTCTGGCGGGCCAGAATGTCGAGCGCCTGCACAAGCGGCAGGCCGGCGTTGATCATCGTGGAGAACTGCCGCGTAAAAATCACGATGTCGCGCATGCCGATCGACCCACCGCTCTTCTTCGGGGTCGAGCGCGATTCGTCGACCTTGATGATCGAGAGGCGCTGGCGGCGGAGTTGGGCCACCGCGTCGTCGCGACTGGGCGCGTCGATCGTGGCGGATCTCAACTCACCGTTGGTGCTGCGCGCGGTGTAGGTGAACGTAGGCATGGTATCAGGGAGTCAAAGTGCGGAGAACCACTACAACGGTGTCAGGCGGTGTTGTTGCTGGACTTACCGGCGGCTGAGGCCACCGACCACCGCGCGATCGGCGGTGCGGTTGCCCTGGGACGGCCCAGAGAGATTGTCGTCGGTCGGTCCCTTACCGATCATGCGCAGAAATTCGTTGGGATCACCCGACGCGCGCGTGCACTCGTCGGCGCTCACGTGGCGCGACACGTACAGTTGGTACAGGGCATCGTTCATGGTCTGCATGCCGAACTTCTTACCCGCCTGCATGAGCGAGTAGATCTGATGCACCTTGTCGTCGCGGATCAGCGCACGCATGGCGGGCGTCATCACCAGAATCTCCGCGGCCATCACGCGACCGCGACCGACGATCTTCGGCATCAGCACCTGCGTAACGATGCCCTCCAAGGTGAACGCCAGCTGCGCGCGCACCTGACTCTGCTGATGCGCCGGGAATACGTCGATGATGCGATTGATCGCTTCAGCGGCACTATTGGTGTGCAACGTGGCGAAGACCAGATGGCCCGTTTCGGCGATCGTGAGTGCGGCCTGGATCGTTTCGAGGTCGCGCATTTCGCCGATTAGAATCACATCGGGGTCTTCACGCAGCGCGTACTTGAGGGCGGAGGCAAAGCTCTTCGTGTCGGCGCCGACCTCGCGCTGATTGATGATGCAGTTGCGATGCCGATGAATGAATTCGATCGGGTCTTCGACGGTGATGATGTGTCCGCGACGCTCGGTATTGATCTTGTCGATCATCGCCGCGAGCGTGGTGCTCTTGCCCGAGCCGGTGGGGCCGGTCACCAGCACAAGGCCGCGCGGACGGTCGGCAAATCCGGCAATCACCGGCGGGAGGTTGAGATCGTTGAACGTCTTGATGTGAAACGGAATGCACCGAATGACCATACTCACGCAGCCGCGCTGCTTGAACACGTTGCCGCGGAAACGGGAGAGATTCGCGATGCCGAACGAGAAGTCGAGCTCGTCCTCCATTTCGAATCGCTTCTTCTGGTTTTCCGTGAGCACCGAGTACGCCAGCTGCAGCGTGTCCCGGGGAGTGAGGACGTGCTCGATACTGGAGTTCACGATATCGCCATCGACCCGCAGCTTCGGCCGGTCACCGGCGGACACATGCAGGTCGGACGCCTCCCGCTCGATCATTTCATCGAGGAGAGTACGCAGGGATACGGGTGTCTGAGCGGGAGCAGTCATCGCGCGGGCAGGCGTGAACGGGGCGCCACACGGCGTCCCGGAGATGGACGAGCGTGAGGGTGGAGAGGAAACCCCACCGTCACACGAACTCAGCTTGATGTTTCACGGATGACCTGATCGAGCGTCGTCACGCCCTTGAGCACCTTGAGCCAGCCGTCCATGCGGAGCGACAGCATGCCCTCGTCGATGGCGGCGTTCCGAAGGACCTGCACGTCCGCGTTCTGCATCACCAGCTTCTTGAGCGTCTGGGTCAGGAACATCACTTCGTACAGACCCTGGCGGCCCTTGAGTCCCGTACCGCCGCAGGCATCGCAGCCGTGTCCCTTGAAGTACGGCAGCTCGCCGATCGTGGTATCGAGCGACAGGTTGGTCAGGAACGGCACCGCTTCCGGTGTCGCGCGCGACTTCGCATTGTCGAGCGCTTCGTCGGTGAATTTGAGCTCGCGCAGCGACGTGCTTGCCTTGACCTTGGCACCGGCGAATTCGGCCGCATCGGGCTCGTACCGCACCTTGCACTTGCTACACACCCGGCGCACCAGCCGCTGCGCCAAAATCAGATTGAGGGCCGACGCCACGTTGAACGGTTCGAGACCCATGTCCAGCAATCGGGTGATCGTTTCCGGCGCCGAATTCGTGTGCAAGGTGCTCATGACCATGTGGCCCGTGAGGGCCGCCTTGATGGCGATGCCACCCGTTTCCAAGTCCCGGATCTCGCCGACCATGATGACGTTCGGGTCCTGTCGCAGGAACGCCTTCAGCGCCGCCGCGAAGGTCATACCGATTTCGGTGCGCACCTGCACCTGATTGATCCCGAAGAGGTTGTACTCGACGGGATCCTCGGCGGTCATGATGTTCGTATCCCCGTTGTTGATCTTCGAGAGCGCCGAATAGAGCGTGGTGGTCTTGCCCGAGCCCGTGGGGCCGGTCACGAGCACCATGCCATACGGATTCGAGATCGCTTCCATCAGCTCGCGTTCGGCGCGCGGTTCGATACCGAACTTCTCGAGGTCGAGGGTGAGGTTGCCCTTGTCGAGGATTCGGAGCACGACCTTTTCGCCGAACAGCGTGGGCAGCACGCTGACACGGAAGTCGATGACCTTTTTGCCGACTTTCAACTTGATACGGCCGTCCTGCGGCACGCGTCGTTCGGCGATGTTGAGCGACGCCATGATCTTGAAGCGCGAAATCAGGGCGGCGCGCATCTTGAGGGGCGGCTTCATGACTTCAGCCAGCGCCCCGTCAATGCGGTAGCGCACCCGCAGTTCGTGCTCGAAGCACTCGAAGTGAATGTCCGACGCGCCCTTGTGCACGGCGTCGACGAGGATGGCATTGATCAGCTTGACGACGGGCGCTTCATCAACCTGCGCCGCCAGCACACTCGCGTCCTGGGCCTCTTCCTGGGCCTCCAGCACCTCTACATCATCTTCCTCGGCCGCCGCGATGTCCTGCAGCAGCGACTGCATGTGCACTTCATTCGCTTCATAGTGCTTCTCGATCGCCGCGCGCATCGAATACTCGCCCGCCAGCACGGGGACGATATCATAGCGCGTGATGAACTTGAGATCGTCGATCACCGACATCGCCGTCGGATCGGCGATCGCCACGGTGAGCTGCCGTCCGTCGCGCTTGAGCGGCAGCACCGTGTGCTTTGACGCCAGCTCCGCCGGGATCAGCTTGAGGAGACGCGTGTCCACTTCGAAACGCGCGAGGTCGACGGCCGGCATGCGGAACTGACGCGCAAGCATGCGCACCACGTCCGTTTCCGGCACGAAGCCCATCTTCACGACCGTCAATCCAATGCGTTGCCCCGGCGTGGCAGACTGCTCCTGCAACGCCTTCGCCAATTGCTCAGGCGAAAGAAGCCCCTCTTTAACAAGGAGATCGCCGAGCCGTTCGGTGGCTCGACCAGAGAGTGGTACAACAGGAGCAGCCATGGGTACAGATTTCGCTTAAGACGGGTTCGGCACGCGTGGAGTGGACGAGGCAGGAGCCTCACTTTGGAATGGACTGTGCCTGCCGGAAAACGTCACCAGAGGGGCGAGTATCCGTGCCGTCGCCGGCCCGATGCCACGCACGTGACGGAGGCTTTCCATCGACGTGAATGGACCGTGTTGCTCGCGCCACGCAACGATTCGGGCGGCGAGCGCTGGGCCGACGCGTGGCAGCCGCTCCAGTTCCGCGGCCGACGCGTCGTTCACGTCGATCCACGACACCGGCTCGGACACACGTCCCTTGGGTAGTGTCGACGCCGTCCGCTTCCGGCTTGATCTGGTACGCGCGGTGGCCGAATTGGCCCGACCGCGTCGGCGGGCGGAGTCGACCGCCGCGATCTGGGCGTCGAGAGCGCGGGTGGCCAGGTCGGCGTTGGGGACCGCCCTCCGATCCGCCTCGGCGACATCGCGGGCGAGTGCCCGCGTGCCGGCCGCCCGCACACCGCCACCGATGACGGCGACGGCGGCAAGAAACAGGAGGGCCTGTCGTTCCGCGGGCGTGGGCATGACGCCACGGTAGTGACAGCCCACGCCGCTGCGGTAACCCGCACAACGCCAGCATCATCTATATGATGCGCCCGCGGGAACAGGAACTACTTCAGATCACCCGCGAAGAACCGGAGCTGCAGCACCGCACTGAAGATCAGGTTCGACGTCTGTCGGTTGAAGTTGCGGTCGAAATTGACCACCCGCGATCCGGTGAGACTGAACGTGAGGAGCTCGGACAGATCGGTATCGGCGTTGAAGTTGAACGCCCGACGGCCGTTGTCGGTGAGCACCGACGGGGGAATCGTGACCACGTCACCGGCCGCATTGGAGGACGACGATCCCTGCACGATCGACTGCGACGCCTCACTCTGATACGAGAGCGACGTGCGCACGGTGGCGTTCCGCGCGGTGAAGCGCTTGGGCACCTTGAAGCGCCGTGCCACGTCGAACGCCATGCGCCGGGTGTCGCCGTTGGTGAGCGATCCGGGGCGACTGTCTTCGCGATGGGTGCGGTCGAGCGACGCATTGGTGGTCAGTCCGCCCAGGAAGGCCCAGGTGATCGCACCCGACAGCGGCTGACTACGCGCCGTGGTCCGGCTGCGGTCGGCCAGGCCGCCGGTCTCGTTGGGGATCATCGTTTCCTGTTCGCTCACGAGATAGCGCCCGTTCACGTTCAGCATGGTGATCACCTTCCGCAGCCGGACCGGCCGCCAGCTCCAGCGCACGGAGTAATCGGGCTTCACCAGCTGCGTGCTGGTGATGACCGCTTGGAATCCGTCGAACGTCCGCCGGGTCCACGTTTCGGTGGTGCCGTTCTCGAAGCGGGATTGTACGGTGAGCGAGAAGGGCAAGTTCAACGAGCCCGTGGCGGTGGCGCGACGCAGCCGCCCGGCCGTGGTAGCCAGCCGTGAGTCGAGTCCACGGAACGACTGAATGCTACCCAGCCCCGCCTGATACCCCCAGCCGGGAATGAACGCGGTGTTGTCGTAGTTCGACGTGAGGCTCTGCTGCCACGACACGTCGATGGGCGCGAACATCCGCCCGAATCGATTCACCAGCGTCTTCTCCTTGGTGCGCGTGGTGATCAGGCGACCGAAGTCGAAGGTGGTGCCGGTGCTGAGGGTCTGGGCCGCCCCCAGCCGCTTGGGCAGGCGATACGCCCCGGTGGAGTCCTGCTCGCGCAACAGCGCGCGCGCGTTCGGATCCTTGTTCAGGTTGAACGTGGAGTTGAAGTCGATGCGCGGTCGCAGCCACACGGCGAGTGTGGGCTGAAACAGGATGGCCGACGTGAGCGAACGCTCGCGCTCGAGCCCCAGCGTGGTACCCAGCAGCTGTAACCGCTCAGCGGCCGCGGCCTGCCCGCGATCGGTGCTGTCGGGCAATACGGACGTGGTGCGGTAGTCACGTAGGTCCAGCAGCTGCCGCGCGTTCATGGAGGCCGTCAGGCCGGCCGACGGGCGGAACTCGAGGGTGCCGCTGTTCTGCCAGAAGTGCGTGAGTCCGTTCGCGACCTGACCGGTATCCGTGGGCGACTCGGCCGCCTTCGTGAACGACGTGCTCGAGTTCGCGTTGCGTGCCAAGGAACTCGACAAACGGAAGGCGGTGGGCGACCAGCGCAATCGCTGTCCACGAAAGTTCCGAATCGCGTCGCTCTCACGCAGGCCGCGCGGCAGGATGCCGAACAGCGCATCGACCACCCGCGGCAACTTCGACTCGCGGCGGTCGCCGGACAGATTGAGCGACGCCCCAAACGCATACGCGCTGTTCGTCGCTTCCTGAAACGCGCTCTGCGACGCGGCGTTCGACCATGTACCGTTGAGTGCGAGGCCATTTACCAGTGGGGCATACCATCCGCCACCCATCGGCGTCGCCCGTCGCAACGCGAGTGAATAGTTCAGGCGCCGATCACTGGGATTGCGCAGCCCCTGAATGCCATTGGCGCGCACGTCGGTGCGATTGATGAACAGCTGATCGACCCCACTGCCCACGTAGTCCACGCTGAACGGCATCACGATGCCCAGTCGTTGCGGCAACATCCGCTCAAGATGCAGCGTGGTGCCCACGCTCACGCCGCTCGTGGTGAGGAACGACGGCGTTTCATTGAGCTGACGGAAATTGGGATCGCGACGACTCACATTCATGCGGAAGTCGGCGAGATCGCCGGCATTCACCGCCAGGCCGAGCTCACCGGCGAATCCGATGTCATCCACCACATCGGCGAGGCGAATGTCGTTGATCCACAGTTCGAGCGTGTCGTTACTCATGATGCCGGTGCCACCACGCGGCACACTATCCACGCGCACCAGGCCCACCGCCATTTCCTGCACGCCGGCCAGATTGGGTGGCGTCACGGTGGGATCGGCGCTGTACACGATGTAGCCATCCTGACATACGGCATAGCGACGCACCGCCACGCCACGCGGCAAGCCCGAACGACGGATCAGTTCGAGGTCGGCGCCGGAACAGGACACCGAGTCGGTGGAGCCTTTCAGAAAGTTGTTCTCGAGCTGTGCACGCAAGATCTGGAATTTCTGCAGATCGACCCGCACCTCGGGCTCCCACGCACTGAGCCCCACACCCGCGTTCACCGGCGTGCGATACATGTAGAAGTTGTTCTCGTCACGGCCGATCTTCACGTAGCCATTCAACTCCCCGTTCTGCCCCCACCCGTTGCCGCGGCCGCGCATCCACAAGCGCAGGGTTTTGTAGCCCATGAAGGTCTTGGTGCCCTCTTGGAAGCGAAAAAACGCTTCGGCCCGATCGAACGGACGGAACTGACGGCCCGGGATACCCGCCTGCAATCGCAGCGCGCGTTCGTTCACCTGCAGTCGGTTGTTCTCGTAACCGGTTTGCCGGTTCTCCGGCGCCTCGATGACACCCGGCGGCGGCGTGTACGGCACCAACGAGGTGGAGTCGAGCGTGCCGATCACACTGGCGATCACGTAGCCGCCGATCACACCGGCGGAGTCGCCAGCCATCCCCGACAGCGGTTCGACGCTGCGCTTGAGCCACGGCGCGCCAACCAGCTTGAGTCGCGTCAGCGCCACACGCACGAACGCATCGTCGGCCGACTCGGCGCTCGACACCATCGTGAGCCGCAACGCGCGCACACGCCGGTCGTTGGGACTGTTCTGCTCTTCGGCCGGCGCGCGCCAGTTGAGACGCACCTGCACCCAGCAGAGCGAATCGCTGACCACGCCGTTCACCGTTGAGTCCTGCTGCTGATAGCACTTGCCCACGCGCGTCCAATTGCGCTTGTCCGCCAGGTCGACCACGAAACGCTTGTACTGCTCCTGATCGATGGCGGCGTTGGGGATGTTCAGCTGGCCGTCGAGATCGATATCCTCTTCGTCGAGCCGGTTGTTGCGCGCGCCGCAATTCGCGCGGCTGTCGCCGAGGACCTGTACGATCTGCACGGCCTGCGTGCAGATCGCGACCTTGTTCTGCGTCGAGATCACCGGCGACGGGCCGGTGCGATTCACGACCACGAGCGTATCCGCCACGTCGCCGGGTAATCCTTTGTCGTTCTCGACCGCATTGAATGCACGCGAGAACTTATCGCGTTCGGAATCGAAGCGATCGAAGCCCACCAGCCGCTTGCCGCGATAGGTGGAGTCGGCAGGGAGTCCCGCACGCACCGGCGCATTCACGGTGAGCGTTTCGGGTGCGAACGCCACGCTATTCTCGCTGATCTCACCGAAGTCGAACACCAGCGTGGGATTGCGCTTCACCTTCGACTGCTCCGACTGCACGAGCGCAAAGAACTCGATATTCTCCGTGCGCGAGAGATCGGCGCCACTGGGATTGATGACCGTGCGCAGCGAGCGCCAGCGCCGTCCGGTTGGGGTGTTGCCCACCAGCGTGTTGTCGCCGACCGTCCAGGCGAACCGGCGCTTGGCGGTGCCCGGCTCGAAATCGAAGATGCCGCCGGTCTTGAGCGGATACAGCGTCATCCACAGCAGCTGCTCGGCCGCTTGCACGCCGCTGCCCACGATGCGCACCGACGGATCGATCTGCTGGATATTGAACTGGATGAAGTTGCCGCCCACGTCGACCCCGTTGTTCTGGAACGCCATCGTGGCCGCGCGGTTCACCGAGAACGTGCTGCTCCCGAAGCGCGCGGCCAGCGTGTTGCCGAGCGACGGGCGCGAGCTGTAGTACCAGGAGCCTTCGGAGAGCGAGATACCGGGAATCGCCCCTTCGCCCTCGAACGATTCGAGGTACGCCTGCCCCGCGGCATTCGGCTGCGGCTTGCTCATCGCGAACTCGCCCTGCAGGCTCACGCGCGACGGCGTGGCGCTCTGCTTGAACGGGAGCTTGCCGAGCGCGCGCGTGAGCAGCGGGGCATCCCACGCGAGATTGCCGGTCACGCCAGCCACGAGCGAGCCCACCGGCTCGAAGCCCAGCGGCGGTCGGTTGTATCCCGAGCGCTGGCTCTGCGAGATGGCGGTGAAGGCCAGCTGACCGTTCTCGAGCGGGAACTGCGACGCAAACCCCAGAATGGTGGTGGGCGCCGCGGCGAACAGCGGGTTCTCCTCGTAGCGCACCGACACCTGCCTCGGCGTGGCGAACAGGGTATCCGGCCGATTGAAGGTGATCATGCCGAGGTCGTAATCGATCTCGTAGTCCGTGGTCTTCGTCAGCAAGCGGCCGTCGAGCGACACGCGCTCGGAGTTGGGGCGCACCTGAATCGTGCTGAGCTTGATGGACTGGGTGCTACCACCGCCTTCGGAGAGGTAGCTGGCCACCATGCGATAGATCGCCTGCGGCCGCTGCGACGAGTACAGGTATTCGTTGGGATACCGGTACAGCGTGTCGTTGGCGGGATTGGCCAGCGGCTGCGCCAGTCCGCCGCGCGCGAACGGCTGCAGCGACGGATAGAACACGAAGTAGTCGCGGATCAGCTTCTGCTGTCCGTTGCCGCCGGCGAACGACGCCAGCGTATTCGGATCATTGGGGCGTGGCCAGACGCGGTTCTCGACGTCGAAGGCCGCCGAGTTGGTCGCCTGCGAGAGGCCGAACAGCTGCAGATACGTCTCGCCACGCGACGCGTCGATCGGCTTCTCCTGGTCGCCGGAGGTGCCGGTCACGAGTTTGAGTTTGATCGTCTGTCGCTGCAGATCTTCACCGCCCAAGCGATACACCGACTTCAGCTCACGCAGGAAGTAGGCGGTGTTGGTGGGCTGCAGTTCCGGTTCCCAGAGCAGATTCGCGTACTGCGGATCGGCGGTGAACTCGATGTCGGGCGTGCCGCCGGTGTTCACGTTCCGCCCCGGCCTGCCCGCCACATTCACTTCGTACGCCACGGCCAACCGCTCGTTGTTGGGATTGAGCGGGCGCACCAGCGCGATCCAGAGCTGCGACGGGTCAACATAGTAGTCCACGTTCTCGCGCAAGACTTCATAGATCTGCCGCGACGGATTGCGCGCCCCGCGCACCGAGAACTGTGGGCCGCGCGGATTCTGGTTCGCGGCGCCGATGAGCTGGCGATACACGTACAATCGCGCCGGTCGCACCGAATCGGGGAGCGACGCCGCCAGCTGCTGCATCTGCTGCCGATTCAACAGATCGATGTTCGGGTAGCCGCCCAGCAGGCGCGGATCGATGGTGAAGAAGAAACGGCGCGTTTCCACCTGAATGTCTTCGATCACGCGATCAACTTGCTGTTGCGAGCGTTCACCGATCGTGAAGACGTTGTCCTTGGAGACATTGCCCTTCTGTTGCGCCACGATGGAGGTGAAGCGCATGGGGCCGATCTGTCCGGTGGCCTGGATGCCGTAGTTGCCCGACGGGATGCCCGACGTCAGGAAGCGCGAGGCCGGCGGCTGAAAGGTGACGTTGCCCACTTCGAGCGTCTGCAGGGCTTCGTCCGACTTCCCTTGATAGCGCACCGAGATGTTGTTCGACGCATCGAACTCGCGCTGCGAGTCGTAGTCGACATTCACATACACGCGATCGGCCACGACGCCGCCGGTGCGCACGTTGAATTGAAAGTCGAAGGCGGGCTGAAAGATGCCGAAGCAGTTGTTGCCGAGGATGGTGAGCTGCGCGGTGGTGCATCGCTCGTTGCGGCTGCGCTGCACCTTCGACTCGAGGCGCGACTGGAGGGAGATCCCAAGGTCGCCGATATCGCCCAGCAGGTCGGTGGCGATCTGGGTGGCGGCATCGGCCCCCGCCCGGCGTTGCGGGGCGAGGGGCACCAGGGCGCCGGGGGGCGGGCCACCGTCAGACCGGTCGGCGACGGTCGGACCGGGCGACGCGAGCCCGCGGACGACGGTTTGTCCCCAACGGGCCACGATCCGCTCCTCGCGGCGGCGACGGGCGATGGCGACCGCGCGATCGGCGACCCAGGCGGGATCGGGGCGCAAGGCCGTAGCGACCCCAAAGGGGCCGAGGATGGAGGGGACCTTGAGGCGCAGCGAATCCGCGGCCAGGCGCGCCCCTGAGGGCATTTGCGCGGGCCGAGGAGCGACCTGCTGCGCCTCAAGCGGAGCTGCGACCAGCACAGCGGCGGTGAGCAACGCCACCGGCCATGCCATGGACCATGCCATAGGCCAGGCCGCGAGCGCCCATGTCTGGAGCTGCCTGCGCACCGAACTCCGGTCGTGGGGTACCAGCGGCCAGCCCTGTCGCCGCCGTACGGTCAAAAACTGCGAGCGCATATTGTCGACTCTAGGCCGACGCGCCCTTGATAATGCGGGTGGTCACTAAGGAATTTACGTCGTGAAGCTTGTTACCCGCTATGTCGTGCGCGAGCACGTCGGACCTCTCCTGTTTGCGCTGTCTGCGCTGACGTCGCTGCTTATGCTGCAGTACGTCGCGCGCCAGCTCGCGAACCTTGCCGGCAAGGGACTCCCCTGGTCGGCCATCGGCAAATTCTTCGTCCTCTCGCTGCCATTCACCATCGCGATGACGATGCCGATGGCCGTGCTCGTGGCGACCTTGTTCACCTTCGGCCGTATGGCCGCCGAACACGAGATCACCGCCTTCAAGGCGAGTGGTGTGCGTGTCCGCACCCTGATGCTGCCGGTGTTGGCCTGCGCCTTCCTGTTGTCGATCGCGATGGTCGCGTTCAACGATCAGGTACTGCCGCGCGCCAACCACCAACTGCGCATTTTGCAGAACGATATCGCGAAAACGAAGCCGACGCTCGCCTTGCGAGACCAGGCAATGAATGCGGTCACGGACCAGTTCTTCCTGCGGATCGCCCGCAGCGACGCGAACACGAACAAGATGTACGACGTCGTGATCTACGATCTCACCAAGGGGCCGGAGCGCAAGACGATCTACGCCGACAGCGGCGTGTTCTCGCTGACCAAGAACGGGCAGGACCTGCTGCTGCAGCTGTTCGACGGCTACTCACAGGAATTCGTGCGCGGTGACCCCAAGCGGCTACAGCGCAGCTTCTTCATGGATCAGACCGTGAAGGTGCGCGGCATCACGCGCGGCTTCGAGAGCACCAGCAACGATGATTTCCGCAGCGACCGCGAGATGACCGTGTGCGAAATGCACCGGCGGTACGCCGTCGACGCGTTGGAGTTCCGGCGGGTGCGGCAGGAATACATCATGTACGCCAGCCGACTGGTCGCACCGGGCACCAAGACGCTCAGGGCGCCGCGTGACCGGCCCGTTCAGGAAGGATTAGCGCGCTTCTATTGCGTCACGTTGCCGTCGCTCTTTCTCCCCAAGAAAGCCAAGGCGCAGGCGCCCGTCGTGCCCCCCACCCCGCAAGCGCCGGTGGTCACGCCCGCCGTCACGCCCGCCGTCACGCCCGCCGTCACGCCCGCCGTCACGCCCGCCGTCACGCCCGCCGTCACGCCCGCCGTCACGCCCGCGGGCGATACGCTCAGAGACACCCTGAGAGACACCCTCGGCGCGGCAGTGCTGACGCCACCCACGGTCGCGCCGGCAGCACCGCTGCCGCCGACGCCCGACACCCTCACCGTGTATCGCGGCGCGATGAACGCGGCCGATGCGCAGCTGGTGGCGTCACGTGAAGGACTCGACGGCCTCACCGTCGAGATCCACAAGAAGTTCGCGCTCTCGTTTGCCTGTTTCGTGTTCGTGTTGTTCGGCCCGCCGATCGCGCTGCGGTTTCCGCGCGGCGGGGTGGGCGCGACGATTGGCGTGAGCATTGGCGTGTTCGGGTTGTATTACGTCTGTTTGATGGGTGGCGAAGCGCTGGCCGACAAGGGCATGGTGCCGGCATCGATCGCGATGTGGATCGCGAATGCCATCTTCACGCTGGCCGGTGTGGTGCTCTTGTGGCGGGTGGAATCGACGACGGATACCTCGCGCGGCGGTGGGCTCCGTGATTGGTGGGCCGATCGCGGCGCGCGCCGGGCGCTGGCGCTACAGATGAAGCGGGAACAGGCCGCGAAAGCCGCAGGCAACGGATCGAACGCAGCGGTGAGCGCATGAGCCGTCGCTTCATTACGCCGCTCGATCGCTACGTGGCGGCCGAGTTCACGCGCATCTTCACGGTCACGACGCTGGGCTTCCCCGTGCTGGTGTTCGTGATCGACCTGGTCGACAACCTGCGCAAGTACACCGAACGCAAACTGGCGTTCAAAGCGGTCGCCCTGAGCTACGTGTACTGGATTCCCGACACGCTGTTCATGGTCCTTCCCGCGGCGGTGCTCTTCGCGACGGTGTTTTCCATCGGCACCTTTACACGCTATTCGGAGATTACCGCCGCCAAGGCCTCCGGTATCAGCTTCTACCGATTCATCGCGCCGATTCTCTTCATGGCCATGATTGCGATGGGGATCGACCTGGTGTTCGCCGAGCTTGCGCCACCAGCCAATGCCCAGCGTCTCAAGCTGCTGGCGGGAAAGGGTCAGGACCGCGATAACAATCGCTACAACTTCGCCTTCGCGAGCGAGACGGGGCGCGTCTACCGGATTTACACGCTCGATGTGAAGGCACGGCTCGTGGAGAACATGGAAATCGAAGAGCGGGGGTCGGTCAAGCGGCCCGGGCTCTTGGTGGCGGCCAAGAGCGCGTCGTGGTACAACAATCGCGGTTGGGTGCTGAAGTCGGGGATGGTGCATGTGGTCCCCAACGACTCTACCGATCGCGCCGTGGCCTTCGATTCCCTGGTCGACCGGCAGTTCACGGAGAAACCACAGGAACTTCAGGCCACCGAGCGGCAACCGAGTGAAATGAACTTCGCGGATCTGTCGCGGTTCATCACCGCACTCGAGCGCTCGGGGGCCGACGTGAACCTGCTGCGCGTGGAGCGGATGCTGAAGTTGGCGATTCCGGTCACGTGTCTCATCATTGCACTCTTCGGCGCGCCGCTGGCGACCAGTTCACAGCGCGGTGGCGCCGCGTACGGTATCGCGGTCAGCCTGGCCACGACCATTCTCTTTCTCGTGCTCATTCAGTTGACCAAGGCGATCGGTGGGAAGGGGCTCATGCCCCCCGACATGGCGGCATGGGTCCCCAACCTGGCGTGCGGGCTGTTCGCGCTCGTGCTGCTCTATCGGGTGCGGACCTGATGCCAATGGGCATGGTTGCTCGGTTGGCCGAGCGACGCGCCGAGGGCATTCTCCGCGCGCTTGGCAAGCGCGGCTACTTCGCGCGCGATATCGTGCGCGGGCTGCGCGATCCGGAAACGTGGATCCCCGAAACGATCCGACAGATGCGGACGGTGGGCGTCGAGTCCGTACCGCTCACGATCATCGTCGCGGCCTTCCTGGGCGGCGTGACGGCCTTCCAGACGCGCTACCAGCTGTTCCCCGGCGTCCAGCTATCGGTCGTTGGTCTGATCACGCGACAGAGCATCGTGCTCGAACTGGGACCGCTGCTCACGGCACTGGTCCTCACTGGGCGCGTGGGCGCACGCATGACGGCCGAGATCGGCACGATGCGCGTGACGGAGCAGATCGACGCGCTCGAAACGCTCTCGTTCGACCCAGTGGCCTATCTCGCGCTGCCGCGGTTTCTGGCTGGGATCGTGATGTTGCCGGTATTGGTCGTTCTGGCCAATACGACCGCCATCGTGAGCGCGTGGGGCATCCTGGTCACCGCCACCGATGTGCGCACCAGTGACTTTCTGGATGGACTGCGGCTGGCGTTTACGGCCTTCCAAGTGGTGTACTCCCTGATCAAGGCGTTCCTGTTCGGTGCGGCCATTTCGTTCGTCTGTTCGTACGAGGGCTACGTCACCGAAGCGGGCGCCGAAGGCGTGGGGCGTTCCACCGCCCTCGCCGTCGTGATCGCGTCGGTGAGCATTCTGGTGCTCGATGCCCTCGTGGCTGCCGTCCTTGCTCCTTTCATTCAGGCCTGACGGCCTGCTCTCTCTCCATACATGACGACGAAACGACGCGACGAACTGCTTGTCGGTCTGCTCCTGCTGGTGGCCGCGGTGCTCGGCATCGGCGGCACTATCTGGATTGCCCGTGGCGGCCTCTCCAGCGGCTATCCGATGTTTGCCCGCTTCAAGTGGGGCGCTGGCCTCAAGCAAGGACAGCCCGTGCTGCTGGCCGGCGTACAGGTCGGGTATGTGAACAAGGTCGACCTGATCCCCGACGGCACGATCGCCGTGACGCTCAAGCTGCAGTCGCAGTACCAGGTGCCGGCCGGCACCACGGCCACCGTTCAAGCCAACGGCATCTTCGGCGACCAGCTGATTGCCCTCACGCCGGTCATCGGCCGTCAGGGCTACATGGCGGCCGGCGACACGATTCCCACGGGCGTCGGCTCACCGGGCGTCCCCGAGTTGCTGAGCAAGGGCGATTCGATCGCGCTGAATATCCGCGCCCTCACCGACGAAACGCGCGCGCAGTTCGTGGAAGGCGGCGGCGTGAAAGATGTGCGGCAGACGGTGGCCGATCTTACGAAGCTCGTGGCGCAGCTGAGCGCGGTCACGGCCGAACAGTCGAAGCAGCTCACGCTCACGCAGCAGTCGGTGCGGCGCACGCTGGCCAGCGTGGATTCCACCAAGGTAGATTCGACGGTCAAGAATCTGCAGGCCACGTCGGCGCAACTCGAGCAGCTCACGCGCGACTTCAAGCAGACGAACGTGAAGGTGCAGGGTGTACTCGACAAGGTGAGCAACGGCACCGGCACGGCGGGCAAGCTGCTGAACGATCCGGCGGTGTACGCGCGCCTGGATACGCTGCTGCTGCGGGTGGATTCGCTGGTGATGGATTTGAAGAAGAATCCGAAGAAGTACATCAATCTGAGGATCTTCTAGGAACTGCGAACTGCGAACTGCAAACTGCGAACTCCCTAGGAAGCAGGGGGGAGGGTATCAGGGGGCAGGAGGCAGGGGGGCGTGGACAGTTAGCTGTCGCGCCCCTTTGGTTTTTCGCCTTTCGCTTTCGCGACGTAGTGCTTTCGCAGGCTGAACGTCATGCGGCGGATCTGGCGCGTCTCGTCGAGTGCTTCCTCGATGCCGACGAGGTCGAGCCCCAGCTTGTCGGCGAGAATGAGGTGGCTTTCGACTTCGAAGGCCGACGACACCGCATAACTGAGAAATCGCGCGCAGTCGGCGGCACTCGGTTGAGCAACGCCCTCGGCAATATTGGAGGGGATCGAGTCCACGGCGCGATCGATTTGCGAGCGGAGCCCTGGCGCCTGCGTGCGTTTGATACCGCGACTGATCCGGTGCACGCGCACGGCTAGAGCAATCGCGCGATGCCACGCGTGGATGTTGGCGGGATCTTGCATGCCGCCGAGGATAGCGGTGCGTCGCGACAACCGTGTCACCGAAATCCCGCCGCCAGCAACGCGCGAACGCATCCCCCTGCCTCCTGCCCCCTGATACCCTCCCCCCTGCTTACTAGGGAGTTCGCAGTTCGCCGTTCCCAGCAACCACAACGGAAAAGCGGCGCCGTTTCCGGCGCCGCTCTCCTTACACCACCACCAGCGCCCAGCTTAGAACGACAACCGCAGACTCGCCTGAATCTGATAGAACTGGCTGAAGTTCAGCGGCGTGAAGTTCGTGATGAAGTTGTTGGTGAACGTCACGTTCGGTACCTGCGTGGCCGCGTCAGCGCTCGTGTACGACTGCACGGTGAGCAGTGAGGCATTGCCGTTGCCCGTGGCGGACTTGATCCGTCCCCACTTGCTGTTGAGCAGGTTGGCCGCGTTGAAGATATCGAAGCGGAGCGTCGCACGCTCGCCACGGATCGACGGGAGCTGCTGTTCGATGGTCATGTCGAACCGATCGAACATCGGGTTGCGGCAGGACGTCGGCTGCATGATCGTGCCGCGCTGCTTGTCGAGGCAGCTGTTGTCCTTGATGAACTGATCGAACGACGCGGCCTGCTGCGCCGGCGTCAGCGTCACACCGCCAACAGTCGTCGACACGAAGCCCATCTTCGGATCGCTCGGACCGGTCGGGATGTAGATCGGGTCGTTGGCGTTGGAGCCGTCGCCGTTCATGTCGCCGCGGCCACCGCTGCCGGTGTACACGAACGCGTACGGCGTTCCCGACTGCTTGCTGTAGTAGAACGTGATGTTGGTCTGGTTCGACTTCCACGGCGCCGTGTAGGTGCCGTTGATCAGCAGGCGGTGCGGCTGATCGAACAGCGAGGCATTCACCGGCTGGTCCGTCTGCAGCCCCGAGTACACGCGGCCAAACTGCCAGTTGGAAAGCGCCACCGACGACGTGAGGTCCGTCACGGAGAAGCTGCGGCTGTACGTGTAAGCCACCGAGCCTTCGAACCCGCCGCTGAAGCGCTTCCGGAGCTGGCCCGTGCCGCTGTACGAGTAGTCCTTGCTCTGGTTGGACAGATCGATGACGTTCGTGCCGTACACCGGGAACCGCGGAGAGACGGAGGGGATGCCCGTGGCCGCGAAATTCGCGAACACCGTGCGTCCCTGCGCATCCACCCGGCCGGTCTGCGGGATGTTGATGTTGTTGTAGAAGAAGCTGTTGATGCTCTTCGAGTAGAGCCCGTCGAACGTGGCGATCACGCCGCCAGGCAGCTTGCGGTCGTAGCCGAGCGTGGCGCGGAGCAGCTGCGGGAACTGGAGGTCCTTGGCAGCCAGGTTCACGGTACCGAGGAAGGTGCCGTCATCGAGGCTGCGTCCCGGCGTCCCGTTGGTCTTCGCCGCGCAGCCGCGGGGCGACACGGGGGTGGCGTTGAACAGCGGCGCGGTGCCGTTGGTCGTGGCGACCGACGTACCGCACGTGAACTGCGCCAGACCGGCGCCGGTGTTCTGGAACTGGTTCGACATCCACACGTAGGCCGGGATGCCCTGGAACAGACCGATACCACCGCGCACCTGATTCTGCTGGTCGCCCGTGACATCCCAATTAAAGCCGAGACGCGGCGAGAACTGCAGGTTACCCGACGGCAGGTCGGCCGTGCTGCGGCCGAAATCGCGCTGCACAGAGGCGGCGAACGACGGCTTGTCGAAGAACAGCGGAACGTCAATGCGCAGACCGAGGGTCGTCGTGAAGCGCGGCGTCACCGTCCACTGGTCCTGGATGTAGCCGGCCAGCTGCGCGGCCGTGAAGTTGGCGACCACGTCACCACCGAGTCCGCCCGATCCGGAGAACGCGTTCGGCGCCCGGTTCGACACGAAATCGGCGAGGTTCGTGAAAGTGTAGTTGCCGTACGAGTTCTGCAGGAACGCGTTGTAGGCCTTGTAGATCTCGTTGCGCGTTCCGATCGACACGATGTGGTTGCCGAGCGGCATCGTGAAGTTGTTCTGGATTTCGTACAGGTCTTCACGCAGCTCATTGCCCTGCGAGCTGTTCTCGGTACCGGCGCGGAATGCAATCCCGGTGCCCGTGCCGCCGATGTTCTGCACCAGCACCTGCGGCGCGATCACGTCCGGATTGCGCTTGAAGCGCGTCTTCGTGAGGCCGACGGTGAACTCGTTGGAGAAGCCGTTCGCGAAGTTCGTAAACACCTGCCCGACGACCTGGTTGGACTTCTCGGTGCGGCGGAAGCCGTTCGACGTGAAGTTGAACGTGCCCAGCGAGCGGGAGAAATCGTACGCTTCCTGATCGTTGTAGATGTTGCGCAGCACGACACGGGTGTTGCCCGACAGCTGATAGTCGAGGCGCACGAACGTGTTGAGGAGCGGATTCACGTTCGAGGTCAGGCTGGCCGTACCGGCGTTGATGCCCTTGGCCGACAGATAGTTCACGAACGAGTCGACCTGCGCCTGACTGATGCGCGCCGTCGCCGACGTGGAGTTCACGATGCCCGTGGGAGCGGTCGGATCGAAGAACGGGCCGGAGGACGGCGAGACGTTCTGGCTCGTTTCGACGGTCGCGAAGAAGCGCAACTTGTCCTTGATGATCGGGCCGCCCACCGAGGCGCCCAACTGGCGACGCACGAACGGCGCCGTGCGAAGGAATGCCGTGTCGCGGCCCATCTGCTGGTCGCGATAGTACAGGAACGCGGAGCCCGTGAATTCGTTCGTGCCGGACTGGGTCACGGCGTTGACCAGCGCGCCGGTGAAGTTGCCCTGCCGCACGTCGTACGGCGACACGAGCACCTGGAATTCCTTGATGGCGTCGAGCGGCAGCGCGCGGCCACCGACCTGTGCACCGACCGTCGGTGAGGCGCCAAGACCGAAGCGGTTGGCGAGCGACACACCGTCGATCTGGATGTTGTTGAAGCGGTTGTTCTGACCAGCGGCCGAGATGCGGCCGTCCTGCGACACGTTGACCTGCGGCGAGTTGCGGATCAGGTCCGTCACGTCACGGTTGAGCGTCGGCAGGCGACGCACCAGCGTATCGGTGAGGACGGTCTGTACGCCCTGACGGGTCGCCGCGAAGTCGGAGGTGGTCGTGACCGCTTCCGTGCGAACGGCGGCGAGCTGCGTCGCCTGCTCCTTCAGCTGGAAGTCGAGGCGCGTGGCCTGCGTGAGGCTGACGACGATGTCAGCGCGCGTCTGCGGCGCGAAGCCGATGCGACGGGCAGTGACGGAGTAGGTGCCGACTTCAAGGTTTGGGATGAAGAAGCGACCGTTGTCGCGCGTGATCTGGCTGGCCTTCGCGCCATTGACGCGATTGACCACTTCGACCGACACGTTCGGTACCGGGGCATTCTTTTCGTCCGTCACCGTGCCGGTAATCGCGCCCGTCGTTGTTCCCTGCGCCGCGAGCGGCGACGTGGAACCAACGGCGAGAGCCGCGACCGTAAGGGCCAGGCTAAGCCAACGTTGGATACGCATAGATGCAGTTTGTCCGTTTGTGGAGGAGACGTCTCTCGGCGCCGGACAGACCAGACCCGCCACCGAGACCCCCAAAGCTAGGTTCGCCGTTACATACGGGCAACCGAAGGGTGTAACCGTGAGGTCACGCCCGACGGCCAACTCCCTAGCACGCAGGGGGGAGGGGATCAGGGGAGAGGAGGCAGGTGAACGGCGCGCCGTTCCTGCGTCCTGCCCCCTGATCCCCTCCCCCCTGCTACCTAAGGTGTTAGCAGTTAGGGTCTTGCGGCCTTTCTCCCAACCGTCAAGTAATACACCGGCACCCCGAGCAGAATCACGCCGAATACCCCGAGCGTGGGCACCCGCTGGGCGTCGTCCATGAGCGCGTTCACCAAGAGGAACAGCGTGCCGAGGCAGAACATCGCAGGGACCAAGGGATACCACGGCGTGCGGACCGGTGGATTCCAGTCGGGGCGACGACGCAACTTAAAAATCGCGCCGATACTCATGATATAGAAAACCAGCGAGGCCGTTACGAAGATGTCGGCCAGCTGCTCGAAGGTGCGCACGAGCACGAACGCGATGGCGATCGTGGCGGTGAGCAGAATCGCCACATACGGCGTCTTGAAGGTCGGGTGGACCGCCGCCACCTTCTTGAAGAACAGGCCATCGTCGGCCATCGCGAAGAAGATGCGCGGGCCGGTCAGCAGCGAGCCGTTCACCGACCCGAAGGTCGACAGCAGCACCGTGATCGCGACCAGCGTAACGCCGATCGGGCCGATCAGGCGTTCGGCCACGTCGGCCGCCACCAGCCGGGCGCCGCGGATCTCGTCAACCGAGAGCACCGACAGGTAGGCGATGTTCGCCAAAATGTAGATGAAGATGATGCTGAGGGTGCCGAGGACGATCGCCTTGGGCAGCGTCTTCTCGGGGTCCTTCACCTCACCGGCCACCTTGCTGAGGTCGCCCCATCCGTCGAAGGCCCAGAGCACCGACACCAGTGCCAGCCCGAAGGCGGACACGGAGAAGCTGCCGGGCGGCATGGCCGGCGTGAAGTGGCCACCCGTTTGCGGCAGACCGAGAATGAGCGCGAGCAGAATGATCAGCATGAGGCCGCCATATTTGGCGACCGTGGTGAAGTTCTGCACCAGCGCGCCCCATTTGAGCCCCACGACGTTGATCACCGCCATCAGGGCCACCGTCGCGGCGGCGATCCAATGCGCGTAGGTATCGTATGGCGCCAGCGACGGATTGTAGCCGAGTCCGCGCAGCAGGTACTCGGCGAAGGTGGTGGAGATGCCGCCGAGGGCCGCGGCCCGGATGAGGGTGAGTTCCGACCAGCCATAGAGGAAGGCGGGCAGGCGCCCCCAGGCCTCGCGGATGTACACGAAGTAGCCACCGGTCCGTGGCATCGCCCCGGCCAGTTCAGCCAAAGTCAGGGCGCCGCAGAGCGCGAAGATGCCGCCAGTCGCCCAGACGGCCATCAGGGGCAATGGGCCGGGGAGCTTGTCGGCGATCCCAGCCGGGGACCGGAAGATTCCCGAGCCGATCGTGGTGCCGACCAGGACGGCGATGGCGCTCCACAGTCCTAAGCGACGCGGCAATTCCGTGCTGGCGCTGGAATTTGTGCTGGTCGAGGAAACCGAAGGTGAGGTCATGACGCTATGGTAGTACGCCGCGCGCAGTACCGCACGGGGTGCCGTCGTCTACTTTTCACAGGCTATGACCTCCGTCCTCACCGTGTCCCTTCCGCCGGCTGTCGTGACCGCGCTGTTCTGGAGCGCCGTCCTGGTCTGCGTGATCGCGCAAGTGTTCATTTTGCGCGCCGTCTTTCGTACGCTGCCGATCCTGCCGTCCTCGTCTCAGGTGCCAACGCCACATCGGCTTACGGAGATCCTGTGGGTGGTCCTGCCGGTTGGTGGACTGATCGCCGTCTTTGTTGGCGCGTATCGCGCCTTGCCCCTGTGACCGGAGTCGCGCTGGACCCCGAGAAGGCCCCCACGCCGCTGTCGCGCGATCTGATCGCGCTGACCAAGCCGCGCATCATCTCGCTGCTGCTCGTCACGACGGTCGCGCCGATGTACGCCGCGGGCTCGCCGACGTGGCTCACCGTCCTGTTGGTCACCATCGGCGGCTATCTGATGGCAGGCGGGGCGAACGCGGTGAACATGTACCTCGACCGCGACATCGACGACGTCATGGCGCGCACGCGCCTGCGGCCGATTCCGAGCGGGCGGATGTCGCCGATTCAGGTGCTGGCCTTCGGGGTGGCTTGCGCGGCCTTCGCCACGTGGATGCTGGCGCAGTTCGTGAACGTGCTCACGGCGGGCCTCGCGCTGGCCGGATTCTATTTCTACGTATTCATCTACACGCGGTGGCTCAAGCGGTCATCGCCGCAGAACATCGTGATCGGCGGCGCCGCTGGTGCGTTCCCGCCGCTGGTGGGATGGGCGGCGGTGACCGGCACGCTCGATGTGTCCGCGCTGTGCCTGTTCCTGATCGTGTTCTACTGGACGCCGCCGCATTTCTGGGCACTCGCCCTCCTCAAGCAGGTGGACTACGGGCGCGCCAAGGTCCCGATGGCACCGCTGGTTTGGGGTGAACGCGAGACGATGCATCAAATGGTGTGGTACACCGTGATCCTCATCGCGCTCACCTTGTTGCCGGTGCTGTTCGGCGCCTTTGGCACGCTGTATCTGCTGTCGGCGATCGTGTTGAATGCGCTGCTGATGGGCGGCGTGCTCAAGGTGCTCTTCGCCGCGCGGGCCTCCAAGCCGTGGACCGGTCCGGCGTGGTGGGTCTACAAGTATTCGCTGCTGTATCTGGCCCTGCTCTTCCTCGCGATGGCGGTCGATCGGGCGCTCACGCGGTGAGCAACCGCGCGTCGGCGCGACCGCGCCCGCGCCTGGGACTTCGTCCGCTGGCGCGTCTCGCGCCGCTGGTGCGGCCGTACGCGTTGCGGCTGGTGGTCGCGTTTCTCTTTCTGGTGGTGGCAGCGGCGGCGGGGCTCGTGTTCCCTGCCGTACTGCGGTACCTGCTCGACGCCGCGTTCGAGCTGAAGGATCGCGGCGCACTCGACCGCATTGCCCTCGGGCTGCTGGGCGTCTTCGCGGTGCAGGGCGTCGCGAACTTCGTACAGGTCTTTCTGCTCAGCTCCTCCACCGAGCGGATTGTCGCCGCGCTGCGCGAGCAGACGTATGCGCATCTCATCCGACTGTCGCCGGCCTTCTTCACCGAGCGCCGCACCGGCGAACTCACCAGTCGTCTCAGCAGCGATCTGGCGCTACTGCAGTCGCTGCTCAGCACGTGGATCTCCGAACTGTCGCGTCAGACGCTGTTTCTGATTGGCGGCATCGTGATGATGTTCGTGACGAACCCACGTCTCACGCTCACGACGCTGGCCGTGGTTCCGCTGGTGGTCGGCGCGGCGTTCACCTTCGGCCGCGCGCTGCGCAAAGCCAGCACGAGCGTGCAGGACCGCATCGGTGAGGCGATGGGCATGGCCGACGAATCGTTCGGCTCCATTCGCACCGTGCAGAGCTTCACGCGTGAAGGGATCGAGACTCAGCGCTTCGGCGCGCTGTTGCACGATCTCGTGGGTGTGGCGGTCTATCGCGCGCGCATCCGCGCACTCTTTTTTGGCGTGGTGGGGTTCGTCGCCTTCGGCTCGGTCGCGGCGGTGCTGTGGCAGGGCGGCGCGCAGGTGGTCGAGGGCAAGCTCACGGCCGGCACGCTGGTGGCGTTCCTGTTCTACGCGCTGTTCGTCGCGGCGGCGGTCGGCACCTTGGCTACCTTGTTCGGCAACTTTCAGGAAGCCACCGGCGCCGCCACTCGGGTGTTCGAACTGCTCGATGCCGAGCCCACGGTGCGCGAGCCGGAGCATCCGCATCGGTTCACCGAGCCGGTACGCGGTGCGGTGACGCTGGAGGCGGTGGCGTTCCGGTATCAGCCCGACCTGCCCGACGTGGTACAGGATATTTCTCTCGAGATCGCGCCGGGCGAGGTCGTGGCGCTGGTTGGGCGCTCGGGCGCCGGTAAGACCACCATCGCGAGTCTGTTACCGCGCTTTTGGGATGTCACCTCGGGACGCATCACACTCGACGGCATCGACATCCGCTCGCTCTCGCTCGATTCGCTGCGCACGTCGATCGGCATCGTGCCGCAAGAGCCGGTCTTGTTCAGCGGGACGATTCGCGAGAACATTGCCTATGCGCGCCCTGATGCCAGCGACGCCGAGGTGTTGCGGGCGGCGCAGGCCGCGCACGCGTGGGAGTTCATCGAACGGCTCCCCGAGCAGTGGAACACGCGCGTCGGCGAGCGCGGCGTGAAGCTCTCCGGCGGTCAGCGACAGCGAATCGCCATCGCCCGCGTGTTTCTGAAGGATCCCGCGGTGGTGATCCTCGACGAAGCCACGTCGAGTCTCGACACGGAGAGCGAACGCTATGTGGAGCAGGCGCTCGAACAGCTCCTGCAGGGACGCACCACGCTGCTGATCGCGCACCGTCTCAGCACCGTACGTCGTGCCGACCGCGTGGTGGTGCTCGACCACGGCCGCATCGTGGAGACCGGCAGTCACGACGAACTGCTGGGGCGCGAGAATGGACTGTTTGCGCGGTTGCATCAGCTGAGCTGATCGGCTGACGGTGTGGCGGCTGCGTAGGCGGGTGAGTTCGGCGTGTTGCGTTGACGTTTGGAGTCGTGGGTCAAGCCACGACGGTTCGCCCACTCACGACTCCTCACGTGAACTCACAACTCCCCACTCACGTGAGTGGCCGGGCCGCGCCGCGAGTCCAGAGCAGTTCAGTACGCCAGCTCCACCCGCGTTTCCACATGTGCATCGACCCGCACGCGCTGCTGCTTGGTGCCGAAGCGCTCGTGCCACACGACCAGCGTATACGATCCCGGCGGGATATTGTCGAAGCGGAACCGCCCGTCGGCCGCGGTGACCGCCACGAACGGATGCGGCGTGACCGCCAGGTAGGCGCGCACCCACGGATGCAGATCATCGCGAATCTGCACGAGCCCGGGCGCCTTGGCCGCGTCGCTGGTGGGCACCACCTGCCCCGCGTCGTTGAACAGGGCCGTGCCGCGTGACGACGACACGCCGCCCACGTCGATGAACTGCAGACGCGTCATCATGGCATCGCGCGACGTGATCATGACCGTACCGCCGGCCGCCACCCGCTGCACGCGCGGATCGAGGCGACAGCCGTCGAGCATCACGCGAACGCGCCGCGGCGCGTTGTCACGCGGTCCGGTGGCGACGCCCACCAGCCACACCACACTGTTGCCCACACCACCATCGCGACTGGGCACCAGCGACTCGGTGAACGGACGACACACCGAGAGATCGTGCGTAGGCGCGATGCTCGTGTCCCGCGGTTCGCCACCGCCGATCTTGCCCACGATGAATCCACTGCTGGCCTGTGCCGACACCGTGTACTGCGTGCCGTCGGCGCCCCCCGCCGCCCGCGCCAGCGACAGCACCCCGCTGTCGCGCGGCACGGCGGTCGCATGATCGGAACCGGGCGTCACCGACACGTCGGCAATGCGTCCGTTCGCCTCATTCGTCGTGCGCGACTCGCCGCACGCGACCAGCGCCACCACCAGCGCCACCACCAGCGGCGCGAACCGCACCATTGAACGACCGTCGTGCACGCGAGCCGTCAAACCACGATCAGGTCGCGCTGCACCACGCCCGGCGTGACCAGCAACGCATCCTCGGCCACGTACGCGTTCACTTCCGACCGCACCCCCAACTCGCCGGGCAGGTAGATACCCGGTTCGATCGAGAACCCGACGCCGGGAATGAGCAGGCGATCGTCGCGCGATTCGAGATTGTCGATCTGCGGCCCCGACCCGTGCAGCTCGCGCGAGTCGATGCTGTGCCCGGTCCGATGCCAGAACTGCGGGCCGAAGCCACGCGCCTCGATGACGGCGCGCGCCGCGTCGTCAGCTTCCCCGCCGCGCACCGGGAGGCCGGCGGTGATCCGGCCCTGCAGCAACGTGAGCGCCGCGTCGCGCGCATCGCGCACCGCCTCCCAGACCGTCACCACGCGCTCCGTCGGGGCGCCCATCGATGCCATCCAGGTCTGATCGGCGTACACACCGACGTGCTTCTCGCGCGCCCACAAGTCGATCAACAGCGTATCGCCGCGCTGAATGAGCCGGGGCGTGGCCGCCGACGGCATGTAGTGCGGATTGGCCGCATTCTCGCTGGCGGCGACATCGGGGCCGTGATGCGTTTCGAGTCCGGCGCGCTCAAACGCCTCGAGAATGCGCGCCTGCACCTCATGCTCGGCCACCGGCGTGCCCGCCGCGACCATCCCGCCGGCATACGCGATGGCATCGTGGGCGATGTGCATGATGCGCTCGGCGGCGCGCTCGTGCGAGCGCAGCTGCTCAGGGGTCCACGTCGCGTAGATCTGTGACACGAGATCACCCGAGCACACCACCGTTGCGCCGGCCGCACGCACCATTTCCAGCACGCCCGCCGGCACGCGGTCGAGATACGGGATCGCGTCCCCCGGCGAGTACTCCATCGCCACCCGCTTGCCTTGTACCAGCGATGCCACTTCCGCCTCGAGCGCGCGCCAACCGCTGTAGGTCCGCAGCGGCCACGCCTTCGGCCACTGTGCCCACGGGCCGGGTTCGATCGCGTGCGCGATACCGATCGGCAGCCCGTGGCGGGGAATCAGCGCGAAGACGCGGCGCGACACGAGGCCGTCGAAGCCCAGCAGTCCCGATGCGATGGCGTTCGTACCGCGGAAGTCGTACAACAACCATCCGTCGAGATCGGCGTCGGCAAGCAACTGCTGCAGACGCGGCAGCATTTCGGGGGTCAACATGGCAGTCGGGATGTCGGGAACAGTACACCTACGACGCCCCGCCGACGATTCGGCGGAGCCTCTCCACAAATCAGCGGCGACGCCACTCGGCGCGCCACTGACAGTGGCGATCACCGCGCGTACGGCACATCACATGCTCGATCGCTCCATCGGCATCGGCCAGCAGGAGGAGCGCTTCCCTGAAGGCCGCCTCGTAGAGGCCACAGCCGGCGGCACGCGGTGCGGCGTCGGCGGTGACGGGCGACTCCACGTCGAGCAATAACGTGCTGCCCTGACGCATGAGGACGCCGTTCATATACCGCCGAGACAGCTTCCGCAGCAGTCGCAAGGCGATCGGTCGCCCGATCAAGGACGGGAGCGAACGGGCCGCGCTGCGCTGGAGACCGCTGATCGTCATCACGTACGAGAGCGCCCAGCGCCGTCCGGCTTCGCGGAACGCCAGGTCGGCATCAGGACGACGGCCAATGAGGCGCGCCAGCGCGAGCACTTCGTCGAACCCCACACGCTGGCGAGCGCGGACCGCGTCACTGTAGCGGCGGATCTGGTGGTAGACGGTGTCGCTGAGGCCAAGCCGCTTGTTGCGCAGCTCATGCACCAGCTCGGCATCGAGTTCCGCTTCCGGCGTATCGATCGCCTTGACGGCCTCGAGCAGCGCCAGCGGGAGCCGCGCGTCGAGCGGTTTGCCGGACAACACCAACGTGGATTCAGCCGGGGCAGTGGCGCGGGCGGGCCGGCCGTCAATCAGAGAGGACACGCGGTGGATGCTAACGTGTCGACAGTCACGATTACAAGCGCGGGACGACACAAAGACACACCGAACCCAACGAGCTCGGCAGGACCGCCCGGTCCAGTGCGCGGCTCGTGCGCTTGCGCGACGGCGACTCCGCAGGCTTCGTGTTCCATCGATGGATCAGCATCTCCCACCCGACGCGCCGGTCGCGTCCCTCACCGAGTTCGCCGACATCCCACGGCATGCGGCGACCCTGTCCGCGTGGGGGAGCGTGGCGGGTCCGTCTGCGCCCGTGGCGATCGGCTTGGCGACGGTCATTGCGGCCACCGCGTGGTCCAAAGGAAGTCTGCGCCCCAGCGGCGCGATCGCGGCCGCCGTGGTCGGCTCGATCGCCCTGCACGCCGGCTGGAGCTGGGGCGGCTTCCTGATTGTGTGGTTCGCGTGGGTGACGCTCGGCACACGGCTGGGGCGCGCGCGTAAGGAGGCGCGCACGGCGGGCATCGTCGCGAAAGGCGGGCAGCGCGACGCGACCCAGGTGATGGCCAACGGTGGCATCTTTGCCGCGGCGGCCACCCTGTCCCTGCTTCGGGGGGATCTGGCCGCCCACGCCGCCGTGTGGGGCGCGGCGGCACTCGCCGCCGCCGGCGCGGATACCATGGCCACCGAGATCGGGACCTGGATCGGCGGCGCACCGCGTTCCGTGCGTACCGGCCGCCCGGTCCCCACGGGTACGTCGGGCGCGGTCAGCCTAGCGGGGAGCGTGTCCATGGTGGGCAGTGCGCTCGGCCTGACGGCCGTGGCGGTGGCGATCGGGCTTGTGTCGGCTCCACACTGGTGGATCGTGGCGGTCGCAGGGGTATTCGGCGCGGTCGTCGATACCGTCGCGGGGGCGCTGCTGCAGCAACGGCGCTGGTGCCCCTCCTGTGAGACCCCGACCGAACAGATGCGCCACTCCTGCGGCATGAGCACCCGCCATCGCGGAGGCTGGCGATGGCTTGGCAACGACGAGGTCAACCTGCTGTGTACGGCGTCGGCCGCCGTGCTGGCGTGGCGACTGGCGTCGATGCTGGCCTAACGCTCCCCGACGCCCGGTGCGCGCCGCGATCGCGCGCGCCGTTCCCGTCGGCCGTGGCCCCATCTGCTGGCCCCTCCCTTGCAC
>CANHJV010000004.1 GCA_947461225.1 Gemmatimonadota bacterium | reverse complement strand
GGAACGCCCGGTATGGCCGGTGCCGACCTCGCCAACCTCGTGAACGAAGGCGCGTTGCTGGCCGCTCGAAAGGGGCACGACAAGATCTTCATGAGCGATCTTGAAGAAGCCAAGGATCGCGTCATGCTGGGCGCTGAGCGCAAGTCCCTCGTGATGAAGGACGACGAGCGTCGCCTCACGGCCTTCCATGAGGCCGGGCATGCGGTGTGCGCGATGATGGTCTACGGCAACGATCCGCTGCACAAGGTCACCATCGTGCCGCGCGGTCGGGCGCTCGGCATCGCCTTCACGCTCCCCGAGGATGACCGCGTATCGGTCACCCGCGAGCAGCTCGAAGCGAAGCTGGTGATGGCGTACGGTGGTCGTGCCGCCGAAGAAATCGTGTTCGGCCACAACCGCGTGACCACGGGTGCCGCCAGCGACATTCAGCAGGCCACCAGCATCGCCCGTCGCTACGTCACGCAGTGGGGCCTGTCCGATACCATCGGACCGATCTTGGTCGGTGACGTGGAGCAGGAGCTCTTCCTCGGTCGTGACATCCAGTCGCGCCGCGAAGTGTCCGAACAGACGGCGCAGCTGGTCGATTCGGAAGTGAAGCGCGTGGCGTTCGAGGCGCATGCCCGGGCCGTCGCCGTGCTCACTGAGCATCGCTCGCTGCTCGACATCGTGGCCACGCAGCTGCTCGAGCGCGAGACCCTCACGCGCGACGACATCCTGCTGCTCAAGGCCGGCAAGGAATTGCCGCCGCGCCTGCCGCCTGACATGCCGATGACCACGCAGCCGCTGTCCGCACCGGCGGCACCGGTGGCCCGTCCGATCCTGCCGCCGTTGCTGGGCGGTCCGGAAATCGCGCCTGCGTAATCAGTTGTGGAATCGCTGCGCGGGTCCGGCGTGACGGATCTCAGCAACGTGCAGGTGATGCAGTTCACGACGCAGTTCACATGGCGCGACGGCCTCGAAATCGGGGTCGTCGCGCTGGTGTTCTACCGCGTCCTGCTGCTCATTCACGGCACCCGCGCACTCCAAATTCTGGGCGGTGTGGTGGTGCTGGTGACGGCCTACGCGGTCGCGTCGCTGCTGCAACTCACCATGATCACCTACCTCCTGGGGTTGGTGTTCACCTATGGTGCGTTCGCGCTGCTCATCATCTTCCAGCCCGAACTGCGCGCCGCTCTGGCGCACATCGGACAGACGCCCGTGACCCGGCTCTTCAAGCGCCTCGAGCAGGGGCCGGTGGAAGACGAGATCGCCGATGCGGTCGATCGGCTGTCGCGCTCGGGGGTGGGCGCCATCATCGCGATCGAGCGTGACGTGCCGCTCGCTGACTTCATCGACAGTGGGTCATCGTTGCAGGCGAAAGTCTCGGCCGACCTGCTCACCACGATCTTCACGCCGTACTCCCCGCTGCACGATGGCGCCGTGATCATTCGCGGTGACACCATCGTGGGCGCCGGCTGCATTTTGCCGTTGTCGCAGGGGGCGGTGGCCAACCGATCCCTCGGCACCCGCCACAGGGCGGCGCTGGGGTTGGCCGAGGAGACCGACGCCATCGTCATCGTCGTGTCCGAGGAAACCGCCGTGGTCTCCGTGGCGCGCAATGGTGCGCTGCAGGTGCGGCTCTCGCCAGTGCAAGTGCGTGATCTGCTGGCTGGCCGACTGGTGAAATCCGCGGAATGACGTCGCCCACCCCTCGGGCGCGATTTCAGATGCCCCGGACGGTCATCGCCCCGGTCCTCGCGATGGTCGTGCTCTTCTCGGCGTATCTGGCCACGGCCGCGCCGGATCTCACCTTCTGGGATGCGTCGGAGCTTGTGACGGCGGCGCGCACGCTGGGTATTCCGCATCCGCCCGGCACGCCGCTCTGGGTGCTGATCGCGCGCGTCGTGTCGAAGGCCTTTTCGAACACCGGACCGGCACGCGCCGTGACCATGGTCTCGGTCCTGGCGAGTGCCTTGGTGGGTGGCGTCGGCGCCTCGATGCTGCAGCGATGGGTCGGTTCGCGCGCGGCGGTGGTGGGTGCCGTGATCGCCGGCACCATGACCACGGTGTGGAGCAATGCCACGGAAACCGAAGTGTACGCGGTGTCGCTGCTCTTCTCGGCGCTCATGCTGGCCGTCGGCGAGTGGGCCGGGCGTCCGGGCGTGTCCGATCGGACGCGTCGGCGGGCGCGCGCGTTGATCGTGTTCGTGGCCGCCATCGCGATCCCATTGCATCTGAGCGTGCTGGTGGCGTTGCCGGCGGCGCTGGTGTTCGCCTGGGCAGGTCCGCGTGTTCGCGTCGTTGATGTGATCGGGTGGGGGGCGCTGGCGCTGCTCGGGGTGTCGGCGGTCGCGGTGCTGCCTTTGCTCTCTGCGGCGGGACCGGAACTCGCATCGGGCCACCCCGACTCGCTGCGGGCGCTCGTGGCGGTCCTTCGTCGCGAGCAGTATCAGGTGGCGGGCTTGCTGCCGCGCATGGCGCCGCTCTGGCTGCAACTGGCGAACGTCTTCGAGTGGGCTGATTGGCAGGTCGCGTTCGGCGTGCATCCGTTCCCCACGCCGTCGGTACCGCGCACGCTGCTCACCCTGTCGTTCGTGTGGCTGGCGGCGCTTGGGCTGCGCACCGTCTGGCGCTACGAGGCACGGGTGGGTCGCGCCATGCTGGTGCTCCTGATCTCCGGCACCATGGGCGTGGCCTTCTGGCTCAACATGCGCGCCGGTCCAACCTTCGGCGGCAGTTTCATTGCGGCGGGCGCGGTGCACGAGGCGCGTGAGCGCGACTACTTCTTCGTGCTCGGCTTCTGGAGTTGGGGATTGCTGGCCGGTGCGGGGCTCGCTGCGATCTCGGCCGCCATGGCGAAACGCCTGCCGGCACCGATCGCCGCGCTGCCGTTGCTGATCGGGGCGGTGCCGTTGGTGGCCAACAATCAGGTGATGGATCGCACGCGCGAACCGATCGCGATGATGCCCCGCACCTATGCCCGACTGCTGCTGGATGCCGTGCCGCAGCGAGGCGTGCTCCTCGCGGGCGGCGACAACGACACCTTTCCCCTCTGGTATCTGCAGCAGGTGGAGGACTACCGGTCCGATGTGACCGTCGTCACCGTGCCGCTGCTGGGGGCCACGTGGTACCGGGCCGCGCTCGCTGCACGGCGCCTGCTCCCCTCGGAAGCGGTGGGTAGCTGGCCGGGGCTGGAGGCCACGCTGCGGTCGGTCATGATCCACGCCACCGACGACGGACGCGAGGTGCGTGTGAGCACCTTGCTGGCCCGCGCCGATCGTAACCGGGTGGACCGGACGCAGGGCTGGGCGTTGCAGGGACTGGTGTATGCGCCATCGGCGAGTACCGCGCCTGGCGCGATTGCGCTCGACGCCGCCGCCTTGGCACGGGCGCGGGAACAGCTGCCTCGGTCGGTGCTGGCGCCCATCCCGGCCGGTGCCGATCCGGCGGTCGCGCAGATGCAGGCGCTGTTGCGCTGTACGCAAGTGCGGCGTATCGACGACCCGTTACTTGTGTCGTCGTGCAATGCTCCCTAACCTTATGTGCTATGCCAATTTCGGACCATGTCGCAACGATGGTGGCGGAGGTTCGTGAGCGCATCGCCGCGGCACGCGAACGGGGAGGACACGGGCAGGACGTCACCCTGATCGCCGTCACGAAAACCCACGGCCCCGACGCCGTCATGGCGGCCTGGCACGCTGGCGTCCACGATGTGGGCGAAAACAAAGTGCAGGAAGCCGAATCGAAGAGGGCGCAGGTGACGGTGCCGGTCCGTTGGCATCTGATTGGTCACCTCCAGCGCAATAAGGCGAAGAACGCCGCGAAGTTCGATCTCGTGCACAGTCTCGACAGCGAACGGCTTGCCATTGCGCTCAACGACGCGGCTGGCGAGGCGCAGCGGGTGCTCGACGTGCTGGTGCAGGTGAACGTGAGCGGCGAAGGCACCAAGAGTGGCTTCGCGCTGGACGAACTGCCCACCGTCGCGGAGCGCCTCCATGCCTGCCGCCATCTGCGGGTTCGGGGAGTCATGACCATGGCGCCGTTCGATGCGCACGAGTCGGTGTTGCGCGCCGTCTTCCGTGGCGCGCGGGACGCGCGAACGCAGTTGCAGGGGGCCGGGTTCGGGGCCGAGTGGTTGAGCATGGGGATGTCGGGCGACTACGAAGTCGCCGTCGAAGAAGGCGCAACGCATGTACGGCTGGGCACAGTGCTGTTCGGCAGTCGGACCTGATTCATCCGGGAATTCGCATGGCGGACGACGGCTCTCAAGGCTTCCATCTCACCGCGCTCGACGCGCGGCGCTTCGATTTCGGCAACGCATTGCGTGGCTATGACCGCGCACGCGTGGACCAGTTCCGCGAGCAGGTGGCCGAGGAGCTGGAGCGTCTGTCGCGCGCCAACCAGGAGCTCGACCAGAAGGCGCACAACTTCCACGAGCAGTTGAAGACGTTTCGTGAGCGCGATAAGGCGCTGAACGAAGCGCTCGTGAGCGCCCAGCAACTGCGCGGCGAGATCAAGGAGCAGGCCGAGCGCGAGGCCCAGCTGATTCTGCGTGAAGCGCAGGCGCAGGCCGACAAGCTGCTGCAGACGGTGCGCGACGAGCTGCGCCGCTCCGAGGAAGAGGTGCAGGCGCTCTGGCGCACGCGTCGTACCTACCTCGCGCAGCTGCGTCATCATCTCGAGCGCCAGCTCACCGAGCTGAACGCGGCGGAGTCCGAGCCGCTCCCCGACTTCACCACGCCCCGCACCATGGCGGCGGTGCGCGACCAGCCGTCGGTGGTGCAGGAGATTCGGGAGTTGCCCCCACGGCCCGCTGCCCCCACGCCGTCGTGGCTCGATGTCGTCGAGGACGACGCATGAACGCACCGCAGCACTCGCGTCCGGCGCTCCCCGACACGCAGGAACACACCGCCGTTGGCCTGTCGCATCCGGCGCTCGGATTGCACGCCCGTGAGCGCATCGAAGCGTGTGCGCAGGCGGTGCGTGCGCGGTTCCCGCGCCCCATCGATGTCGCGATCATCCTCGGCACCGGCCTCGGCGGCCTCGCTGACGAGATCGAGATCGAGCAGACCATCGAATACGGGGAGCTGCCCAACTTCCCGCTCTCCACGGTCGAATCGCATCAGGGTCGCCTGCTGTGCGGCACGTTGGGCGGCAAGACGGTGGTGGCCATGCAGGGGCGCTTTCATCGCTATGAAGGCTACTCGCTGCAGCAGGTCACGTTCCCGGTGCGCGTGCTCCGCGCGCTCGGCGCCGACACGCTCATCGTGAGCAACGCGTGCGGCGGGATGCATCCGTTGTGGGCCGCCGGCGATCTCATGGTGATCGCCGATCACATCAATCTGCTTGGCGACAATCCGCTCATCGGACCGAACGACGATACCCTCGGGGTGCGCTTTCCCGACATGTCGGAGCCGTACGATCCCGCCTTGCGCGTCCTCGCGCGCGACGTGGCGTCGCAGCACGGCATCACGCTCCGGGAAGGTGTGTACGTGGCGGTGCAGGGGCCGAATCTCGAGACCCGCGCCGAATACCGCTTCCTGCGTGGCATCGGGGCCGACGTGGTGGGGATGAGCACGGTGCCGGAAGTGATCGTGGCGCTGCACGGCGGTATGCGCGTGCTGGGGCTGTCCATCATTACCGACCAGTGTCTGCCCGATGCGCTCGAACCGGCCAGTCTTGCCCAGATCGTGGGCGTGGCCCGCTCCGCCGAACCCAAGTTGGCTGCCGTCGTGACGGGCGTCATCGCCCGGTTGTGATCACGACGGTCCGCTATTTCGCCGTCTGCCTGAACGCCCTGAATTACCCGCTCTCATGACTGCACCGCAGGACTCCGCCACGTATCCGCTGCTTCCCGACTCGGGCGCCGACGCCTTCGAGCAGGCACTGCTCGCCCGCTGGGAGGCCGAGCGCCTGTTCGAGCAGGCACAGGCGGCGCGCGCCGGTGCCACGCCGTTCGTGTTCTACGAGGGGCCGCCCACGGCCAACGGGCGCCCGGGCATTCACCACGTCTTCTCGCGCACTATCAAGGACCTCTTCTGCCGCCATCGCGCGATGCAGGGGTACTTCGTGCCGCGGAAGGCTGGGTGGGATACGCACGGACTGCCGGTCGAGATCGAAGTCGAAAAGGAGCTGCAGCGTGAAGAGGCCGCGCGGCAGGGCGTCGATCCGTCGGAGATCGCGAAGCTGGGCGGTAAGCAGTTGATCGAACAGACCGGCGTGGCGGAGTTCAACCGTCGCTGCCGCGAGAGCGTGTTCAAGTATCGCGGCGACTGGGAGAAGCTGTCGCAGCGCACCGCGTATTGGCTCGACTACAACGACCCGTACGTCACGTACTCGCACAACTTCGTGGAGTCGGTGTGGTGGGCGTTGCGCACGCTGCACGAGAAGTCGCTGCTGGTGCGCGGTCACAAGATCCTGCCGTACTGCGCACGTTGCGGCACCGCGCTGTCCAGCCACGAAGTGGCGCAGGGCTACGACGATGTCGAGGATCCGAGCGTGTACGTGGCGCTCGATCTGCTCGATGCGCAGGGCAACGCCCCGGCGCAGCGCCGTCGCATTCTGGTGTGGACCACCACGCCGTGGACGCTGGTGTCGAACACCGCGCTCGCCGTGAATCCCACGCTCGTGTACGTCGAGCTGCGGAAGAAGACGGGCGCCGAGTGGACGATCATCCTCGCGGAGGCACGCGTGCCGGGGGTGCTCGGTGCCGACTGGGCCGATCGGTGGGACGTGACCGGACAGATGACCGGCGCGGAGCTGTCGGGTAAGCGGTATCGCCGTCCGTTGGATTGGGTGCCGTACCCCGAAGAGGGCCGCCATGAAGTGATCGTGACGGAAGACTTCGTGAGCGCGGACGACGGCAGCGGGGTCGTGCACATGGCGCCGGCTTTTGGTGCCGACGACTACGCCGCCGGACAGCGTCACGGACTCGCGTTCCTGCAGCCCGTGACGGCGCGCGGTGAGTTTACCGACGATGTGCCGGAAGTGGGCGGCGTGTTCGTGAAGAAGGCCGATGCGCGTATCATCGAGGTGCTGCGCGAGCGCGACGTGCTGTGGAAGGCCAGCACGTTCACGCACTCGTATCCGCATTGCTGGCGTTGTGGCACGCCCCTGCTGTACTACGCGCGCGGTTCGTGGTTCGTGCGCACCACGGCGGTGCGTGAGAGCCTGATGGCACGCAATGCGGCAGTCGATTGGCATCCCAGCGAAGTCGGCACCGGTCGCTTCGGCGAGTGGCTGGCCAACAACGTGGACTGGGCGATCTCGCGTGACCGCTATTGGGGCACGCCGTTGCCGGTGTGGGTGAATGACGAAGACGCCACCGAAATCGACGTGATCGGCAGCTATGCCGATCTGGCCGCGCGCATTGGCCGGCCGCTGCCCGACGATTTCGATCCGCACAAGCCGCACATCGACCAGTACACGTGGCCGGCCCCGTCGGGGAAGGGCACCATGCGTCGCGTGCCGGAAGTCATCGACACCTGGTTCGACTCGGGCTCGATGCCGTTCGCGCAGTGGCACTATCCGTTCGAGAACCACGATAAGGTCGAGGCGCAGTTCCCGGCCGACTTCATCTGCGAAGGCGTGGATCAGACGCGCGGCTGGTTCTACTCGCTGATCGCGATCGCGACGGGGCTGGGTGATGCGTTGCCCAACAACGCCGATCGCACGGCCGCGCCGTATCGCCACGTGGTGGTGAACGACCTCGTGCTCGACGCGCAGGGGCAGAAGATGTCCAAGAGCAAGGGCAACACCGTCGACCCGTGGGAAGTCCTGGAGCGCCACGGGGCCGATGCCGTGCGTCTGTTCCTGGTGGGGACCAGTCAGGTGTGGGTGCCGCGTCGCTTCGACGAGAACGCGATCCGCGAAACGGCGGGACGGTTCCTGCTCACGTTCCGCAACGTGTACAACGGCATCTTCGCGCAGTACGCCAACTTCGGGTGGACACCCAGTGCGAACGATCCGGCCGTGGCCGACCGCCCGGCGCTCGATCGCTGGATTCTGTCGCGTCTCACCCGCGTGGAAGCCGAAGTCGATGGGCACCTGAACATGTACGACGCCACGCTGGCCGCGCGTCGCGTCATGCAGTTCATGGACGACGACGTCTCGAAGTGGTACGTGCGGCAGTCGCGCGCCCGCTTCTACGAAATCGACAGCGCCGACAACCGGGCCGCCTTCGCCACCCTCCACGAAGTGCTGGCCGTCACCTGCCGCTTGTTGGCACCGTTCGCCCCGTTCATGACCGATGCGGTGCATCGGGCGCTCACCGGCACGTCGGTGCACCTCGCGTCGTACACGCGGGCGCACCCGACGCCGACGGACGACACGCTCGAGGCCGCGATGGACGACATCCGGACCCTGGCGGGGCTGGCGCGGGCCGCCCGCGACGTGGCCGACGTGAACGTGCGTCAGCCGCTGCCGTCGGTGCAGTGCGTCGTGCCCGGGAACCCCGAACCGGCGGCGGCGCTGGGCGACCTGCTGGCGTCCGAGATCAACGTGAAGCGGGTGGAGTTCGTGACGTCCACGGACGCCCTCGTCTCGCTCGAGGTGAAGGGCAACTTCCGCACCCTCGGCAAGAAGTTCGGCAAGGAAACGCCGCTGGTGGCCGCCGCCGTCCCCGACATGCCTGTCGAGCTCATCCGCCAGCTGGCCGGTGGCGAATCGGTCACGATCGAGGTGGAGGGGGTGTCGCGCTTGATTGCCCCCGACGACGTCGCCATCATCCGTCGCGCCTCGGGTGCTGCGGTGGTTCAGGAAAATGGGGGGTATGGCGTGGCGCTCGACCCCACGATTACCCCCGAGCTTCGGGCAGAAGGATTGGCCCGCGAGGTGATCAGCAAGGTGCAGCGTCTCCGCAAGGAAGCGCAGCTCGACGTGAGTGACCGCATCACGGTGGCCATCGCCGGGGATGAGGAGCTGGAGGGCGCTGTGGCCACGCACCGTGGCCGGATCGCCGACGAGGTGCTGGCCGTGCGATTGCTGCTCGGCACGGAGGCTGGCTCGCCGTTCCATGCAGATGGCAACGGTTCCACGTGGACCGCGACGCAGGTGGTGGACGTCGATGGACGTTCGATCCGCCTCGCGCTCACCAAGGAAGGGTCGTAATGGCTGCATCCAACGCCGGATCAAAGGACGCGAAGAAGTCGAAGCCGATGCCCAAGAAGCACCTGCAGCATTTCGAAAAGCGTTTGCTCGAAGAACGGAAGCGCGTGCTCAAGGAACTGGGGCACCACGGCGAAGCCTTCGGTCCGAATGGCGAAGCCGATGGCGACACCAGTGCCTACTCGTTCCATATGGCCGATCAGGGGACCGATGCGATGGAACGCGAAAAAGCGTTCTTGTTCGCCTCGCAGGAAGGGCGGTTCCTCTTTCACATCGACCAGGCGCTGCGCCGGTTGTACAAGACGCCCGAAACCTTCGGCAAGTGCCACCAGTGTGGGGAAGACATCGCTTTCGAGCGACTCGACGCCTTGCCGCATGCGCGCTACTGCTTTGCGTGCAAGCAGCGTGAGGAAGACGCTAAAAAGGGCTGATGTGAAGGCACTCGTCGCAATTCCGGTTCTCCTCGTTGTCCTCGTCCTCGACCTGATCACCAAGGCCGTGGCGGTGGCCACGCTTGCGCCTTCCGGTCTGTCCAATCCGGTGTTCGGGAACTGGTTCCGGTTCGCACTCGTGTACAACCCGGGAGCGGCCTTCGGGCTGCATCTGGGCGACTACTCGCGTTGGATTTTCATGGCGCTCACGTGCGGCGCCCTCGTGATCCTCTGGCGGCTTTATCAGCAAACGGCGCACGACGACCTGCGTAAAGTGCTGGCCGTCTCCCTCGTGGCGGCCGGCGCCCTCGGCAACGTGATCGACCGCATCCGGTCCGATCTGGGCGTTGTCGACTTCATCGATATTGGCTTCGGCGTACATCGCTGGCCCACGTTCAATGTGGCCGACATGGCCGTCAGCGGCGGCGCGTTCCTGCTGGCGCTGGTGCTCTGGGGCGAGGAGAAGCGCGAGATGGCGGCCGCCGCGGCCGCCGCGGACAGCTCCCATGAATCCGCCGACCGCTCGCTATGACCAACTCAACCCGTAGTGCCACCGCGTCGGCCGTCGTCAACGACGTGCCGGCGGCGTCGTCCACACCGCGCTTCTGGATACTGGTGCTGCTCGTCACGGCCGCCGACGCGATCTCAAAAGCGCTGGCCGTCGAGTACCTCGCGCCACGCCACATGCCGCATCAGATCATGGGCGATGTGGTGCGGTTCACGCTCGCGTACAACCCGGGGGCGGCCTTCGGCATGCACCTCGGTCCCGCGTCACGCTGGATTTTTGCGGCGCTCAGCGTCGTGATTGTCGTGGTGCTGATTCGCGCCACGGCCGACCTCACCCGGATCTCACGGCTCGCCGCCTTTGGCGTGCCCGTCGTGGTCGGGGGAGCCATCGGCAACCTGCTCGATCGCATTCGGCTGCGAGACGGCGTCGTGGATTTCATCGACATCGGGTTCGGCGACGTCCGCTTCTGGACGTTCAACGTGGCCGACACTGCCGTTACTATCGGAGCCGGTTGTCTCGTGATCGCATTGTGGCAGTTGGACAAAGCACAGCAGCAAGCGGCGACCTCGTGAGCGCGTCTCCGGACGTGGTGCACGACTTCGACCTCACGGACGACAGCGGCGACGTCGGCGAACGGCTCGATCTGCTGGTGTCGCGCCGGTGCGAGCTGTCCCGGACGCAGGCGGCAACGCTGATCGCCACCGGACAGGTGACCGTGAACGGCAAGGCCGAGAAGGCGTCGTATCGCAGCCTGGCCGGCGATCGCCTGCACGTCGTCATTCCGCCGCCGCCGGGCCGCGACATCATCCCGGAGAACATTCCGCTCGATATCGTCTACGAAGACGAGTACCTGCTGGTGGTCGACAAGGCCGCCGGTATGGTCGTGCACCCGGCGCCGGGCAATTGGACGGGCACGCTGGTGAACGCCCTGATCGGTCGGGGCGAGCCGTTGGCCGACGGTGGTAGCGAGGAGCGCGCCGGCCTCGTGCACCGTCTCGACAAGGACACCTCGGGCCTGCTCATCGTCGCCAAGACCGATGTCGCCCACCGGTCGCTCAGCGCAGCGCTGGCCGCCCGCAAGGTCACGCGCCGGTACGTGGCCCTCTGCTGGGGACACCTCGCCACCGACAACATCACGGTGGAAAAGCCGATCGGCCGCGATCCACGGGACCGAACCAAGATGACGATCGTCCCTGATGGACGGATGTCGCGAACCGATTTCGTGCGCCTCGGTCGTTTCGACTCGGCCGATCTGCTGCGGGCCCACCTGCACAGCGGGCGGACGCATCAGATCCGTGTGCACTTATCGGCGATCGGCCACCCGGTGGTGGGCGACGATACGTACGGGGGAGGGGGGGGACGGCGCCTGGTAGAGTTGCCCGGCAAGCGGCACTTCCTGCACGCGGCCTGGCTGCGCTTCCGTCATCCGATCACCGGGGCGCCGGTCGACCTGCGTTCGCCGCTCCCGGCGGACCTGCGGCACTCGTTGTCGGTGGTCAGCCTCATGCCGGAACTCGCCACGCACCAGGATCCGCTCGATGTCTTCGGGTTCTACAAAACCGACGAAGTCCTCCCCGGACACAAGCCGGACGATCACGACGACGCCCTCGATTAGCGACGACGGCGACGACCAGCGCCCCCGGGTGCTGGTCGTCGCGGCCGACCGGGGGGCGTTCGGCATCCCGGTCGAGCAGGTTTGCGAGGTGATCCGGAGTGCGGCCCTCCGCCGCGTGCCCGGCAGTCCGCCGGTGCTGCGCGGCATCGTCAACGTGCGGGGCGCCATCGTCACCGTGCTGGACCTCCAAGCCCTCCTGTCGGGAGAGCGTGCCGTCACGGCGGGGTCGGTCGTCCTCCTCGAGTACGGATCGCGCCTCATCGGGCTCGCCGTGCATGCCGTGCACGATGTCCGCGTGCTGGAGGCGTCGCTCGAGGTCCAACCCGAGTCCGCGGCCACCCTCGATCGCATCGTGCCGCTGGACGCCGTGGCGCTCTGCGCGCGGCACCTGCATTCAGCCGACGAGAGGGAACGGTGAGCCGAACGGTACTCATTTGCGACGACGCGATCTTCATGCGCACCATGGTGGGGGACATTCTCACTCAGGCGGGCTTCGAGATCATCGGAGAAGCGGAAACAGGCGTCCAGGCCGTGGAGCGCTACCAACAGCTCCGCCCGGACCTCGTCACGATGGACATCGTGATGCCAGACATGGGTGGCATCGATGCGGTGCGCGAGATCACGACGCTCGATCCCGCCGCGCGCATTCTCATGTGCAGTGCGATGGGTCAGCAGGCGCTGGTGGTCGAAGCCATTCAGGCGGGTGCCAAAGACTTCGTCGTGAAGCCGTTTCAGCCCAGTCGCGTGCTCGAAGCCGTGAATCGCGTGCTGGCGGCGTAACGCGTCGCGGTCGCGCGCGCCGAAAGGTCTGTCATGGACGCTGCCCGGTACGCCGCGCTGTTCCTCAGTGAGTCGCGCGAGCATCTCACGGAGGTCGATGACGCGTTGCTCGCGCTCGAACGCGCGCACGCCAACCCGTCGATGGCCGGCACGCACCTCGCCACGGTGTTTCGCGGCGTGCACACGATCAAAGGGATGGCGGCGGCCATGGGCCACGCCGCGGTCGAGCAGCTGTCGCATGCGCTCGAGAGCCGGTGCGAGCCGCTGCGGCGTGGTGAAGAACCGCTGAGCGGCGATGTGCTCGCGCTGCTGTTCGATGGGACCGATCTCCTGCGCGCCGCCGTCGATGCAGTCTCGAGTGGTCGCGTCGAACCCACCTCGGTGGTGCGCGCGTTCGTCGAACGGTTGGGCCTCGCGCCCGCCGCCGCTTGGGGTGCCGCCGCCAGCCTCGCGGAGACGCCAACCGACGCGGTGGTTCCCACCGACGCCCCCAACGGGTCGTTCGGCACGTTGCGGCGGGTGGACATTCGTCTCACGGTGGACTCTCCCCTCAAGGGCGTGCGGGCCATGATCGTGCTGGCCAAGCTGTCCGCGCTGGGGACCGTGCGCCGCACCGAGCCGCCGCAGGAGCGCTGGCAGGATGCTCTCTTCGATGGGGCCTTCCGACTCACCCTGCAGTCGTCGGCGACTGACGACGAGATCCGCGCGGCGGCGCAGCGTGCCGGTGATGTTGCCCGGGTCGTGGTGACGCTGGCGACGCCCACGCCGGCGCAGGGGACCGCCCGCGTACGTGAGGCGCCCCGCACGATCCGCCTCGACGCGCGCCGGCTCGATACGCTGCTCGATCTCGTGGGCGAGTTGGTGATCACGCGCGACCGACTGCTCCGCGCCATCGAGCAGTCGGAACATCCCGATCGCGCCGTGATGCGGGCGGCGACTGATGCGGCGCGACTGGTGGCGACGCTGCAGGACGAAGTGCTGCAGGCGCGCATGCTGCCGGTGGCGCAGGTGTTCGATCGGTTCCCGCGTCTCGTGCGCGACATCGCACACGCGCTCGGCAAGGACGTGCACTTGACGATGGAGGGCCGCGACATCGAACTCGATCGCTCGCTGCTGGACGCCATTGGCGACCCCATCATGCACCTGCTGCGCAACGCGCTCGATCACGGCGTCGAAGACGCCGAGACCCGGCGGGCGGCGGGGAAACCGGCCAGCGGGGCACTCATTCTGCGCGCGGCGCGCGATCGGGCCGCCGTCGTGATCCAGGTGCAGGATGACGGGCGCGGCATCGATCGCGACGCGGTGTTACGTCGCGCCCACGAGCAGGGATTGGTGGGCGAGCAGGTCACCACGCTGGCCGATGACGTGCTGTTGCAGCTGCTCGCGCATCCGGGATTCTCGACGGCGAAATCGGTGACCTCGCTCTCCGGACGCGGCGTGGGTGTAGACGTGGTGAATACCCGCGTACGCGCCCTCGGCGGGCAGATCGATCTCGAAACCATCACCGGCGAAGGCACCGTGTTCACGATGCGGCTACCGCTGACGCTGGCCATCATGCGCGCGCTACTGGTGCAGGTGGGGGGCGAGACCTACGCCATTCCAGCCGCGCACGTGATGGAAGTGCTCGAGTTCAACGGCGCGTCTCGACGCACGGGTGCGCTCACCATCACGGTGCGGGACGAAATCGTTCCGCTTGTCGCGCTCCAGCAGCGCTTCGAAGACGACCCGCACGCGCCGGCCGTGGCTAATCCGGACGGTGTGCGCCATGTCGCGATCGTCGAGGTGGCGGGGCGGAGAACGGCCCTGCTGGTAGATGCGCTCCTCGCCCAGCAAGACATCGTCGTCAAGCCGCTGGACGCCGTCCGCGGTGCCCGACCGTGGTTCAGTGGAGCCACCGTCCTCGGTGACGGGAGCCCCGCGCTCATCGTCGATGTGAGTAGTGTGGCATGACTCCGTGAAGGCGACTCGTGACCGAAGGTGATGTGACCATGTCGGCGATCCGGTCTCTCAAGACCCTCCAGCTGGATGCACTGCGTGAAACGGCCAATATCGGCGCGGGTCACGCCGCGACAGCGTTGTCGCAGATGACCGGCAGCACGATCATGATCAAGGTGCCGAACATCACGGTCTGCAGTATGGAGGAGCTGCCGTCGCAGTTCGCACCGGAGGAAGAGCCGGTGGCGGCGGTCCTGATGCACATGCTCGGGGATCTCAGCGGCCGCACGATGCTCGTGTTCCCGAGACCCACGGTGCTGCGGCTGGCCGAGCTGATGCTACGCCGTCCGGTGGGGTCGTCCACGGCGTTCAGTGAACTCGAGACGTCCGCGATCAAGGAAGCGGCGAACATCCTGAGTGGTGCGTACATGAACGCGCTCAGTGATTTCCTCGGGATGCTGCTGCTGCCGTCGCCGCCCAGCCTCGTGATCGACATGTCCACCGCCGTGCTGACCAGCGCGATCGGCGAGTTCGCTCCCGATCCCGATGCGATTCTCTGCGTCGAAAGCGAGTTCCAGCTCATGGAGATGCAGCAGTCGCTGCGCGGCTTCTTCTTGCTGCTTCCCGATCCCGCCTCGTTGCAGGTGATGCTCCGCGCGCTGCGGCTCGCCTGAACGGCCGGAGCGCGCTGAACATGTCGTCCGTCATGTCGGCTGGCCGCGACGTGGAACTGCTGCGCGCGCTCATCGAGCGTGTGGACCAGCAGGACCCCGGTGCGTTCAACAACCTCGGGGTGTTGTATCACGCGCGCGGACTGCACGCGGAAGCGGTCGATGCGTTCCTGCGCGCCCTCGCCATCGATCCGCGCATGCGCACCGCCGCGCGGAATCTCGAGATCGCGGCCGAGCAGCCGGGCGCCTGTGATGCGCGGATGGCCGCACTCGATGCACGCGTCGCGGCCGATCCCGATGATCGCGCGGCGGCGCTGGAGCGCGCGCGCCTGTCGCGGCTGGTGGGCCGCAGCGATGCCGCCATCCGACAGCTCGAAACGCTGATTGCCGAAGATCCCGATGACGCAGCCGCGCTGTTCGAGCGTGGGTTGATCGAGCAGCGGGCCGGCGATCTCCGCCGAGCGCAGCGCTGGTTCGAACGCGCCGTAAATCTGGGTGGCACCGACACCGACGCCCGGTTGCATCTCGCGGAGGTCCTCTATCAGCGCGGACAGAACGAGCAGGCACTTGCATGTCTCGACATGCTGCTATCCCAGCACGCCGAGAGCGCCGAGGCGCATATGCTGCGCGGCTTCGTGCTCGGCGACATGGGGCGTCACGATGCGGCCATTGCTTCCGCGCGTGTCGCGTCACAGCTGAACCCCACGCTGTCCACGGCGCAGATCGATCTGTCGATCGAATCGGGTGGGCTGGCCGGCGCGCCCATGACGATCGATACATCGCCGGTCAGCGGCATGATGAGCGTGGAGCCAGAAGGCGCGCTCGCCCGCTACGGTCTCGGGCTCGCCTTCCGGCAGCGCGGCTACTTCGACGAAGCCCGTCGAGAGTTCGAACGGTCGCTGGCCAGCGGTGAAGACGCACGCCTGGCGGAGCATGCGCTCGGTGAACTCGACGTGATCGCGGGGCGATTCGACGACGCGCGCGTCCGGTACGACGCGCTGCTCGCGCGGCAGGAACAACCGCGACTGTGGAATGAGCATGGCGTGGCGATGCACCAATCCGGCGACGTGCATGGCGCCGCCGAGAGCTATCGCCGGGCGCTGCGTCTCGATCCGCGGCATGCGCTGGCGTACAACAATCTCGGTGTCGCGCTCGACGATCTTGGTGATCACCGGGCGGCGCGCGAGTCGTTCGTGCGGGCGTCCGAGCTCGATCCCCCACTGATCGTGGCTCGGCTGAATCTGGCGCGCTGGTTCGCCGAACAACGCGACCCGCTCGCGGCGCTCACCGTGGTGCGCGAACTGGTGGCCTTTCACCCGCGCGACGCGGAATCGTGGAAGGTGATGGGGACGGTGTTGCAGACGCTGGAGCGCACGGAAGAGGCGCGCGATGCGTTCCTGACGGCGATCGAATGTCGACCGTCGCATGCCGAAGCGCGGTTCGGTCTGGCGGGCGTGCTCGAGCGACTCGGCGACGCCGACGGCGCCGCGCGTGAAATGCAGCAGGCGATGAAGTACGCGCCGCTACGCACCGCGTCACGCCTGTCGGTCGCGATCGACCTCCAGCACGAGTGTCCGGATGCTGTCGGTCCGCTTGAGTTACTCGCGATGCGGGGGGGATTGCCGCTGCGCGGGATCGCGCTGCCTGCGGATGAGTTGGCGGCACTCCTCCCGGAGCAGTCGCCCGATCTGCCCACCACAACGCCCGGCCCCATTCCTGCGAACGGGACCAGCCATGATCCCATGGCTCAGGCGCTCGCCGACGCCGCGCAGGCCTGCGACGACGCTGATGGCTATGCGTCGCGCACCGTGCACGGTGAAGCGCTCGATCGCTATGCACGGGCCCGCACGCTGGTCGACGCGCCCTCGGTGGCTGACCTGGCGCCCCCCGTGCAACTGGTGTGGCAGCGCGCCACCTTGGGTGAGGCGCGCTCGCTCTGTCTCCTTGGTCGTGGCGCCGAAGCGCTCGCACAGCTGAAACGAGCCGGCGCCGTCTGGCCGCATCATCCCGAAGTGCTCGCCGTGTTCGCCTTCGCCGCCGCGTCGGACGCCGAGCGCGATCCGGCCAGCGCCGAGACGGCGCGCTCCGCCATGCTGCGTCTGCTGCGACAGGATGTCACGAGTGCGGCGCTGCTGCACTTCGCCGGCGACGCCGCGACCACGATGCACGACGAAGCGCTGGCGCTTGGCTTCTATCGCCGCGCGCTGGCGCACGATCCAGCGCGACCGACGGCACGGGTGGCGATCGCGCGCGTGCTGCGGGAGCGTGGCGATCTGCTGGCCGCGCGCCTCGAGTTGGTGGCGGCATTGTCCGCGGTGCCGAACTGGCGTGACGCGGTCCTCGAACTGGCGCGCGTCCATCGCGACGCGCGACGCCACGCGGATGCCCGCTGGATTCTCGTCGACCTGCTGAAACGTCGGCCGACCGATACCGACGCGCTCCAGCTGCTCATCGAAGTGCTCGTTGGCGAAGATCGTCCGCACGACGCGCGCATCGTGGTGGACCGTGTGCTGCGGCATGACCCCGACAATACGAGTGCGCGTTGGTTCGACGGCGTACTCCTGGCGCAGCAGTCGCGCACGCGCGACGCGCTCGCGCGTTGGGCCGGTCTCGCCCAGGTCCGAGAGGTGGATGCCTTCGTACAGCGCGCTCGACAGGCGCTGTCACACGCGGTGTACGGGAGCGGTGCCCCGATCGATCCGGCGCGTGTCGCATGAGCGCGTGTCGCATGAGCGCGTGTCGCATGAGCGCGTGTCGCATGAGCGCGTGTCGCATGAGCGCATCGTGAGTCTCGAGGGCCGTCTTCGCGAACTCGGTCTCGCCGAGGTGCTGCAGTTGCTCGCGCTGAGCCGCAAGTCGGGGGTGCTGCATCTGGAAGCGGCACTGCAGGGCCGACACGCCGCCGTGCATTTTCAGCAGGGCAGCGTGGTCAATGCGGGAGCATGGAGTGCGTATGACGCGTCCGGGGGCCTGCCTCCGCGCACGGCCGATGAAGCCCGCGAGGTCGAAGCGATCATGCTCGACCTGCTGCTCTGGCGCGACGGGGTGTTCCGGTTTGCACCGGCCGACGAGCAGGCCCCCACTGGCGCCTCGATCCGGTTGGCCATCGAACCGCTACTGATGGAGGCCGCCCAACGGGCAGAGGGCTGGGCGCGGATCCAGGACCGAGTCCCCCATTCGCGCGTGGTGCCGGCGTTCGTGGACGTCGAACCGCAGCAGCTGCCACTGCTGCGGCTGGCGCCGGCGCAGTGGGAGATCCTGACCCGCGTCGATGGGCAGCGCGACCTCCGGCGGCTGGCGGAGTCGCTCGGGCGTGACGTGCTGGAGGTGGCGGAGCAGGTGCACGGACTCATCGGGGCCGGGCTGCTGACCCTCCGCGAAGGGCCCGTGGCACCGCGGCGAAATCCGACCCCGCCCGCCATGGCGGCCATTCCGGTCCCCGAGCGGCGTGAGATCGCCGGTGATCTCTGGATTCCTACCGCGGCGCACACGCGGCACTCGTCGGCCACGCTCGACGAGACGTCGGCCGGCAACGAGGAGGATTCCCTCTTCGATCCCGTGCAGGTGGGGGTGATTTCCGCTGAGGGACTCCCCCGACGGCGTACGCCGTGGATGGCGTCGCCACCGGTTGCGTCACAGGCCGCTGAACCGTCCATGCCGCGAGGGGAGACGGTCGGCATCGCACCGCGCGTCGATGCCACCGCGTTGTGCCGGCTCGGTGACGAAGCGGCCCGACGTGGTGACTTCGCCGACGCGATGACGCACTGGACCGCTGCCCTCCGGTTGCCTGGGCCGTTTGCTGGCGCAGATCGCGTGCGCGAGGCGATGGCGCTCACGGCCCGGTTGCATGCGCTGCTGCATCCGTAACGGCGTAGGAGACATGCGGTGGCCTCGCGCTCAGCGGGCGCGGCGACATCGGCGGCGAGAAGAGGAGCGGGCGCATGCCCATTGTCGATCATGCCACACGGCTGATCACCTGCAAGTTGGTCTACTACGGGCCTGGACGGTCTGGCAAGACGACGAACCTCACCTATCTGCACTCGGCGTTGCCGGGGACGCAGGTCGGCGAGCTCACGTCGCTGGCCACCCGTCGCGACCGCACGCTCTTTTTTGACTATCTCCCCGTCGATCTCGGCACGGTGGGCGCCTATCGCGTCCGCTTCCAGCTGTACACGGTGCCGGGACAGCCGTACTACCGCGCGATCCGGCAGCTCGTACTGCAAGGCGCCGACGGGATCGCGTTCGTGGCCGACAGTCAGCGGCATCGCTGGGACGACAACCTCGAGAGCCTGAAGGACCTGCACGCGAATCTTGCTGAGCACGGTGTCGACGCGCGTGGTCTGCCCCTCGTGATGCAGTACAACAAGCAGGACCTACCCGCCTCGCTGGCCGCCAGCATGGCGGAGCTGTCGGTGGCGCTGAACTTCCGCGCGGTACCAGAGTTCGCCGGCGACGCGCTGCATGGCCCGGGCGTGTTCGACACGCTGCGGTCACTCGGCATGCGGGTGCTCAAACGCCTCGGAGCCGATGAGGGCACGGAGACCGCGCACCGCGCGGCCCTCGCGTTGCGCACGCCCCCGTTTACGCCCGCGCTGCACACCGGCCTCGTGACCACGGATATGCTCACCGGCGTCGCCAGCGGTGACGTATGAGGTGCGCATGAGCGGTCCGATCGACGGCACCTACCGCTTCGACACCTTCGTGGTCGGATCGTCGAACCGTCTTGCGGTCTCGGCCGCGCGTGCCGTGGCCGAGGCACTAGGCATCGCCTACAATCCGCTGTTCGTGTACGGGGGCTCCGGGCTCGGCAAAACCCACCTCGTGGCGGCGATCGCGCATCACGCGCGCGCGGCCAACCCCGATCTGCGGGTCGAGTTCACCTCGGGCGAAGACGTGGCCGAGCATCTGCACCGCGTGATCGCCAGCGGACAGGGACAGCGCTTCGCCGAACACTATCAGCCGGTGGAGCTGCTGATCCTCGACGACGTGCAGTTTCTCACCGGGCAGCGGGAGACGCAGTCCGAGTTGCTGCGCCTCTTCAACAGCATGCAGAGCTCCGGCCGGCAGCTGGTACTCACCAGCGATCGGCAGCCGTCTGAGATTCCTGATGTCGATCAGCGTTTGCTCTCGCGACTCATCGGTGGATTGGTGGTCGACGTCGGGGCGCCCGACTACGAGATGCGTCTCGCCATCCTCCGCAACGTCGCGGGGGGACGCGGTGTGGAGTTCGCCGACGGCGTGTTGAACGAAGTGGCGCGTCTCGCCTTCGGCAATGTCCGCGAGCTCAAGGGCGCGCTCAACAAGCTCTCCGCGTTTCAGCAGCTCGAGGGAACACCGGTTGCGCCCCTTGATGTCCGGGCGGTACTGGGCGAGCGGGCGTCGCCGGCGCCGGTGTCGTCGCATCCGCCGCGGCTTGAAGCGATTATCCCCGATGGCACGGATTACGAGGGGTTCCTCGCCGACGTGCTGCAGGAAGTTGAGACGCGGGTGGAACCGTGGCGCGTGGCGCTGGGCGAGGCGATGTCCCGCTGGAAGAGTCAGGGCTACAGCATCGCCGTGCTCGAACGGGCCATGAATTTGCCCACCGCACCCGACGTGGACGGGCTGATCGCCACGTTCACCGCCGCGATCGACCATCTTCGCCGTCTGGAAGCGCAGGCGAGCAGCCTCGATCCGGCGCTGCGGGGACACGCGGCGTTCCGTGATGTGGCCTCGATTCCGCTGGCGCAGCAGTTGGTGGAGCGCGCGATGGCCAGCACCTTACCGTTGCCCGCCCCCTCGCCAGTGTTCACGCGCGAGCACCTCGACATCAGCAGCGCCAATCAGCTGGCCGTGAAGGCGATCGACTCGGTGATCGTGAATCCGGGCACCCGCTACAATCCGCTCTTTATCTGTGGCCCAGCGGGCAGCGGCAAATCTCATCTGGCACACGCCCTCGGGAATGCCATGCGCGCCCGTGCCGCCGTGGCCTGCCTGTCGGCGACCGCATTCGTGGATGAGTTAATCGCGGCCATGCAGGAAGGGGGCATGGAGCGCTGGCGCCTGCGATTCCGCGCCGCGGATGTCTTCATTCTCGACGACGTGGAGGTGTTGGCGGGGAAGGAGCGCACGCAGGAAGAACTGTTTCACCTGTTCAACCATTTGTACGAGCGCGGATCGCAAATCGTGCTCACCAGCACGCACCCACCGCGCGAGCTGCCCGAACTCGCCGATCGGCTACGCTCGCGCTTCGAGGGCGGCCTCGTGGTGGCGTTGCAGTCGCGCGAACGTCACCGCGTGGAGCAGCTGGTGGAGCGCGCGCCGGGTGACCTGGACCGCTTCTTCGAGGATCGGGAGAAGACCATCTGGAACTGGCCGGACCTCGGCGGACGATTAATCGAGGAGTACCGGTAATGGCGATCCGCGGAAATCTCAGCGAGGCCTCGCTGGCCGACGTGCTGCAGCTGTTGGCGCTTGGTCAGAAGACCGGATGTCTCAGCGTCGCGCGTGAGGGCAGCTTTGGGACCGTGCACTTCGCGAGCGGCCGCATCGTGCACGCCGAGCTGGTAAATCGTCGCGATCGGCTCGGCGACCGACTGGTTCGCATCGGCGCGATCACGCCCGACGATCTCGCACGCGTCATCGCGGCCCGTGCGCCGCAGGATGATCGCGAGCTCGCCCACGCGCTGTTGGCGCAGGGACTCCTCGAGCGCGAGGTGCTCGTCGGCGAGTATCGGACGCAGGTCGAGGAGGCCGTGTACTACCTCTTCAGCTGGTCGCTCGGGTCGTTCACGTTCGAGCCGGAGGCCGATGAGTCGCCCGACGCGGCCCTCGTGTCGGTCAGTGCCGACTCGCTGCTGCTGGAAGGTGCGCGCCGCGTCGACGAGTGGACGCAGATCGCGAAGAAAGTACCGAGTCTCGATCTGATCTTCGAGCTCGATGGTCCGCGGCTCGCGCAGCGCGAAGTCCCGTTGAGCGCGACGCAGGAGCGCATCCTGCTGTTGCTCGATGGCACGCAGGATCTCACCATGGTCATCGAGCGCTCGGGACTCGGCGAGTTCGAAGTCGGCCAGGCCGTCTTCGGCCTGCTCACCGCCGGCTACGTGCAGCGCGTGGGGCGGAGTGCCGCGCGGCGTCAGCCGCCACCGGAGAGCCGCGTGGCCGAGCACCGCAATCTCGGTATCGCGTTTTATCGCACCGGCATGCTCGACGAAGCCCAGCGTGAATTCCGTCGGGTGCTCGAGCTGCGGGAAGCCGACGGGGTGTCGCGCTTCCATCTGGGGCTCGTGCAGCTGCGACGGCGGGACTGGGCGGGCGCCTACGCCACGTTTCTGCGCGCCTCGCAGGAGCCCGACGCGCCTGCGGCCGTCCTGCACAACCTCGCCTTTGTCTGCGAACAGCGCGGCGACCTCGTCGCGGCCGCGGCGTTCCTCGATGACGCCACGCGCCGCGTCGTCGTACCCGACCCGCGGATCGCGCTGTCCCAGGCCACGATCGCACTGCGTGGGGGGGACCTCGCTGGCGCCGAGGCGGCGCTGGCCGAGGCGCGCACGGCGTGGGGCGCCCGGCAGCCGTCGGCCGCCTGGTTTCACGTGGCCGGACTGGCCGCCGCGCTTGGCGGTGACAGTGCGCGGGCGGCGGTGGTGCTGGAAGAGGGCCTCACGTTGCATCCGCACGCGGCCGCGCTGCACAACAATCTGGCCGTCGTGCAGGAGCGGCGCGGCAGCTATGAGCTGGCCGCCCGCACGATCGAGCACGCGTTGCTCGAGGATGCGAACTGCGCCCATCTGCACAAGAACCTCGGCGACTACCTCTACCGCGCGCAGCGCTACGACGAAGCCTTCGAGTCCTTCGTGCGCGTGGTGCGATTGATGCCGTCGCACGGGCCCGATGTGTATCTCAAACTCGGAAATATCCACTACCGCCGTGGCGCGCTGGCTGAGGCACAGTCGTCGTGGGAGCAGGCGCTGGCGCTCGCCCCGGACAACGCCATCGTGCGCGCCAATCTCGAGGCGATGCGCCGCTCCACGCCGTCGGAATCCGTACCGGTCGCCGCCAGCGACGACGCCCTGGTGGGGGGCGCGGCATGAGGCGATCGCTCGGCACGCGCGTCGTGTCACGGCGATGACCCAACACACGGGCGGCATCGCCGATCTCACCGCCGGTGCCGCCCATGCGCTCCCGCATGCAGGCGGCGCGCGCGGCCTGCGCTGTTCATGACATTCGGATCGTGGGTGAAGCGGTGGGCGGCGACTTCGGGCGCTCCGTGTACTTCGACGTATCCACCGGGCGGGTCCACGCCCGCACCGTGCGCGGTGACGATGTCCACCTCTAACGCTCCGGCTGGCGAAGGCCTCGGCGAACGCCTCGGCGAACGCCGGCGCGTGCTCGTGGTGGACGACAGCGCGTTCATGCGCCGGCTCGTCAGCGACATCGTGATATCCACCGGCGAGTTCGAGGTGGTCGGGACCGCGTGTGATGGACTGGATGCGTTGCGGCAGATCCCGCTGCTCGATCCCGACCTGGTCACGCTCGACGTGGACATGCCCAACCTCGATGGCTTGGGCTGTCTCGACCGGATCATGCGGGACTGGCCGCGGCCAGTTGTGATGTTGAGTGCGGGCGGCAGCGACGGCGGCGCCGAGGCCACGCTGCGTGCGCTCGATCGCGGGGCGGTCGAGTTCGTGCGAAAGCCGTCGGGAGCGATCAGTCTTGACCTCGAACTCGTGCGCGACCAACTGCTCGAGGCGTTGCGTGCGGCCGCCGTGGTCACGGTGCTCGGCGTGTCAACGCCAACGCCAATGCGCTCGGGCGTGCCGGCCGATGCGGTCGCTCGCGGGTCGGCGTACGATCGCGGCCTGCACTCACCGGCGCGGGCCGCCTCGCCGCCGGCGTATGGGCAGGCCCCGTCGTTCGTCGTGTGCATCGCCGCATCCACGGGCGGCCCGGCGGCGCTGAGTCAACTTATTCCGTCGTTACCACGCTTTACGCATGCCGCGGTGCTCATCGTGCAGCATATGCCGGCGGGGTTCACGGCCAGCTTCGCGAGCCGATTGCACGGGATCTCGCGGTTGGCGGTACACGAGGCGATGCACGGCGAGCCGCTGCTCGCCGGTCACGTGTACGTGGCACCCGGTGGCTTTCATCTGCGGGTGGGTGGTACGCCGCGCGCGCCATGCGCGCTGCTCGATCAGGAGCCCACCGAATGGGGCGTGCGCCCGGCGGCCGATCGACTCTTCACGTCGGTCGCGCGCGGCTACGGCGCGGCGTGCCTCGGCGTCGTGCTCACGGGCATGGGCCGTGACGGCGCGGATGGTCTGCTGGCCATTCGACAGGCCGGCGGGCTTGCGGTCGTGCAGGAGCACAGCTCGTGCGTGATTCCGGGAATGCCGGACACCGCGCTACGCGTGGCCGGCGCCGACGAAATCGTGGCCCTTCAGGACCTGCCGGCGGCGATCACGCGACTCGTGGCGGGGCAGGGTACGGCCCACGACCACGTGGAGCAGATCGCGTGAGCGTCCGGTGAGCACGTTCAAGTCGACGGCGATGTTCGCCGTCCGCCGTCGCGCCGTCGCGGCGGTGGAGCGTGCCACGTTCGTCTGTTTCTCGATCGGGGAGCATCGTCTGGCCGGGCCGGTCGAACTCATCGACCGCGTGCTGCGTCCGTCCACCGGCGCACCGAGCCTATCATTCGAGGCGCGCGAGCTTCCGTACGCCGATCTCGCCGCGCCGCTCGGCCTCGCCCTCGGCGGTGGAGCCGTCGGGCTGCGACGCGTACTCGTGGCGCATGTGAACGACGACTGGTGGGCGCTCCCGGTGGACGCGGTGCATGACGTGGTGAGTGTCGATGCCAGCGAGGTGTTGCCGCTGCCGGCCGATCATCCCGATGCGCATCGCACCGGCGCCATCGCCACCTTCACGCGTGGTGGGAGTACTGTTCTTGTGCTTGATCTCGTCCGACTTCTCCGCTGACTCTGTGAGCTGATCGCGCCATGTCGCTAACCGCCTCCGACCTGCAGACGCGTTTCGATGCGATCCACGACGCGCTGGCCGCCCAGCCGGCTCCGGAGGAGCGCGAACGTCTCAAGCAGCAGATCATCACCCTCTTCCGCGACGCGGATGCGGCCGCCACGGCGGCGCTCGCGTTCAAGGCCAGCGTCAAGGCGCTGGTGGAGCGCTGGAAGCAGCTCGATGGTGCGACGGCATTGGCCAACCCCGCCACGGGGGCGACGACCTTCTCCGGATCGGGACGGGTCGATCATCTCGGCGCGTCTACGTTCATCGAGAAAGGCTGGTCGAAGCTGTCGCTTGGCGATCCGGCCGGTGCGGAGGTGGCGCTGCGACGGGCCCTGGAACTGGCCCCCGGGAGCAACGAGGCCGAGACGTTGCTCGGCTGGGCGCAGATGCTGCAGCCGCAGTATGACGCCGCGCTCGCCACCTTCCAGCGGGTGCTCGCGCGTGATCCCGAGCACGCGCTGGCTCATACGAACGTGGGCTACCTCTGCCTGCGGCAGGGGTTGTACGGCGAGGCGATCGAGCATCTCTCGCGCGTGATACGGCTCGATGTCGACCGCAAAGCCACGCTTTATGCCCATCTGTATCTGGGGATGGTCTATCGCGAGCGCGAGATGTACGACGATGCCGAAACGTTCTTCCGGAAGGCGCTCGAGCTCGGACCCAACCTGCTGCAGAGCTGGTATGAACTCGGACGCGTGCACTGGTTTGCCGGACGTCGTGGTGACGCCATGGCGTCGTGGCGTTCGGGGGCCGAGGCGAACAAGTTCAATCCATGGGGGAAACGCTGCGCGGAGCTGCTGGGGCAGATAGAGCAGGGCGGAGCGCCGCCGCGCGCCGATTGATCGTCCGGGTCGCGGCGATCGCGGCGCTGGCGCTGTGTCTGTTCGCGAGGCCGAGTGGCCTCGCGCTGTTGGCGCAGTCGCCGTCGGCCCCTGGCATCCGGCTCGACGCGGGGCGTTTCACCGTGGTCGCCGACGCGCGTGACGCGCGCCTGGCCCGCGCGCTGCTCGCCGCCGCGCAGGCCACGGACACCTTCCCGGGGCTGCCGCGTCCACGGGCGCACGTCCTCATCGCGGTGGCCCCGAATGCCGAGCGGTTTCGGCAGTGGGTCGGGCCGCACGCGCCCGAGTGGGGGGCCGCTATCGCCATTCCCGACGAGCAGCGGCTGGTGCTTCAGGGCGGTCGGGCGGGCAGCGATGCCGGTGATCCCGTGGTCGTCCTGCGTCATGAGTTGGCCCATCTGGCGCTGCATGAGCGGATGGGCCGGTTGCCCCCCCGCTGGTTTGACGAGGGCTACGCCAGCGTGGCGGCCGGCGAGTGGACCCGCGACGAAGCCTTCGAAACGTCGCTGGCCATGGTGTGGCGCACGTTGCCGTCGCTCGATCGACTGGAGGAGGGATTCTTCGCCGGCGCCTCCGAAGCCACGTGGAGCTACGCGATGGCCTATCGGGTGGTGAGCGAGCTGCAGGCGCTCGATCCCGTGAACGGCCTGTCAAATTTTTTCACGTACTGGAAGACCACGGGCTCGCTGGAGAAGGGGACTCGCCAGGCCTACGGGATGACGGGCGAACAGTTCGAGATGCACTGGAAGGCGCGCACCCGGCGCCGATACGGAGCGCTCTCCTTGGTCACCAATATCTCCGCTGTGTTCGGCCTGTTCGGGGTGATCTTGCTGCCGCTCTATATCAGCCGGCGGCGCCGGGACCGTCGAAAGCTGGAGGCCATGCGGGCCCAGGACCTCGCCCAGGACGAGGCGGCGCGAGCGTCGGCGCTTCAGGCGTTGCTTGACGCCGGATCGGCAGCGAATTCCACCGCCGAGGTTGGGTCGGCCACGGGACCATCGGGAGCGCCCGGGGTATCCTGAAACACGGCCGGTCCGAACCTGCCCTTGCCGTGCTCCTTGGTCTGTCGGTATCGTGCGCCATGACTTCGATCGATAAGCCCCGCTCTCGCGCCCTCCTGTATTGGGGCGCCGCCGCACTGTCGTTGGTGGTCGGCTACGTGGACCTCGCCCGTGGCGGCGAGACCATCGCCCCGCTGCTGCTCGTACTCGGATACGTCGTTCTGGTACCGCTCGCGATTCTGAAGGGATAAGCGGAATACCCGTCGGCGAAGGATGGGACCGCAGCGCTGCCGAACGTGACAATCCGGTTAAGTTGTGCCCCAAGCGGGAACAGCACCCCCCCGGTCGTTGTATTTTTTCAACGGACGAAGCGGGTCTGACGTACACCGGGCGAATAGCTCAGTTGGTTAGAGCGCCTGCCTTACACGCAGGATGTCGGGGGTTCGAGTCCCTCTTCGCCCACTCGTCTTGACCGTTCAGTGTTCCGCGATGGGTCCTGAACGTGATGTACCGTATCGAACTGGCGTCGGCCTCGGCCGAATGCTTGCACGGTATGCAGCTGCCCCTCAAGTTCTGCAGTTCCCCCCAGACCCGCTTGGCTTGCGCACGGCCACTCGGGTTTCAGGTATGCCGGCGTTACGCCGGATCCACGGCTCACGGTGCGGAGGTTACGACATTGATGTCACGGCATTTCCAGGCGCTCGCCGGAATCGGTCTCGCCCTCGTTGGTACCCTCGCGGTGCCGTCGATTGCGTCCGCTCAGTACAATCGGGTCCCCGACCCGAACGCCACGCGTGTGCTCGTGGCGGTGTTCAAGGCTGGTGAGAAGGGCTTGGGAGTGCAGGCCGCCGACGCGGTGCGCTCGCGCATGAACAGCGAGTTCCCGTTCAAGCAGGTGTATGTCCTGCCCAAGACGGACATCAATGCCACGCTCGAAGCGTCGGGCTTCCCGATCACCGACGCCCTCGAGGCCCACGACCAGCGTGCGCTGGCGACGCTGCTTCGTGCCGATGAATACGTCACGGGCAGCGTGACCAAGACCGCCACGGGCGTGAAGGTCGATGCCAATCTGGTGCTCGCCCGGGACAACTCGCTCGTGCAGCCGATCGGCTCGTACGACGTGAAGTCCGTCGGTGATGCCGCCGGTGCGATTTCCAAGGAACTGAAGGAAGCCCGCAAGCAGCTCGACGCCGAAAAGAAGTGCATCAACTCGGCGCGCGATCAGAAGTATGACGCGGCCATTGCGGCAGCGAAGGAAGGGATCGCGCTGTACCCGCGTGCCACGCTCGCGCGTATCTGCATGGCGAACGTCATGATTACGCAGAAGGCGGCGGCCGCTGAGCAGCTCGCGATTGCCAAGGAAATCGTGGCCATCGATCCGCGCAGCCGTCCGGGCCTCGCGATCCTTGCCTCGTCGTATCGTGCGCTCGGGCAGCAGGACTCGGCCGTGGTCTCGCTCACGCGTCTCCTCGCCACCGATCCGAAGAACCCGCGCCTGCAGAAGGACGTGGTGGAAGAACTGGCCAGCGTCGCCAACCCGCGTCTCGCCAAGCCGGTGGTCGACACCGCCGTCATGCTCAACCCGGGTGACCCCGACCTGCTGCGTCTCCGCTGGCGTATCCTGCTCGCCACCAAGGACTACAAGGAAGCGTTCACGCAGGGTGACGAGCTGGTGAAGCTCGACACGTCGTTTGCCGACACGACCTACTTCTCGCTCTCCGCGGCCGCCATGGCAGCCGACAGCCAGTTCCAGAAGGCGGCCGAGATGGCCGCGACCGGGTTGGCCAAGTTCGCCGGAAACCCGGCGCTCACGTTCACGCAGATCGTGGCGCTCCAGAAGGCCGGTCAGAACCAGCAGGCGCTCGAAGCGTTGGACAAGGCGATCGCCGCGAAGGTTCCGGTGGAAAATGCGAGCTATCTGCGCGTCTCGCTCCTCAAGGATCTGAATCGCTCGGCGGAAATCCTTCCGGCGGCGCGCGCCATGATCGCCGCGGGCGATACCACCACGGCGCTGCGGCAGATGGTCGTCGGTATTGCCAACGACCAGCGTGTGGCGGCTTCGAAGTCGAACAGCCCCGATGATTTCGCGATGGCCGTGGGCACGCTCAAGTTCGCCGACTCGGTCACCACCGGCGCGGCCAAGGCACAGGCGCAGTTCCTGCTCGGCGCGACGTATGTGGCCTTCGGTCAGCTCAAGCTGTCGCAGGCGCAGTCGCAGAAGCAGTGCGCCCCGGCCAAGGAAGCCAAGGATATGTTCGTGGACGCGCAGATTCTGCTGCCGAAGGGTGGTTCGACTGCCGTCGACGCGATGCGTCAGCTGATGGGCGCCGTCATGCAGCTCGATCCGGCGGCCGACCAGATGGTGAAGGCTTTCTGTAAGTAACACCGCCTCCGCAGGACCCCGGGCCCGCCGTCGTTCCGACGGTGGGCCCGTTCGTTTTCTCCGGGCCCGCGGGAGCGACCACACGCCGTTCATCACATCCGTGCGCAACGGCGGGTAATGCACATTTCTGAACGCGTCACCATCGCTTGACGGTGCACTCAGCACCGCACTAACATGACGCGCCCTAACGAGCCTCCAATAAGCGCGTGAGCCCGGTCCGTACTCTCCCATCCGGGCGCGTTGGCGCCTACCACGTCCCAGTGCTGCTGGCCGAGATCGAAGCGCTGCTCGCCGGCGCGTCGACCGTCCTCGATTGCACCTTGGGTGGTGGTGGGCACACCGCTGCCCTTCTCGAACGCGGTATGCGTGTCACCGGCGTCGATCGCGATCCGCGGGCGCTCGCGGCCGCGCGCGAGCGACTCGCCGATTTTGAGCGCGTCGGACAGTTCCGGGCACTGCTTGGCAATTACGCCGCCCTCGATACCGCCGGTCTCGACGCGGGTGAACGCTTCGACGGCATTCTCCTCGACCTCGGCGTGTCCTCGCATCAGTTCGACGATCTCACCCGCGGCTTCACCTTCCGCGAGGGCGCACCGCTCGACATGCGGATGGGCACCGATGCCGAGACCGATGCCGGTGAACTGCTGAACACGATCGACGAAGTCGATCTCTCCGCGCTGCTTCGGGCCTATGCCGACGAACCACGCGCCGCCCGCATGGCCCGCGAGATTGTGCGGCGCCGGGAGCGCCGCCCGTTCGCGACCGCCGACGATCTCGTCGATGCCATCCGCGCGGTCCTCGGCCCCCGCAGCGGGGCGCCCGACTTTGCGCGCATCTTTCAGGCAATCCGTATTGCCGTGAACGACGAGCTCTCGGGGCTCGAGCACGCGCTGCCGTTACTGCGCGACCGGCTCACGCCCGGTGGTGTGCTCGCGATCATCAGCTATCACTCCGGCGAAGATCGCCTCGTCAAGAATGCGTTCCGTGACTGGAGCACGGCCTGCATCTGCCCGCCGCGCCAGATGATCTGCACCTGCCGTGGCGTGCCCCTCGGCGAGACGCTCACGCGCCGTCCGATCAATGCCACCGAGGAAGAAGTGGAAGGGAATCCACGCGCGCGCAGCGCGCGCCTTCGCGCCTGGAGGCTCGCCATCTGATGGCCACCCCGTCCACGAAGCGCACGGCTCGCCGTTCCCCGCGCGGTCCGCTCAAAGGCCGAGCGTGGATCGCGATCGGATTGGGCGTTTTTCTGGTGGTGGCGTCGCTCGTTGTCTGGCGGCGCAGCGTGGGCGTGGCCACGGCGCGTGACATGCGACGGCTCTCCGATCGGCAGCGGGCGCTGATCTCGGAGAAGACCACCCTCGACCGCGATATCCGAAGTGCCATGTCCCGGAGTCGCGTGATCGGCGAGGCCGAACGCCGCCTCGGGTTGCACGTGGCGACCGACGCGCAGACGCGCATGCTGTCCGATTCGATGCTGGCCGCTCCGGTGCGTGCCGATACCGCCGCCAGCGACTCGGCCTCGCGCTCGTGACGCGCACATGATGTTCGGACCGATTCGCCGCGAGGCGGCCGATGAGCCGCGGCTGGTCCCCGACGACCTCGGCGCGCCGGCCACGGTCAGCCGTGTGCGCGCGACGATCGTGCACGGCGGTCTGGTGCTGTTCGCCGTCGCGATCCTCGCCCGCGCCGTCCAGCTGCAGATTGTGGAGCACGAGACCTGGCTGCGCGTGGCTGACCGCCAGCACGTGGATCAGCAAACGGTGAAGCCGCTGCGTGGCGCGATCACCGACGCCACCGGCACGGTGCTCGTCGAGTCGCGCGAGCAGGTGAAGCTGAGCATCGCGCCGCGAGAGATTCGCGACGTGCGCCGCAAGAACGCCAAGCGCGGTGAGCCGCTCGTGAAAACACGCGCCGTCCTGCGCAGCGGGCTGCGGGCGTTGTCGGTACCCGAGGCCCAAATTCGCCAAGCGCTCGACACGAATCAGAAGTGGGTCTCGCTCCCCAAGCTCTATCTGCCCTCGGATATCGAGCGCTTCGCGGGGTTGCCCGGTGTGCACGTGGAGCGAGTCCGTCGTCGGATCAATTCGGCCAGCGACAACTTGCGCGGTGTGCTGGGCGCGGTCGATGCCGATGATACACCGGTCGGTGGCATCGAGTTGGAACTCGACCCGCTGTTGCGCGGGCAAGCCGGACGCCGAGCGGTCGTGAAGGATCCCAAGGCTGGGTACGTGGAGTCGCCGGAGCTCTCCAGCGTGGATGCGCTGCCCGGGCACACGGTCTCACTCACGGTGAATCAGGCGTTGCAGGAGATCGCCGAGAACGAATTGAAAATGGCGCTGGCGCGCACCGGTGGCACCGGTGGCGATGTGGTCATTCTTGATCCGCGTGACGGCTCCCTGTTGGCGCTGGCCGGGGTGCGTGATGGTAAGTCGGCGAGCACCAGTACGCCGATGGCGCTGGCCTACGAGCCGGGGTCCGTCATGAAGCCGTTTCTCGTATCGCGCTTGTTCGACATGGGGAAGGCGACGGCCAACGAGATCATCAACACCGAGAACGGGAGCGCCATGCTGCCCGGCCGCCGTCGGCCGCTCACCGACGAACACAAGGCCGCGCAGATGCCGGTGCGTGATGTGATTCGCTTTTCGAGCAACATCGGCACCGCCAAGCTGGCCCTCCGCCTGACGCCACGCGAAGAGTTCGAAGCCATGCGCGACTTCGGCTTCGGTTCGCTCACCGGCGTACCGTATCCCGCCGAGTCGAAGGGCTCGTTGCCGCTGCCGGCGCGGTGGAGTGGCAGTACGCAGACAGCGGTGTCGATCGGTTACGAAGTGCTGGCGACGCCGCTGCAGATCGCGCTGGCCTACGCCGCCATTGCCAACGGCGGCGAGTTGTTGCAGCCGGCACTCGTGAAGGAAGTGCGCGACGCGCAGGGTGCCACGATCTATCGGCATGAGCGGCGCGTCGTCCGGCGCGTGCTCACCGCCCAGACGGCGAGAGAGATGCGTGGGATGTTGGCGTCGGTGGTGGACAGCGGCACCGGGACGGCCGCCGAGCTGGCCACCTACGATGTCGCCGGCAAGTCCGGCACGGCGCGACGTAGCGAGAACGGTCGATATCTCGAGGGCAAGTACAACGCGACCTTCGCCGGCATGTTCCCGGCGCAGGCCCCGCAGTACGTGCTGGTGGCGCGCATCATCGATCCCAAGGGCACGTACTACGGCGGTATCGTGTCGGGCAGCCTCGTGAACGGCATCCTGCAGGCTGCGCTCGCCACCCGCAATTCCGCACTCGATCGCAACGCGTTGGCCGAGGTCGCGAAGGCCATGCCGGTCCCGGTGGAGAAGCCCAAGTCGGAACAGGCCCTGGCGCTCGCCGCCCGCGACTCGGCGCGGCGTGACTCGCTGTTGGCGCCGCCGCCACCCAAGGCGGAAGCGGTGCCCTCCGCCGCGCGCGTGGTGGTCTCGCTGCCGATCACGCCGGCCGTGATGTCGAAGCGTGTTGCGAGCGACGCACGCGAGATGCGGTCGGTACCCACCGTCTTCGGTCTCGATGTGCGTCAGGCCACGCGCACGCTGTACGCCGCCGGCTTTCAGGTGAGCATCGCGCGCGGCACCAGTGTGCGCACGCGTCCTGCCGCCGGCACCCTGCTGCGCGTGGGCAGCACCGTACAACTCGAGATGCCGCGCATGGAGTCTGCCAAGTGACCCGCTCCTCTCGCGTCGTCCTCGTGAGCGTCCTGCTCGACGCGTTGCGCGAGGCCGGCCTGCTGGTATCGTCCGCCCCCGATCTGCCGGGGGCCGTTACGGATGTGATCGACGATAGTCGGCGGGTGACGCCGGGATCGGCGTTTCTGGCGGTGAAGGGGGCCGCGCAGGACGGTCACGCCTGGCTCCCCGCGGCCAAGGCCAGCGGGGCAGCGCTCGCGCTGGTGGAAGACGCGGCGGCGGCCGCCGCTGCCGGCCTTCCGGCCATCGTGGTGCGCGATGGACGGCGTGCCGCTGCGGTCGCCGCCGCCGCCTTTCATGGGTGGCCCGCGCGTGAACTCACACTGGTGGGCGTCACCGGCACCAACGGCAAGACGACCACGGTTGGTCTGCTGCGTCATGTGCTTGATTCCCCCGAGCGCCCCGCCGCGTCGATCGGAACCCTCGGCGTGCTGCTCGGCAGCGAAGGCCACAGCATGCCGGGCGGCAGTGGACTCACCACGCCCGGCCCGGTCGAGTTGCAGCGCCTGCTGCGCGAACTCGTAGATCGCGGCGTGCGCACGGTCACGATGGAGGTGTCGTCGCACTCGCTCGATCAGCGGCGGGTTGACGGGCTGTCGTTCGCCGCGGCGGTGTTTACCAATCTCACGCGTGATCATCTCGACTATCACGGCACGATGGAGGCCTATCGCGCCGCGAAACTCCGGCTTGTGGGGCTGTTGGCGCGTGATGGCGTGGCGTTGTTCAATGCCGATGACCCCGCGTGGCGCGGGGTCATGACCGCGCCCACGTCGTGGACCTTCGGGACCGAGTCCGGCGCCGACATCTCGGCGCGCGATGTCACCTTCAGCAGTGACGGCAGCCGATTCGTCCTCGTGGCACCGCATGGCGCGCAATCGGTGGCGTTGCCGCTCATCGGTGACTTCAACATCGCCAACGCCCTCGGGGCCGCCGCGGTGGCGCTGGCCCTCGGAATGCCGATCGCCGACGTCGCACAGCGCTTGTCCGTTGCTCCGCAGGTGCCGGGACGGCTGGAACGGCTCCACACGGCGCCCACCGTGCTGCGGGACTACGCGCATACGCCCGACGCGCTCGATCGCGCGCTGCGCGCCGTGCGTCCCTTCACGCGACAAGATGATGGCTCGGCCAGCCGCCTGATCGTCGTCTTCGGCTGTGGCGGTGACCGTGATCGCGGCAAGCGTCCCGAGATGGGGCGCATCGCCGAAGCGTTGGCTGACGTGGCGATCGTGACCAGCGATAATCCGCGCACGGAAGATCCCGATCGCATTCTCGACGATATCGAGGCTGGCATGACGCGACGCGATCATGTGCGGGTCGTCGATCGTCACGATGCGATTGCGCAGGCGCTGCGCATGGCCACCCCGCACGATGTCGTGGTGTTGGCCGGTAAGGGCCATGAGACCTATCAGATCCGTGGCACCACGTCGTATCCGTTCGATGAACGGGAGATCGTGAACGATCTCATGGTCGAGCGCACCGCGATGCGCATGGCCGAGAGGCCGCCTGTCCTTCCCAACCGTCCGCCCCATTCTGCGTGACCGCCTTCTCCACCGCCGGTACCGCGTTCAGCGCGATCGCCGCCGTCTCGCCTGATCACGCCCATCCGTACTGGACCTTCGAGCGCGTGGCCGACGCGCTGGGAACCGGGCCACGGATCCCGCGACCACTCGCCGGCGTGTCCACCGACACGCGGGCGATCGCGCGCGGCGATGTCTTCGTGGCGCTCATCGGTGAGCACTACGACGCGCACGATTTCCTCGCCACCGCGCGTGATGCCGGGGCCGCCGCGTTCGTGGTGAGTGATGCCACCAAGGCGGCGGGACTTGGCGTGCCCACGTACGTGGTGTCGGATACGCTGGTGGCGCTCGGACAGCTCGCCACCGCGTGGCGCCGCGCCTGGGGGCGCAGCGTGATCGCGGTGGCTGGATCGAACGGCAAAACCAGCACCAAGGAGCTGCTCAAGGCGGCCTTCTCACGCACCCTCGTAGTGCATGCCACCAAGGGCAATCTGAATAACCTCATCGGCGTGCCGCTCACCCTGCTGTCGATCCCCTCCGATGCGGACGTGGCGATCGTCGAGGTGGGTACCAACACGCCGGGCGAAGTCGCCACGTTGCGGGCGATCACCGAGCCCGACATCGCGGTGCTGACCTCGATCGGGGAAGAGCATCTGGAAGGACTCGGCGATCTGGCCGGCGTGCTGCGCGAAGAAAGCGAGATCTTTCATCGCGTGACGCTCGCCATCGTGCCGTCGGCACACCCCGACGTCCTCGAGATCGCCAAAGGGCGTGCCACGGCGGTCCTCACCGCTGGCCTCGAGCCCGCCTCGATCACGCCCACGGCATGGGGGCTCGATACTGAAGGACGCCCGTGGCTCGATGTGGAAGGCGTGCATTTCACGTTGCCGCTGCGTGGCGCGCATCAGGCCGCGAACGCGATGTTGGCCATTGCCGCCGCGGGAGCCTGCGGCGTCCCGTTAACCGATGCGGCGGCAGGGATGGCCGAGATGCCGGTCCCAAGCATGCGCGGTGCGTGGGAGCAACTTGGCGAGCTGATCCTCATCAACGACGCCTACAACGCCAATCCGGCATCGATGCGTGCCGCGCTCGATCTACTCGCACGGGTAGGTTCAGGGCAACAGCGCGTCGCGATTCTCGGCACGATGCGTGAACTCGGCGCGCAGTCGGTGTCGCAGCACCGCGAGGTGGCGAAAGCGGCGCTGGCGTCGGGGGCTGATCTGATTGTCGGGGTCGGTGACTTCGCGGCGGCCCTGCACGACGTCGCGCCGTCCGATCCGCGCGTCGTCGCGACGCCAGCGTTCGACGACCTGTGGCCGCTCCTCGTTCCGCGACTCGAACGCAACGCCATCGTCCTGCTCAAGGGCTCCCGCGGGATGCGCCTTGAGCGGTTGGTTCCCACGCTTACGTCCTGGGCGACTGCTTAGTGCTTTACACTCTGCTTCAGCCGTTTGCACGCGATGTCCGCGTGTTCAATCTGCTCAACTACATCACGTTCCGGTCGGCGGCCGCGTTTGTGTCGGCGCTGCTGCTCACCTTCGTGTTCGGTCCGGTCATCATTCGCCGGCTCCGCGCCATGGCGGTGCATCAGGTCGTGCGCGCCGGCACGCCCGATTCGCACGCCGGCAAGGGGACCACGCCCACCATGGGTGGTCTCATCATTTTGGCCGCCACCTTCGTCCCGGTGCTGCTCTGGGCGCGCTTGAGCAATCGCTACGTCCTGCTGGCCATGGCGGTGACGGCGTGGATGGGGATGATCGGGTTTCTCGATGACTACCTGAAGCTCAGGCAGAAGCGGGAAGGAAAGAAGAACGAGGGACTCGTGGAGCGGTACAAGCTGGCGGGGCAAATCCTCTGTGGACTCGGGCTCGGGCTCATTCTGCTGCTGTTCCCCATTTCCACGTTGCCGGGGGCCAGCACCACGTTGCCGTTCTTCAAGTACGTCCTGGTGGTACCGGCGGTGGCGTGGGCGGCGTGGATGTACATCCCGTGGGTCACCTTCATTCTCACGGGCTTCAGCAATGCGGTGAATCTCACCGACGGCCTCGATGGATTGGCCGCCGGATTGATGGCGATCGCCGTACTCACGCTGGGCCTGTTCGCGTATGTTGCCGGTCGCGTGGACACGAGCGCGTATTTGCAGATCTTCTACCTGCGCGGGGCAGGCGAGCTCACCGTGTTCTGCGCAGCGATCGTCGGCGCGTGCATTGGTTTCCTGTGGTACAACGCGCATCCGGCGCAGGTGTTCATGGGCGACACTGGTTCGCTGGCGCTGGGCGGGGCGCTCGGGTCGATCGCCATTCTGCTCAAGAGCGAGTTCCTGCTGCTGATCGTCGGTGCGGTGTTCGTGGCGGAGACTGTGTCGGTCATCCTGCAGCGTAGTGTATTCAAGTACCGCAAGAAGCGATTCGGGCTGGAATACGCCCAACAGCATCGTGTGTTCAAACGCGCGCCGCTACATCACCATTTCGAACTGTCCGGTTGGCCGGAGACGCAGGTCGTCATCCGCTTCTGGATCATCGGGATCTTGTGCGCGATTCTCGCGCTCAGCACACTCAAATTGCGGTGACGGAGCGAAACCATGGGTGACGCCCGGCCGTCGCAGGATCTCGCCTCCATCGTCGCGCGACGTCTCGCCGAACGACGGGGAGAGTTTGCCGTGGTCGGGCTGGCCCGGAGCGGCGTCGCGGCGGCGCGACTGCTGCGTGCCGCCGGCTGCTCGGTATACGCTTCCGATGCCTCCACGGCCGAGTCGGTGCGCGGTGCCGGCGCGATGCTCGAGCGTGAGGGTGTCAGTGTCGATGTCGGCGTGCACAACGTGCAGCGCATCGCCCACTGCTCGGTGCTGGTGGTCAGCCCCGGGATCCCGCCCACGGCGCCGCCGATCCGGGCGGCGCTCAGTGCCGGCGTGCCCGTGGTGAGCGAAGTGGAAGTGGCGCTGCGATTGCAGCCGGCCCTGCGCTACATCGCGACGACGGGAACCAACGGCAAGACGACCACCACGGCGCTGATCGGCCATCTGCTCCGCGCGCTGGGGCACGACGCGGCGGACGTTGGCAATATCGGCACGCCGGTATCCGAGCTGGCGCTCAGGCAAGCGCCGCCGGCTTGGGCGGCGCTCGAGCTGTCGTCGTTCCAGTTACATGACACGCCCGGTATCATGCCCGACGTCGGGGTCCTCACCACGCTCAGTCCCGATCATCTGGATCGGTACGGCAGTGTGGCCGACTACTACGGCGACAAGCGCCGACTCTTCGCCAACGCCGTCGTGTCCTCGCAGTGGGTGACCACAGCGGACAGCGCCGATGTCGATGCGTTGGTGGCCGGCATTCCCGGACAGTGGCACCGATTCTCGGTACATCGCACCGACGTGGACGGCTATTTCCACCGCGGCTCCGGCATGCTCCACGTGTTTGGCGAGCCACTGGTGGCGCGTGACACGTTCGCCCTCGCCGGCGATCACAACGTCGCCAACGCGCTGGCCGCGTTGCTGGCCGTCATGGCGGCCGATCCGCTGCACCGCGTTCCCTCGGCGCGTGCCCGGTTGGCCGCGGCGATCGGAACCTTCGGCGCGCTGGCGCATCGGCTCGAGCCGGTGGTCGACCGTCACGGGATTCTGTGGCTCAACGACTCCAAGGCCACCAACATCGACTCCACCAAGGTGGCGTTGGCCAGCATGTCTCGTCCCACCGTCGTGTTGCTCGGTGGCCGTCACAAGGGCGAGTCGTACACGGCGCTGGTGCCCGAACTGCTGCGCACGGCGAAGGCCGTGCTCGCGTACGGGGAGGCCGGCGCGCAGATCACCGGCGATCTGGAAGCCCCGTTGCACGGACGCGTCCCGGTGGAGCATTGCGCGTCGGACAGCTTCGAAGCGGTGATGAGGCGCGCCCGCGCCCTCGCCGTGGCGGGGGACGTCGTCCTGTTGTCGCCGGCCTGCTCCAGTTACGACATGTTCCGCAATTATGAGGAGCGCGGCCATGAGTTCGCGCGACTCGCCGCCGTGATCTCTGGGGTAATCGCGTGAGTGGTGCGATGAGCGGAACCATGACGGGCACCCGCGAACGCTGGCGCATGTCGCTCGAGGCACGGGCCCTACTGCTCGTCACCGCGGTGTTGGTGGCGTTCGGGCTGGCCGTGCTGTACAGCGCGAGCGTGTTGCAGGCGATTTCGGCAAACAGTCCCGGGCATTTCTTCGTGCTCCGGCAATTCACCGGCGTGATCGTCGGCGTGATCGCGTTCGCGGTCTGCGCCAAGATCGACGCCGAGATCTGGCGGCGCTATGCCTGGCTCATCATGGGCATCAGTCTGCTGCTCATGCTGATCGTGATTCTGCCCGGCACGGAATCGATCTCGAAAAGTATGTATGGGTCTCGGCGCTATCTCTTCAACGGCTCGATTCAACCGTCGGAGCTGGCCAAGTTCGCCGTACTGGTGTGGACGCCGATGCTGCTGGTGAAGAAGGGCGCGGCGGTGAAGCAACTGGGCAAGGGACTCATGCCCTTCGCCGTGGTGATCGGAGCGCTCAGTCTGCTGGCGATTCTCGAGCCCGATATTTCCGTGGCCATGATGTTCTGTCTCATCATGGCCGTGCTGCTGTTCGTGGGCGGGGCGCGCGTGTCGCACTTTCTCCTCTTCGGCGCCGTCGGCCTGCTCTTGATCGGCTTTCAAGCCTCGCAAAGTTCCTACGTGCGGAAGCGCGTGGAGAGCTTTCTCTCCAAGGAGCAGGAGTCGACCACGCGGTCGGCCACGGCCGATCAGCAGTATCAATCGTTCGTGGCGGTTGGGTCAGGCGGTATTGTCGGTGTGGGCTTCAGTCAGGGCGATCAGCAGCGCGGCTGGCTGCCGCTCGCCTACAACGACTTCATCGGCTCGATCGTCGGCGAGGAGTTCGGCTTCCTCGGACTCGGTGGCCTGACGCTGGCCTTCGCCCTGTACGGCTGGCTCGGGTTCCGGATCGCCAGGCGCGCGCGAAGTCCGTTCACCGCGCTGCTCGCGATCGGGATCGCGTTCGTGACCGTATTCACGGCGTTTATTCACTTGGGCGTGGTGATCGGTCTGCTGCCGAACACCGGTCTCACGCTGCCCTTCGTGTCGTACGGGCGCTCCAATCTCGTGATCACGCTGGCCATGACGGGCATCCTCGTGAACATCGGCAGCGACCGCGAACGCGTCTTCGGCGCCAATGCAACCGATCCGCTGGTCTCAATGGCATGACGCCGTCTCGTCTCACGCCGTCGCGCGTCACGCGCGTCTTCTTCGCCGGTGGCGGGACCGGTGGACACTTGTACCCCGGACTGGCCATCGCGCGGGCGTTGGTGAAGCAGGCGCCGCACATCGAGCCGCACTTCATCGGGGCGCGTCGCGGCATCGAGCGCGACGTGTTGCCGACCACCGAGTTCGCGTTCACCCTGCTCGATCTGCATCCGCTGTATCGCCAGGCCCCATGGAAGAACTGGCGTACCGTGGTGGGGGCCGTGGGGGCGTGGCGCGAGATCACGGCGCTCGCGGCGCCGAATGCCCCACGCGCGGTGATCGGCACCGGCGGCTACGCGGCAGGCGTCGCGCTGGCGTGGGCGGGTGCACACGGCGTCCCCACCATGCTGCATGAACCGGATTCGCATCCCGGGCTGACCACGCGCACGTTCGCCAAAGGCGCGAAAACGCTCTTCTTGGGTTTTCCGGAAGCCGCCAATCGGCTCACGGTCGGGGCCAACACACAGGTGCTGCCGTTGGGGTGTCCCATCGAGCCGCCGCCAGCCACGCCACGGTCGCGGGCCGAGGCGCGCCGCGCGTGGGGACTCCCCGAGGATGCCTTCGTGGTGCTCGTGGTGGGGGGCAGTCAGGGGGCGCGCGCGTTGAACGACGTCGTGGCCGCCTGGACGGAGCAGGGGCTTCCTGATGGTGTCGCTGTGATCTGGGCCACCGGGAAACAACAGGCCGCGGCCTATCTCGATCGTGAATCCGGCATGGTGCGTGTGCGCCCGTATCTCGCGCCGATCACCGACGCGTACGCCGCCGCCGACCTCGCAGTCACGCGCGCGGGCGCGATGACGATCGCCGAGTTGTGTGCGTGGGGCATTCCGGCGCTGTTGGTGCCGTTGCCTAGCGCGGCGCAGGATCACCAGACCCACAACGCGCAGGCCACGCAGGCCTCGGGCGCCGCGCGCTATGTGCCACAGCGCGATTTTACCGTGGACGCGCTGGATGCCGCCGTGCGGGCCCTGCGCGATGATCGGTCCACGCGTACGGCCATGCATCAGGCCGCGCTCACGCGCGCCCGTCCCGGCGCCGCCGCTGAGATCGCGAGGTCGGTCATCATGACCCTAGGCCTCGGTACGGTAGGGATCGCTTGAGCCGGTCGCCATATTGAACGCATGTCTTCGCCGAATTCTCGCCCCGTCGCCGATTCTGGTGCCCGCGCTCCGTCGTTGACGGCTGCCATTCTGCTCGATCGGTCCGATCCGCGCCCCGTGCATTTCATCGGGATCGCCGGTGCCGGCATGAGCGCGCTCGCTGAATTGCTGGCCCGTCGAGGCGTTCGCATCCAGGGCACCGATGCCAATCCGGCCGGCGCGCCCGATCTCGCGCGCTATGGCATCGCGGTGGCCGCCCACGATGCCTCGCTCGTGGCCGGTGCGCGGGCGGTCGTCTATTCGTCGGCGATCGCCGCGTCGCATCCGGAAATGGTCGCGGCGCGTGCCGCCGGTGTGCCGCTCGTGCGACGCGCCGAAGCACTGGCCGACGCCGTCAGCGGCGGCACATTGGTCGGTATCGCGGGGACCCACGGCAAGACCACCACGACCGTGATGACGACCGAAGCACTGACCGCCGCCGGACGCGAACCCACCGGCGTCGTCGGTGGTCGCGTCGAGTTGTGGGCCGGTAACCTGCGACTCGGTGGCGACACCTATGTGGTCGAGGCCGACGAATACGATCGCTCGTTCCTGGCGCTCGATCCGGCGGTCGCGGTGGTGCTCAATGTCGAAGCCGACCACCTCGACATTTATCGCGATCTCGATGACATCATGCGCACCTTCGAGCAGTACCTCGCGCCGGCGCGCGTGGTGGTACGCTGCGCCGATGATGAGGGGGCCATGGCCCTGCGTATTGCGTCGCGTCACGAGGTGATTGCCTACAGCGCCACGGCACCCGGCACGGCGCCGTCGGCCCACGCCGCCGATGCGCGCCTCGTGGCCGGCGATCTGGTGCTCGATGCCAATGGCTCGCGCTTTCGGGTGCTCTTCGACGGCGACGATCTGGGGTCGGTCCAACTGTCGGTGCCGGGACTGCACAACGTCCGCAACGCGATGGCCGCCCTCGGCGCCGGGCTCGCGCTCGGGTGCACCGTGCCGACCATGGCGCCGGGACTCGCCGCGTTCCGCGGCGTCGAGCGTCGGTTCCAGCGACTGGGGGCGGAGCAGGGCATCGATGTGGTCGACGACTACGCGCACCACCCCACGGAAGTGCGCGCCACGATCGCGGCCGCGCGTCATGCCTTCCCCGGCCGTCGGCTCGTGCTTGCCTTCCAGCCCCACCTGTACTCGCGCACGCGCGATCTGCAGGGCGATTTCGCCGAGGCGCTCGGGGCGGCTGACGTGCTGCTGCTGTGCGACATCTATGGGGCACGTGAAGCGCCAGAGCCCGGCGTCACGTCGGCGCTCATTGCCGACCGCATCCCCGCCGGCGTGTTGCAGTGGCGCGGCCCGCGAGCTGACGCCGCCGCCGCACTGCGCGCCGTGGTGCGCTCGGGCGACGTGGTCGTGACCATGGGCGCCGGGGACATCACCAAGACGGGCCCCGAACTGCTCCAGTCGCTGCGCGGCTGATGGCCACCGCCGCGTTCGACCCGGGCACGTCGTCGCCCAAGAAGGCGACGCCGAAGACGGCACCGAAGGCTGATCGGCCCAGCTGGCTGCGCTGGCTTCGGGTCGTCGGGTCGTTGCTGGTGGTCGGCATCGTCGTCGGCGCCCCGGGGTGGGGCCCTCAGGCCCTCGCACAACTCGATTACTTTCACGCCCGTCGTGTGGTCTTCGAGGGCGTGCGGTACGCCCGTCCTACGGAGCTCGTCGCGCGTCTCAAGGTGGACACCCTCCAATCGGTCTGGCAGCCGCTGGAGCCACTGGCCGAGCGGGTCGGGTCGCATCCCCTGGTGGCGTCGGTGGTCGTCGAGCGACAGCTGCCGGGCACGTTGCTGATCCGCGTCGTCGAGCGGGAGCCGGTGGCCTACGTGCCTCGCAAGGGACGGCTCGAACCGGCCGATGCCAACGGACTTCCGCTGCCCATCGACCCCGCGCGCTATGCGCTGGACGTGCCCGTGGCCGCCTCCTCCGACAGCTCGCTCTTGCACCTGTTAGACGGTCTGCGCAAGGATGCGCCGCGACTCTATGCCCGTGTTTCGCACGGCGAGCGGGCCGGAACCGACGAAATGCGCTTCAAACTGGGCGACGTCACCGTACGGACGACTTCCGACGTGACCGTAGCGCGATTCAAGGACATATTACCTGTGGAAGCGGACCTCGCGCGGAATCATCTGCGTGCGGTGGAGCTCGACCTCCGCTTTCGTGACCAGGTGATCGCCAGACAGCCATGACTTCCGAACCCATTGTCGCCGCCCTCGATATCGGCACCGCCCACACCACGGCCATCGTCGCGGCGGTGCACGGCGATTTGCCGCGCACGCCGACGCTGCGCGTGCTCGGGATAGGGCACACCCGCACGATGGGCCTGCGCCGCGGTGTGGTCTCCGACATCGAAGAGGCCACCCACTCCATTCGGAAGGCCGTCGAGGAAGCGAGTCGCGTGGCCGGGGTCACGCCGGATTCCCTGTACGTCGGCATCGCGGGTGAACACGTGCGCGCCATGTGCTCCACTGGCGTCGTGGCGATCAGCGGCCATGAGATCATGCGTACCGATGTCGATCGCGTGAACGAAGTCGCACGAGCGATGGCGATTCCGCAGGACCGCGAACTGCTGCATGCGATCCCGCAGGAGTATCGCGTCGACAAGACCGATGGCATCCGTGATCCCGTGGGCATGATCGGCACGCGCCTCGAGACGGAGATGTACCTCGTCACGATCGGCAGCTCGCCGGCCATGAACCTGCGCAAGAGTATCGAACGCGCGGGCTACAAAACGCGCGAGCTCGTGCTCGAGCCGCTCGCCAGTGCGCTCGCGGTGCTCACCGAAGAAGAGAAGGAACTCGGCGTCATCCTGCTCGAACTCGGCGCCGGCACCACCGATCTCGCCGTGTTTCATGAGGGCAAGATCCGGCACCTCGGTACGATCCCGTACGGCGGCAACGCGGTCACCAGCGATCTCGTACAGGGACTCGGGATCACCAACCACGACGCCGAGCAGCTCAAGGAAGCGTATGGCTGCGCCTACGAACCGATGGTCGACCCCGAGCAGGTGATCGCCATGCCGGCGTCGGCGTCACACGGCGAGCGGCACATCTCGCGCGAACTGATGACCCACATCATCCATCAGCGGATGGACGAAATCTTCGACAAGGTGCAGCGCGAAGTCCAGACGGCGGGCTTCGCCGGCCGCTTGAATGCCGGCATCGTGCTCACCGGTGGTGGGGCGGCGCTCGAAGGGATCAGCGAGCTCGCGGCCGATGTCTTCGGCCTTGGTGTGCGCGTTGGCGTGCCGGGCGACAAAGTGGGCGGACTCGTGGAGCAGATCGCCGAGCCGCGCTTCGCCACGGCGGTGGGGCTGGCACTCTACGGCGCGCATCGCGTGGCGCTGGGTGGTGTGATCGCGCGCCGCCCGTCGCTCACCGGTGCCGGCGTCGACAAGCTCGCCACGCGTGTGAAAACGTGGTTGCAGGATTGGTTTTAACGCAACGGCGAAATAGGGAGTCAGGAGTACGGGGTACGGAGACGGGTGTCTCGGTGCCCCGTCGTCGCTTCTGATCGACTCCCTACGCCGTACTCCCTACTCCGTACTCCGTACTTTTTTAGGAGCTTTCCCGTGAACGTCGGTCTCTCTCGTTTCCGAACACTGCGTCATGCGCTGCTGCTCGGACTCGCGCCTTTTGCGTCACTGGCTGCCCAGCAGCTCACGACCGAAGCACGCGATCCCAATCAGAAGCAGGATCCGACGTTCGCCCAGAACTACCAGGAGTGGCTGGCCAATGCGAAGCACGGCAGCCCGCTGGTGGATCACCTGCCGTTGGTGGCGGGTATCCCGACGCCGCGCGATGTGCTGGGCTACCACATCGGCGCGCCGCGGAAGCTCACGTACTATGCCGATCAGCTGAAGTACTATCGTGCACTCGCGGCCGCGTCGCCGCGCGTGAAGATCGAAACCATCGGGCGCTCTGATGAAGGTCGCGAACTGGTGGTGGTCTGGATCTCGTCCGAGGCGAACATGCAGCGTCTCGACCGCAACCGGAAAAACCTCGCGAAGATCGCCGACCCGCGCGGCATGACCGAGGCCCAGGTCAAGGCGGTGCTGGCCGATACGAAGCCGCATTACCACTTCATGGGCGGCTTGCACAGCGGTGAAACCGGTCCGTCGGAAATGCTGATGGAACTGGCCTATCGTCTCGTGACCGAGACCTCCCCGCTGATTAGTCAGATCCGCGAACAGCTCTACGTGTCGATGACGCCGGCCGCCGATGCCGACGGACGCGATCGCAACGTGGATTGGTTCTTCCGTGGGCTCGACATGGCCGCGGCCATTCCAGCGCCGGCGATCACACCGGCCGTTGCGCCGGCGCCGGTTCCCGCCGTGCCCGCCGCGGGTGACTCCACCCGTCGTGCGCCGACGGCCGCTCCCGCCGCTCCGGCCGCGGGTGGCGGTGGTGGCGGGGGGTTCGGTGGCGGCGCCGGTGTGCCGTACTGGGGCAAGTACGTGTACCACGACAACAATCGCGACATCAACATCAAGCTGGTGCAGATGCGCGCGATCATCGAATGGTACTTCACGGCCTATCCGCCGATCATGCACGATCTGCATGAAGCGCAGCCACTGCTGTACACGTACACGGGTGGCCCGCCGCAGAATCCGAATCTGGATCCGATCCTGTTCGCCGAGCTGCCGTGGTTCGGCAACTGGGAAATGGCACAGATGACCAAATGGGGCATGCCCGGCGTGTACACGCATGCGTTCATGGACGGCTGGTCGCCCGGGTATCTCGGGTCGGTCGCGTACAACCACAACGGTCTCATGAAGATGTACGAGACGCAGTCGGGACGTGACCTCGACAGCACGGCGATGGCGAACGCGCGTCGCGGCATCACGTCGGCGGCGCCGGCGGCCGGTGGTGGTCTGGGCGGCGGTCGCGGAGGGGCGGTGCCCACCGGTCGTGGTGGCGCGCAGGATCGCGAGTGGTACCGCGGTAATCCGATCGGCTTCAACGACATCGCCACGTTCACGCGTCGCTCGAATACGAACTACATGCAGACGGGCGTGCTGTCGGCGCTGCAGCTGGCGTCGATGTTCCCGGCCACGGTGCTCGAGAACTTCTACATCAAGACGCGCAACAGCATTGAAGAGGGCAAGGTCAAGGCGCCGTACGGGTTCGTGATTCCGCTGCAGCGTGACATGACGCGCGTGGCGGAGTTCGTGAATCTGCTGCGTGTGCAGCGCATCGAAGTGGGACAGGCCACTGCGCCGGTGAAGGTCGGCAACATCACCTATCCCGCCGGCTCGTATGTCATCAAGCGCGATCAACCGTATGGCCGTCTCGCCAAGAATCTCATCGAACGCCAGCAGTATCCCGACGCGCGCCTGAACACGTACGACGACAGCGGCTGGTCGATGGGACTCGCCATGGATGTGGACGTCGTCGAGATCGCCGACGTGAGCATCCTCAAGGCCGCGGTCTCGCCGGTCGACAAGATCGTGCTCAAGGGCAACACGCGCGGCAGCGGTACTGCGGCCATCGCTGTGGCGCATACCGGCTCGAACCACATGGTCACCCTGCGCTATCTGCTGCGCACGGTGCCGATGAAGGTGGCCGAACAGCGCTTCGCCGCTGGCGACACGACCTTCCCGGCCGGCTCGTTCGTCGTCGACGGCAAGTATGCGGCGCGCGTGCGCACGCTGGTGGATTCGCTCGGGCTCACCGCCGCCATGCTGGGGCGAGTGCCGGCGATTGCCATGCATGATGCCGATGTGCCGCGCGTCGCGATCTATTCGCAGTGGAGTGGCACGCAGAACCTGGGGTGGTATCGTCTCACGTTCGACGAGTTCAAGATCCCGTTTGACTTGATCTACAAAGAGCGCGTGGTGCAGGGCAATCTGCGCCGTGACTACGACGTGATCCTGATGGCGGAGCAGAACATGAGCCGGCAGACGGTCATGCAGGCACCGGCCGCACGCCCGCAGCCGTATCTCAAGAACGACACGTACAAGTTCCTCGGCATGTACGGTGAGACCAAGGATCTCACCGGCGGCTTCGGTCAGCCTGGCGTCGATGCGTTCGCCACGTTCCTCGCCTCGGGAGGGACGTTGATCGCCATCGGTGAATCCGCGCGTCTGCCGATCGAGTTCGGCTGGGCGCGGACGGTCGACAAAACCACGGTGCCGGGCCTCACCGCGCAGCGTCCCCTGGTGGAAGCCACGATCACGCGTCCGGAGCATCCGGTGTTCTACGGCTTCGGCAAGACGGTCATTCCGGTGAAGTACGTGGGCGGCACGCCGTTCAAGGTCGGTATCGCCGATGAAGGCAACGTGCTCGCGCGCTACGTCGGGGGGGACAAGGCGGTGCTGTCCGGCCTCATGACCGGCGCCGATTCGCTCAAGGCACGTCCCTTCGCCGTTGATGTGTCGGGCGCCGTGAAGGGCAACGGTCGCGTGATCATGTTCGCGAACAACCCGATCTACCGGTGGCAGAACCACGGGGAGTTCAACATGGTGTTCAACAGCATCATCAACTGGAACGACGCGGGCGGCGCCGCGGAGGCCAAGCCGGCGGCGGCCACGGCACCGGCGGGTCGCTAAGGCCGCGCGGGCGACAGGAACCCGCCGGAACTGATCACACAGAGCGAACGAGACAAAGAGAACAGGAGGCGGCCGGGCTGGGCGCTCCAGCCTCTTTTTCTCTTTTTCTCGTGTCCGCTGTGTGATCAGTTCCTGCCGCCCCATTCACGAATGTCACAAGCCGTCGCAGTGAGGCGAATTGTGGATAAAATCGCCTCCATTTCAGGCCGCCCGAAGTCGTGACGAATTCGTCCAACTTCAACGGATTGCGTGGGTTGCGCTACACTCTCGAATGTGTATTCTAGGGAAGCGTTCGCATTATGCGGCATGATATTCCACATCCCTGAGAGTCCGTGCGCGGACCGCCGACGTCGGCGGAGCTCGCTGCAAAGGACTCGCGGTGACTCGGCTCGCAGCCGGGTCGCTGTGCGACCACCCTGAGCCCGTAAAGCCCCGTATGGAGCTCCCCCGCATGACCTTCGAGTTCGAAGAAAGCGCTCCCCAGAACGCCCGTATGAAGGTGGTGGGCGTGGGCGGCGGTGGCGGCAATGCCGTCAACCGCATGATCGAGGAACACCTCGAGGGCGTCGAGTTCATTTCGGTGAACACCGACGCGCAGGCGCTCATGAACTCCAAGGCCGATGTCAAGATTCAGATCGGCAAGAAGCTCACGCGCGGACTCGGTGCTGGCGCGCGTCCCGAAATCGGGCGGCAGGCGATCGACGAGAATCGAGAGGACACCAAGCGCGTACTCGGCAACGCCGATCTCGTGTTCGTCACCTGCGGCATGGGTGGCGGCACCGGCACCGGCGCGGCGCCCGTGATCTGTGAACTCGCGCGCGAAGCCGGCGCTCTGACGGTCGGGATCGTCACGCGGCCCTTCCTGTTTGAAGGCCGCAAGCGGATGCGCCAAGCGGAAGAAGGCATCGCCGAAATGCGCAAGCATGTGGACACGATGATCATCGTGCCCAACGAGCGACTGCTCGCCGTCGTCGGGAAGGGGATCCCGTTCCATGAGGCGCTCAAGAAGGCCGACGAAGTGCTGCTCCACGCCACGCAGGGGATCTCGCTCCTCATCAGTGAGACCGGGCTCGTGAACGTCGACTTCGCCGACGTGCGCACCGTCATGCAGAACGGAGGCTCCGCCCTCATGGGCACCGGCGTCGGTCGCGGCGAAAACCGCGCGATGGAAGCCGCCCAGCAGGCCATCGCCTCGCCGTTGCTCGATAACGTCTCGATCTCCGGCGCCACCGGCGTCTTGGTCAACATCACGGGTGGCGAAGACCTCACCCTCGGTGAAGTCACGCAGATCAACGACATCGTGCACGATGCGGTCGGGGACAGCGCTGAGATCATCTTCGGCGCCGTGCACGAGCCCGCCATGATGAACGAGATCCGGGTCACGGTCATTGCGACCGGTTTCGACAAGCAGAACCAGGGAGGCGCCGGTAACGGCGTCGTCCGGAATGTGCCGCAGGGCACAACGGCCCCTTCCGGACAGCAGCCGCCGGCTGCATCTTTTCCCGCTGTGGCTGCTGCAAAGCCCGGTCCCTCGGTGCTCCCGTTCCCGTCCAAGGATCGGCCCGCGCCGAGACCTGTGGCCGCCCCTGCTCGTCCTGCTTGGGAAGGCGCGCCACCACGGCCGCCTCGAGTTCCTCCGATTTCCTCGTCGCCCAGCGTTGAGCTCGACGACATGGAGATCCCGACGTTCATACGGAGACAGATGGATTGACCAACGCTCGCGCACGGCTCCTGATGGCTACCCTTTGTGCCGGTATCGGAGCCACCGCTATTGCGTTGGGACGTCCTGTCCCCGAACGCCCCGCAGCGACAGTCCTCGCTGCGGGGTCTCGTGTTTCTGTCGCCTCGAAGTGGCGCGTCCGCGTTGACACCGTAAAGCGGGGGGAGCCGCTCGTTGCCGTGCTGGAACGTGCCGGTGTCCCGCGCGACGAAGCCACCCGTGTGCTAACGGAGTCGCAGGCCATCGACGCGCGAAAGATCCGCGCCGGCACCACCATCACCTCCAGGGTCAGCCCCGACTCCGGCGCCTCCGAGGTCGTGCTACAGCTCGCGATCGACCGGCTGGTCCGGTTTACGCGATCGACCACGGCGGGTTCACGGTCGGGATGGCTTGAGAAGGAAGAAACGCTGCCATGGACCACGGACACCGTGGTGGTCGGTGGCGTCGTCTCATCCACGCTGACCGGTGCCATTGCCCAGAGCGCCGATGCGTTCCCGCCCAATGTGCGCCGTGACGTCGCCTACGCCCTGGCTGACATCCTCGAGTACCGCGTCGACCTCAGCCGTGATCTGCGCGAAGGTGACACCATCAAGGTGCTCATGGAGCGTCAGCGCGCGCCCAACGGGGCGGTGCGCCCCGGTGACGTGATTGCTGCGCGGCTCACCGTCGATGGTCGTCGGGTGGAGACCATGCGGTTCGCGCAGGGCAACAAGGCCAGCTATTTCGATGGCGAAGGCAAGTCGATGCGCGCCGCGTTCCTCCGCGCGCCGCTCGCCTTCCGACGGATCTCGAGCGTGTTCGGCTTGCGCCGTCACCCGATCCTCGGCACGGTCCGCGCGCACCAAGGCATGGATTACGCGGCCGCACGCGGGACGCCCGTGCGCGCGCTCGGTGACGGCGTGGTCATCTTCGCCGGCTGGAAGGGCGGCTACGGTCGCGTGCTCGAGATTCGCCATCGCAACGGCTTTGTCACGCGCTACGGCCATCTCAATGGCTTCGCCGCCGGCATCCGTCGTGGCACCAATGTCTCGATCTCGCGCACCGTCGCGTTCGTGGGCACCACGGGACTATCTACCGCCCCGCACCTCCATTTCGAAGTGCTCGTGAACGGGAAGCACCGCGATCCGCGAGTCGCCCTGCGCAACGTGACCGGAGAGCCGCTGGCGGCCGGCCAGCGCAGCAGCTTTGCGGATCTCAAGGCGCGACTCTTCGCCCGTCTCGATGGCGCGCCCACGGCGCGCACCGCCGCGGGCCCGGTCGTGACTCGCACCGCCGGCGACTGAACTGATCGGCAGGCTTCCGCGTAAAGGGCAAAGAGGCTTCGGCTTCTTTGCCCTTTGCCCTTTCTCCCATCGTGCCGATCAATGACGTTACTGTCGTGATTCGCTGGATACTTGCCCTCGCACTCGGCGTTGCCGCGGCCTGGCTCGCCTACGGGCGTGTCGGCTCGCTTGCGCGTTCCCGTGCGATCCTGCTCGGCGCCCTGCGCGCCCTCGCCGTGGCGATCGTCGCGGCCATCCTCTTCGGCGCCCCGTCGGCGCCGTCTCGACCCGCCGCGCCCCTCGTGGCAATCGACGTGTCGGCCTCTTCGCGTCGCGCCGTCGGCGACGAGAACTCGGTCAGTAAGGTCTGGCGGGAACGGCTCGCCGAGGCGGTCAAGCGCGACGCGTCTGGCGCCGATGCCTTCGTGATCGTTGGCGACTCGATCCGCGATATCAGCGCCTCCGATATCCCGGGGCTACGCGCCGATGATCAGGGCTCTCGGGTGCGTGCCGCGGTCGATCGGGCCGCGTCGCTGGGCCGTCCGTTGGTCCTCCTCACCGACGGCGAGGTCGATGACGCCGAGTCGTTGGCGGAAGCCCCGGCCGGCTCCACCGTACGCGTGCTGGCGAATGTGCCACGCACCGACGGGGCGATCGCGGACATGGCGGTGCCGACCAATGCCACGGCTGGCGACACGATCACCGTGGCGGCCACCGTGACCGCTGGTGCGTCGGCCACGCCGGACGCGCAGTTGCGCGTCGCGGTCGAAGGCCTCGCGCCGGTCATGCTCCCGGTGCCGGCCCTGGCCGCGCTCACCTCGACACGCGTGACCACCACGATCGCGCTACCGCGCGGTGCCCGTTCGGCCATCGTGCGCTCGGTGTTGCTCGTGCCGGGCGATGCCGAGCCGCGTAATGACACGCTGTCCAGCACGATCGACATCGGGGATCGGCCGTCTGCCGTGTTCGTGTCGACCGCGCCGGACCTCGACGTGCGCGAGGCGCTCGTCGTGCTGCGTGGCGCCCTCAACGTGCCCACACGGGCCTTCCTGCGCCTCGCGCCCGGCGTGTGGCGCGTGGAAGGCTCCTTGGCACCAATCAGCGAAGCGGACGTGAAAACGCAGGCCGGTGCCGCGGGCATGCTCATCGTGCACGGTGATACCGCGTGGCGCCCCCGCGCGGCCATCCGCAGCGCCACGGGCGCGAAGGCGCTCTGGGTACCCGCACCGCCCACGGCGATCGCGCGGGCGGGTGAGGTGGCGCGGACGCCGGAGTGGTATGCGTCTGGCGTGCCGGCGTCGCCGCTGGTTTCCGCGCTGGCCGGCTTGCCGCTCGATTCGTTGCCGCCGCTCACGCTGGCCGGACCGGCCACCGGATCGATGCCGGTGCTGACCGCGCAGCTCGGCAAGCGTGGCGAGGCCGTACCGGCGATCGCGGCCCGTACAGAGAACGGTGTGCGCACGATCGTGGTGTCGGGATCGGGGTACGCCGGGTGGGCGTTGCGCGGTGGCCGCTCGGCCGAGGCGTTCGGTGCCCTATGGGGCGCGATCTTCGATTGGCTGGCGGCTGGGCGGGGCGATGTGCGCGCGGCTCGGCCGATGGCCTCGTTGCTGCGCGCCGGAGACGCCGTGGCGTGGCGCCGCGGTGGTGCCGATTCGATTGTCTCGGTGCGCATCAGCCGTCGCGGCGACGGCATCGTCGATTCCCTCACGCTCCGCTTTACCGGCGCAAGCTTCGAAACGACCTCGCCCGCCTTGGCGGCCGGGGTGTACGATGTGCAGGCCGAGGGTGGCGCCAGCGTGCTGGTCGTGAACGCCTCGCGGGAGTGGGTACCGCGTGCGCCCACTGTGCGCGATGGCGCGCTTTCGCGCGGGGCCCTCTCCTCCGATGCCCCGCGACTGGCCGATGCCGGTTGGCCGTTCGTGCTCGCGCTGCTGCTGCTCTGCGGCGAGTGGATCGGTCGCCGCGCGGCCGGCTATCGCTGATCGTCGCTACGCGTTCGACCCTTCGTTTCTCTTCGCCTGGTCAAGAATGGCTCGCCTGTTTCGCCGTAAGGATGAAGCTCCCAAGCGCTCGCTCTGGCAGCGCTTCAAGGACATTGCACTCACCGACGTGTCGGTGCTCTTCAAAGGCGTCGATGAAGGATCGCTCGAGACGCTCGAGACGCTCTTGATCGAGTCCGATTTTGGCGTGACCACGTCGCTGGCCTTGGTGGCGGACGTCGAGCTTCGTGCCAAGCGCGGTGAAGTCAAAACGGAGGCCGAATTCCGCCGCGCGCTGGCCACCGGCATCGAAGCGGCGCTGCGAAAGGGCAATGCCGATCCCACGTTGATCCGCGCGGCCACCGGTCCCACCGTCGTCCTCGTTATCGGCGTGAACGGTGCGGGCAAAACCACGTTTATCGGCAAGCTCTCGGCGCAGTTCAAGCAGGACGGGAAGAAGGTGCTGCTCGGAGCCGCCGACACGTTTCGGGCGGGCGCCATCGATCAGTTGCGGGTGTGGGCGGAGCGGGCCGGGGTCGACTTCGTAGGCGGTGCGCCTGGATCGGACCCCGCGTCTGTGGCCTTCGACGCCGTCGATGCCGGCATGACGCGTGGTGCTGACGTCGTCATCGTGGACACGGCCGGGCGCCTGCACACGAGTGACGATCTCATGACGGAGTTGCGCAAGATTCATCGCGTGATCATGAAGCGACTGCCCGATGCCCCGCACGAAGTGCTGCTCGTCCTCGATGGGACGATCGGTCAGAACGCGCTCTCGCAGGCGCGCACCTTCTCGGCGGCCGTTCCGGTCACGGGCATCGTGGTTACGAAGCTCGATGGGACGGCCAAGGGTGGCATCGTGGTGGCCGTCCACGAGGCGCTGAACGTGCCGATCAAGTTCGTCGGACTCGGTGAGCAGATCGGCGACCTCGAACCGTTCGATGCGGGTGACTACGCCAAGGAGCTGGTGGAGGCGTGATGGCCTTCGGTGGCGATCGTGACCCGCAGGAGCGGAAGCGACGTCCGCCTGCGCGTCCAGCGCCGAGGCTCACGCTCGACACGCCGGTCACGTATCTCAAAGGGGTCGGTCCGGTGCGCGCCGAGATGCTGGCGCGATTGGGGATCACGATGGCCGGCGATCTGCTGCGCCACGTGCCGCACCGCTACGAAGACACGAGTACCGTCACACGCATCGCGCAGGCCGTCGTCGGCGCCGACATCACCGTGCTGGGGCAGGTGATCGCCAAGGGCGTGCTCCCCACCCGCAAGGGGCTACGCGTCTTCCAGGCCGTGGTGCAGGATGCCAGCGGCATGATCGAAGTGGCGTGGCCCGGCCAGCCGTTCCTCGATCGCACGATCAACAAGGGCGACTGGCTGCTCTGCACCGGACAGGTCCGCTTCTTCCACGGTCGCCGGTTGCAGCCGCGCGAGTTCGTGAATCTGGGACCGGAAGAAGAGGGCACAAACGAAGGGCGCGTGCTGGCGGTGTATCCGAGCACCGACGGACTGTCGGTACGGGTGCTGCGCGCCATGGTGCAGCAGCATCTCGATCAGCTGCTGCCGCTGGTGCAGGAAACGCTGCCGCGCGAGATCCTGGCGCACGCCAACGTGCCGCCGCTCCCCGAGGCGCTGCGTCTGGTGCATCGCCCCACGTCAGTGGTCGAGGCGCTGCGCGGACGTGCTCGGCTCGCGTTCGAAGAGTTGCTGTGCGTGCAGCTCTTGCACCGCAAGGCGAATCAGGTGGCCCGCGAAGCCCGCGGTGGCACCGCCTTCGTGAATCGTCGCGACCTGACCACGAAGCTGCGTGCGGTGCTGCCGTACACGCTCACTGGGGCACAAGTGCGGGCCATTCGCGAGATCGTGGCCGACATGGAGAGCCCACGGCGCATGCATCGCCTGCTGCAGGGCGATGTAGGCGCCGGAAAAACGGTGGTCGCGGTTTTCTCTGCGCTGCTGGCGATGGAGAACGGCGCGCAGGTCGCGCTCATGGCGCCCACCGAGTTGCTGGCGGAGCAGCACGCACGCAGCATTGGCGCGCTGCTGGCTCCCCTCGGCATCACGCCGGTATTGCTCACGGGTCGCCTGGGGGCCAAGGAGCGCCGCGCCGCGCTGGCGCGACTCGCCTCGCCCGAGCCGGTGATCGCCATCGGGACACACGCCCTGATTCAGGGCGACGTCGCATTCGCCAATCTCGGCTTGGCGATCATCGATGAACAGCATCGGTTCGGCGTCGAGCAGCGCGCTACGCTCGGGTCGAAGGGCAAAGCCCCCGATGTGCTGCTCATGAGCGCCACGCCGATTCCGCGCTCGCTCGCCCTCACACTGTATGGCGATCTCGACGTGAGTATCCTCGACGAGCGACCCCCGGGTCGTCACCCGATCACCACGGTCGTGCGACCTGAATCGGGTCGCTCCAAGGTGTTCGAGTTCGCCAACACGCAGCTCGACGCCGGACGTCAGGTGTACGTGGTCTACCCGCTCATCGAGACCTCCGAGAAGATGGAGCTCAAGGCGGCCACCGTGATGTTCGACGAGCTCATCAACGGACCGCTTGCACAGCGACGGGTGGCCTTGCTCCATGGCCGATTGCCGGCCGATGCGCGCGACGTCATCATGCGCGCCTTTCGCGATGGCGAGGTAGACGTCCTGGTGGCCACGACGGTGATCGAGGTGGGCATCGACGTGGGCAACGCCACGGTCATGATCATCGAGCACCCGGAACGCTTCGGACTTTCGCAGCTGCATCAGCTGCGGGGACGCGTGGGCCGAGGCGCCGAGCAGTCCTACTGCATTTTGCTGGGCGACGTGGGCGCCGAGGCGGCCGAACGTCTGGGCTTGTTCGCCGGCACCGAAGACGGCTTCGAGATCGCAAGGGCCGACCTGCAGCTTCGTGGCATGGGCGACTTGTTCGGCGCGAAGCAGCACGGGCTGCCGGCGTTCCGGATCGCCGATCCGCTCCGCGACGAAGCCCTCAACGAGACCGCGCGGATCGTGGCCGAACGTGTGCTGCGGGACGACTTGGAGCTGGCGGCGCCCTCGCATCAGGGGCTCCGCCACGTGCTCACGGTGGGCTATGCCCGCGCCTTGGAGCTGTTCCGGGTGGGGTAGGTGGCGCCGCGGGCGGTGCGTCAACTCTTGGAGCACGAGCGGGCATCGGTGTAGCTTCACGGCTCTCCTTCAACTCGCCGTCCGATGAACCAATCCAGCACCCGCATCGCCGACCTCAAGCACCATGTCGGCGCCGTCGTCACCGTTCGCGCGTGGGTTACCCACCTGCGCTCCAAGGGCAAGGTGGCCTTCGTCGTGGCCCGTGATGGCACGGGGATCCTGCAGGCGGTACTGGTGAAGTCCGAGGTGCCGGAGGCCTCGTGGAACGCGTTCGCCGAACTGACGCAGGAAGCGTCGGTGGCGCTGACCGGGGAAGTCCGCGCCGATGCGCGCGCGCCGGGCGGATTCGAGATGGGGGTGCAGACACTCGAGGTGATCGGCACCAGTCCCAACGATTATCCGATCCAGCCGAAGGAACACGGCATCGACTTCCTGCTCGACAACCGCACGTTCTGGCTGCGCAGTCAGCGGCAGGTCGCGATCATGCGCGTGCGGCACGAGCTGGAGCAGGCGGTGCACGACTTCTTCTACGCGCGCGATTTTATCCGCTGCGACACGCCGATTCTTACCGCCGCCATC
>CANHJV010000003.1 GCA_947461225.1 Gemmatimonadota bacterium | reverse complement strand
CTCGGGCAAGCCACCCTGTCGTTCCAAGGGCTCGACTCGGTCGACCTCGGCGCCACCGACATCGATCAGTACGTGGAGTCGCTGGGCGGGATGACCCGCGTGATCGCGCAGCAGCGTGGCGGTGACGCGCCGGCGGTGTACGTGGGCGATTACAACAACGCGCAGGGCAAGGTGCGCACGCTCACCGAGCAGGTCGAACTCGAGTCGCGCACCAAGCTGCTCAATCCGCGCTGGTACGAGAGTCAGCTCGAGTACGGCTACGAAGGCGCCCGGAATATCGCCGGGCACGTCATCACGACGTTTGGATGGTCGGCCACGGGCGGGAAGGGTGCCGTGCCGGCGTGGGTGTACGCAGAAGCAACGAAGACGTTTGTGCTCGATGATGCCATGCGCGAGCGTCTCGCGCAGGCCAATCCGGATGCCGCCTCGGGGCTTGCCCAACGTTTGTTGGAAGCGAACGATCGCGGGTTCTGGGCCCCCGATGAAGAGACGCTCGAGGCGCTGCGCAATGCGGCAGCGGACCTCGAAGATCGTCTGGAGGGGGTGTTCGCATGATTTGCCCTAAGACCGGAGCCACACGATGACCGCAACACGACTGCCGATTCTCGATGCCGTGGGTGATGGGGAGGGGAGCCTCCAGGTGCACCTCGACGAGAACACCAAGATTGACGGTGCACTCGTTATCGCCGTGTACGGCAAGGGTGGCATCGGCAAGAGCACGACGTCGTCCAATCTGTCAGCGGCCTTTTCGCGGCTGGGCAAGCGCGTGCTCCAGATCGGCTGCGACCCGAAGCACGATTCGACGTTCACGCTCACCAAGAAGATGGTGCCGACGGTGATCGACGTGCTCGAATCGGTCGATTTTCATTCCGAAGAACTGCGCCCCGAAGATTTCATGTTCGAGGGGTACAACGGCGTGCAGTGCATCGAAGCGGGCGGGCCACCGGCCGGCACCGGCTGCGGTGGTTACGTGACCGGCCAAACGGTGAAGCTGCTCAAGGAGCATCATCTGCTGGAAGACACCGACGTGGTGATCTTCGACGTGCTGGGCGACGTGGTCTGCGGTGGTTTTGCCGCGCCGTTGCAGCATGCGCATTACTGCCTGATCGTCACGGCCAACGACTTCGATTCGATTTTTGCCATGAATCGGATCATCGCGGCGATCCAGGCGAAGTCGAAGAACTACAAGGTGCGCCTCGGTGGCGTGGTCGCGAACCGCTCGAAGGACACCAACGAAATCGACCGCTTCAACAAGGCCGTTGGCCTCAAGACCATGGCGCACTTTCAGGATATCGATGCGATCCGTCGCAGCCGCCTGAAGAAGTGCACGATTTTCGAGATGGATGATTCCCCAGAAGTGATCGCGGCGCAGGAGCAGTACATGCTCCTCGCCTCTCGGATGCTCGATGAGGTGGTCCCGTTGCCGGCGAATCCGCTCAAAGATCGCGAAATCTTCGACCTCTTGGGGTTTGACTGATGTCTCCTCAACTCTTCACTGAAATTCCCACGAATCCGGGTCCGTCGTTCGATGGAACGTCGCCTGGGGGTTCGCACGCCACATCGGTGTCGTACCTCGAGCGGCGGGCCTGGATCGGGGAATACTTTGACCGCACGGCCTCGGCCGCGTGGAAAACGCTGACTTCGGATGCACCGGTGTCTCGCATCCGCGCCACGGTCCGTGCTGGCCGCGATCAGATGCGCGGGACTCTCCTCCGGTGGATGGCGCCGGACCTGCACGGCGTGCGGATTCTCGACGCGGGCTGTGGGACCGGCACGTTGGCGATCGATCTCGCGAAGCGCGGTGCCGAGGTGGTCGCGATTGACCTGTCGCCCACGCTGGTGGAGCATGCGCGCGAACGCGCCGAGGCCGAAGGCGTGGAGATTGATTTCCGATCGGGGGACATGCTCGACCCCGCCCTTGGCGAGTTCGATCATATGGTCGCGATGGACTCTCTCATCCACTACGACTTGCCGGACCTGGTGGCCGCCCTTGGCACGCTGGCGCCGCGGGTCCGCGAGAAGATGTTGATCACGGTGGTGCCGGGGACGCCCATGCTCGTGGCCATGCGCGCCGTCGGGCGCCTATTCCCGAAATCGGACCGGGCGCCGGCGATCGTTCCCGTCTCTGAGCGGGCGTTCAGAACGGCGCTATTGGGCTCGCCAGTCCTCGATACATGGGGTATGGTTGGGACACGGCTGGTGGAACGCGGTTTTTATCGCTCCATGGCCATCGCATTGCATCACAGCTCGCTCGGGACAACGAACCCTTCGCGGCGCTGACGCCTACCGTTTTCAAGGATCGACGTGATGGATGTTATGGGATGGATGATCGCAGGCGTTGGGGTCGCCGCCGTCGGTGCGTGGTTCGTGATGCGCCGACGGGTTGAGGTCGCGTGCACGATCGACCTCGAGTCGACGCACGACCACTTCCACGCGCACGTCGATCTCGACGGCGTTGACGTTGACCCAGGCGACCAGGTGCTGGTCCACAATGCGCCGACGCACATTCCGTTCGGGACGCAGCGTACGTATGCCTCACGGGCTACGGTACAGCGCGCCAGTTGGTTGCGTCGGCAGTTCGTGAAGCTCACCGGCGGCACGGAACTGTATGAACTGTACGACGTCGGCTTCGAAGGCTGAGGAGAGACAGACTACCTATGTACCCGACCGCTACTGAGTTGCCCGTTCGCGCGTACGACAACGTGAACGACAGCACCAAGAACGCGCAGCAGGATGCCATGCTGAATCCGCGGTTTTATACCACGGATTTTGCCAAGATCGACGCGCTCCGCATCAAGCCCGAACACCAGCAGATGTGGGATGATATTCTCGCCGAGTTCCGGCGCGATCCCAATAAGAACCACTTCAAACGGAACGAAGAGTTTGATGCGGACTTCGCCTCGATGGACCCGACGCTGCGCGAGCAGTTCATCGAGTTTCTGGTGTCGTCGGTTACCGCCGAGTTCAGTGGCTGCATTCTCTATGCGGAAATCAAGAAGCGGATCAAGAACCCCGAAGTGCGCGAGCTGTTTGGCTTCATGAGTCGTGACGAAGGGCGGCACGCGGGCTTTATCAACCACACGCTCAACGACTTTGACGTAGCGGTGGATCTCAGCTTCCTCACGAAGGCCAAGAAGTACACGTTCTTTCAGCCGAAGTTCATCTATTACGCCACCTATCTGTCCGAGAAGATCGGGTACGCGCGCTATGTGACGATCTTCCGCAACTTCGAGAAGCAACCCGACAAGCGATTCCACCCCATCTTCAAGTGGTTCGAGAACTGGTGTCTCGACGAGTTCCGCCACGGCGAGGCGTTCGCCGTGCTGATGCGCTCCAATCCGGAACTGTTGGAGGGGCGGAACAAGCTCTGGATTCGCTTCTTCCTGTTGGCGGTGTTCTGCACGATGTACGTGCGTGATCATGCGCGTGCGCCATTTTTTGGGTACATGGGTATTGACGTAGACGACTACGATCGGCGCGTCATCAAGCTCACGAACCTGATCTGCCGGCAAGTGTTTCCGGACACGATCGACACTGAGAGCGAAGCCTTCTGGGCGTTGATGGATCGGATGTGGAAGAACACGGACGCCATGCGGAAGCATGAAACGGGCGGCGGGTTCCTGTCGGGCGTCAAGGTCGTGTTGCTCAAGGCCGCCAACGCGCTGACGTTCGTGCAGCTGTTCCTGCGCACGCCGCATCGTCAGGCGTTGCCAGCGGATGTCCGTATGCAGCCGGTCTGGTAGGGTCGATGGCACCGAAGCCTGGGGTTTCTGTGCGCGTCTGGCTGACGCTCGGTACGCGGTTCATGCCGTTTGCGGATGTCGCGACCGCGGACATGCCGTTAAGCCGACTGTTGCGCCTGTCCCTGTTTCAGCTGTCCGTGGGGATGGTGCAGACGCTGTTCGTCGGCACGTTGAATCGCGTGATGATTCTCGAGCTGCGCGTTCCGGCGTCACTGGTCGCGATCATGTTGGCCATCCCGTTGCTGGCCGCCCCGTTCCGTGCGTTGATCGGCTTCAAGTCCGACACCCACAAGAGTCTCTTGGGCTGGAAGCGCGTGCCGTTCCTCTGGGGCGGGACCATGCTGCAGTTCGCGGGGCTGTCGATCATGCCGTTCGCCTTGCTCGTGCTTTCTGATGGCCCACGAGTCGGGCCATCGTGGATCGGCCATGCCGGCACGGCGCTCGCCTTCCTGCTCGTGGGTGCCGGCGCGCACACCACACAGACGGCGGGGCTCGCGTTGGCCACGGATGTCGTGTCCGAAGACAAGCGGCCGCGCGTGATCGCGCTGATGTATCTGATGATGCTCATGGGGACGCTGATCAGCGCGCTCTTCTTGGAGTCGGTGTTACGCGACTTCACACCCCTGCGCCTCATTCAGGTCATTCAGGGGACCGCCGTCTTCACCATCCTGGTGAACATGATCTCCCTGTGGAAGCAGGAAGCGCGTGTCCGCGGTGTGGTCGAGTATGCGAAGGGTGAGCGCCGTCCGATGTTCCGCGAGGCCTGGCGCACGTTCTCAAGCGGAGGGCAGGCGGTCCGTCTGCTCGTCGCGTCGGGGCTCGGTTTCTTCGCGTTCAATCTGCAGGATGTCCTGCTCGAACCGTACGGTGGGGAGGTGCTCGGCCTTTCCGTGTCGCAGACCACGATGCTCACCGCCATCATGGCCGTTGGCGCGGTCATCGCGTTTGGGCTCTCCGCGTCGATGCTGCGCCGCCAGCAGGATCCGATTCGCCTCGCCGCACTCGGGGCACTGATCGGCATTCTCGGATTTGCCGGCATCGTGTTCGCCAGTCCACTGGAATCGGCGGGGATGTTCCGCCTCGGTGTTGGGCTGATCGGCCTCGGGGAAGGCTTCTTCGGTGTTGGCACGTTGTCCTTCGCCATGCAATTGCGCGATCCCTCGCAGCATGGGATTGCCCTCGGCGCGTGGGGCGCGGTCTTCGCGACGGCGGAAGGGCTGTCGTTTGCGCTGAGCGGCGTGATGAAGGACTGGCTCTCGCATTTGGTGCAGCAAGGCGCGCTCAGCCCGGGCTTGAACGTGCCGTCGGTCCCGTACTCTGCCGTGTATCACCTCGAGATTTTGATGCTGTTCGCCACCCTGGTGGCACTAGGACCTCTCGTTGCCCGTCGCGTCGCCGGTCAAGCCGAGCGCGATCAAACCAGCCGATCGTTCGGACTGGCCGACATTCCCGCTTGACCATTCTTCAACACTCGGAGCCGTAGCGATGCAGTACATCGACGGAGCTCAGATCGCCCTGTATGCGTTCTGGATATTTTTCGCAGGGCTGATCATCTACATTCGACGCGAAGACAAGCGGGAAGGCTATCCCCTCGAATCACCGCAGGGTCCGCGTGATGGGTGGCCCAAGTCGGCCGGCCCGAAGACCTTCATTCATCGGCCGCACAGCGGCGAGGAGACGCACTGATGTCCGACATCAAAGCGGTGCCGGCTGACGGCTTCAATGGGTCGCCGCTGGTTCCTACCGGAAACCCGATGATCGATGGGGTTGGCCCGGCCGCGTGGGCGGATCGTGCCGATGAGCCCGATCGCACGTTCCATGGCACGCCGAAGATTGTGCCGATGCGTCTCGATCCCACGTTCTCCGTCGCCAAGGGCGATCCCGATCCGCGTGGGTTGCCGGTCGAAGCTGTGGACAAGGTGACCGCTGGAACCGTGATCGAACTGTGGGTCGATCGCGCCGAACCGCAGGTTCGGTACTACGAGGTTCAGCTCTCGGGCACGGAACGACGCATCATGCTGCCCGCCGGCTTCGTGCAGTGGCCGAATTTCGGGCTGTGGGGCAATGACCGTCTGCTCGTGAAGTCGATCACCGCGGCGCAGTTCGCCAATGTGCCAGCGATCCGTCGCGACGACCAGATCACGTTGCTGGAAGAGGACAAGATCATGGCGTACTTCGCCGGTGGGCATCTGTACGCGACGGCCGACCGGAGCGAGCCGATCATATGAGCCGCAACGAGGTGGGGAACGCCGAGTACATCAAGGGAGTCCCCCATCCGCTTCCCGCCGGCGAGCACGTGCTGTGGGAGGCGGCTCCCGATGCGCGCGCACTCGCGACGCACGTCTTCCATCGCCGGTTGGTGGCGATGTATTTCACGGCCATGCTGGCGTGGTGGGGAATCGCGACGGTGGAGCCGGTGCTGAGTCGGGCGTTCGCCGTCGGCTTCGGCATCCGGCTGGCGTTGACGCTCATCGTGTTGGCGATCGCGGAAGTGCTCGCCAGAGCGTCGGCTCGGACCTCGTGGTACGCCATCACGAATCGGCGCATCGTGATGCGTCTCGGTGTGGTGTTCCCGATGTCCATCAATATTCCGTTCTCGATTATCGATGGCGCACGAATCGGTACCTTCAGTGACGGGACCGGTCAGCTGGTGCTCACCCTCGGGAAGGCGCATCGACTCGCATACATCGCGCTGTGGCCGCACTGTCAGGTGTTTCGATTCACGCATCCGGAACCGGTACTCCGCGCGTTGCTGGATCCCAAGGCGGTCAGCGCGTTGCTCGTGAACGCCATCGCCGCGGTCGCTGAGCAGAACGTTCGCATCGAGCGGACGGGAGAGCGGGGCACTGCCCCCGCTGAAACGATTACGGCCGCACAACCGGTCGTGGCATGAACGAGGGCGTTGCATGACCGGTCCTGTGCACTTTGAGGCGGAACCCGGCGCACGTCCGGATGCACGGCCGCTGGAGGTTCCGAAGGCGGCGCTCGTGACAGCCGCGGCACTCATCACCGTGGTCTTCCTGCTCTGCATCGCCGCGCGCATCTTCGGATTCGGTGCGTTCGCCGAACGGCAATCCGCGGTCATCGCTGAGCGCCAGCTGTTGTTCATCGATGAGAGCAACGGCGGCATCCGCGTCGTCGATGCGACTACGCAGGGCCTGGCCGCGTCGCTGGCGCCCGGCACCAACGGATTTCTCCGCGGCGCAGTGCGCGCGCTCACGCGAGGACGTACCCGTGCTGGAATCGGACAGACGGTGCCGTTTCGGTTGGTGCGCTACGCGGACGGACGGCTGGTGTTGATCGATCCGACGACCAAACGCTCGGTGACGGTCACGAGCTTCGGGTCTACCCAGGTCGAGTCGTTCGATCGGCTTCTGCGTCCCATGGCGAGCTCGGCCACCGTCAAACAACCGTAGCGGGCTAGCGAATCGGCTTCTGTGTAGGCAGGAGTCGCTTCGCGCTAGCGGCGACGGCCGCATCCGGGTGCGACGCATACTGCGTCAATAGGTGCGCAACCTCGGGATGATTGAGATGCGACGCGAGCTCGAGCGCGCACACGAGCGTCACCTGGTCGGGGGCGGATTTCACGATGGACTCGAACGCGCGGAGCGATCGGATATACGCGATGCGGTCGGCCAACTTCGACAGCCCCTCGGGGAGCGGCCGGTCGAGCGACGTTGCCCCACGGCCGCCCACGAAGTCTGCGTTGCGGTGCCCGATACAGCCGATCATCGCTTGATCGATCTTGCCGGCGAGCGTGCCACCGCAGCCAGCGAGCCCGAAGACCAGTATTCCTGCCCAATGGCGCGGGCGACGGTGCGTGGCGGGCCAGGCGCGCGAGGCAACAACGCGCAGTCGGTCACAAAACACGGATTGCATGGGGAGCATGTTCGCGCGCGCGCGCGGCAAAATCAAGAGTGCCGACGCGCGTCGCACCGGCACAAGGTTCACGGGGCGGGCGATGATCCCGCGCATTCCTTTCGTTCTCTGTTGAGGCGCATATCGATCCGCTGGGGATAAAGGCGGGCACGTACCGCCGTCTTGCGTTGGAGCAGTGGGGACCGTTGCGGCAACGCACCGAGGTCCGATTGGCCACCATCACGGGTGTCTGCGCCGTGCTGATGCTCCTGGCGGCCGCCCCCTCGCTGATCTGGACCGCCGACCCCACGGCGCTGGGCGTCGGCAGCTTGCTCCTCCTCCACACCGCGATGGAGTTGCGGCCGTTCCGAGACCGTTGGCACGCGTGGCGCACCATCGGATCGATCCGGCTTGAGGTGCCCACCATCGACCTCGTGCCCGGACAGGGAACACCGTACGTGGTTCGCCTCGTGCCGCGCCGCGTCGGACACCTGCAGTCAATCACGCTGCACTTCGCGTATCGCGAGTCCCGCAGTCAGCCGAGCGCCACGGTGTGGGAGGTGGACGCGGTCATCTCTGCGCCCACGCTCGCTGCACAACAGGGCTGCGATGTCACGATCGACGTGGTGCTGCCGCTGGGTGTACCGCCCTCTCGGTACGACGACCAGTGGATGCGCGCCTGGACCGTGACCGCGGCGGTCACGCTCACCGACGGGCGTTACTGGCGACGCGAGTATCCCGTGATGGTGAATCCCGGCCCCATGCCTCTGGCTGCGTCAGCAGGAACGAGCGCCGTGAATACGTCAGAGGTCTAGTCACTCCACGCATTACGGTGTACTCAGCAGCCCCGTGCCCTTCACTTCGATCGCGCACGACACATCGGCCGCCGCGGCGCGCAGTCGACGAAAGAGCAGGATGTTGACGGTCAACGCCATCGTTCCATCGGTCCCGAATCGTCCACTCAGCCGCGTGGTGAGGGCCGTGCTGGTTCGCGCTTGATCGGGCATGATGCGTGGCGACGAGGCGAACGCTCCTTCTTGGTCAATCACCGTGGGGAAGCGGTCGCCCGCCTCGAAGGCGATCGTCAATGTGTCGGCGCCCGGCGCATGGCGTACAATCGCCCAGTCCGATGTCTGCGGCGTCTTCGACCAGATCTCCTTACAGGTGGCGGAGCCCGTCGCCACGGCGTCGCCATAGCGAATGAGGTAGCGACCGCTGACGCCGCGGGCGCGCAGCGTTTGGGTCGCCCCGCCGCGCGGGGTACGTGCGGCGGCGACGGGTGTCGAGGCCGACACCGACGTGCCGGTCGCGTTGGGTCGGAACTGTACCGTGGTGCCGAATTCCGTCACGATGTGATCAATCACTTCCTTGCGCAGCTCGTGACGAAGCCCGGTTCGCATGTCGAGGAACACGACCGCGCCCGCGCGCACGATGTCGACGCGTCCTTGCATGCGTGAGCCGTCGCTCAGGTGCACCTCGTCGAAGCGCAGGTCGGGACGGCTTGCGGCCGCGCGAGCCGATGGCACGAGCGGACGGGCGCTTCCAGTCGCCCGGCGCGCGGGTTCCACCACAACGAGCTGGCTCGAGTCGAGGTTCGTTCGCGGTAATGCGTTGAGCGTGAGCGAGGGGACCCCAACCCGGCCGGCGGCACGGGTCGGCGCGGCGGACAGCCCTGCGGCCGCGACCGACGCCTGGGTCGCGCTCGACGCCGTCGTCGCCGGTGGCTTCCGCGATTGAATGGACCACGCGACGCGAGCCATGACCAACAGATACACCGCCAGCCCAGCCCCCATCGCGAGACGCGCCCTGCCACTCCATGCCGGCGTGAAGGATGGCGCCGGCGTGCCGTAGCGACGAGGCGCGACAGACGCGCTAGGGCCGCGGGCGCCGGCCGTGGTGCTCCGGCTCACGAGGCTCCGGCTCACGACGCTCCGGCTCACGAGGCTCCGGTTCACGGTGGTCTGCGATGGACCGGGCGACGGACGCGCGACGGGTACGCGCGTGACGGCTAGCCGAGTGCCTGTGCTGGTGCCGGTGACGACGCGCGGAGGTGCCGCCGATATCGGGGGCGATACGACCGGAATAGACGGCGGGAACGCAGCCGGTGGCGACGACCGCTGCGGCGCTGCGGGGCGCGCCACGTCTTCAACGAGACGGAATGCCGCGCCCCACGCATCGATCGCCCAGCGAGCCATATCCGTCGCGACAAAGCGTTCGGCCGACCACTGCATCGCGAACGACGACGCCAGTGTGTCCCACTCGGCGCGTTCCACCGGCGCGGTTGGGAGCCGGTGAGGCAATCCGCGACGGATCGCTTCCAGCAGGAGTTCGGCGAGCGGACGCGTTGCACTGCCCGTTTCGTCGAGCAAACGATTGCGAAAGCGCAGCAGTGCTGTCTCCTCCCACTCGGGCGGTTGCTCGGCAACCAAGCGACAGAGCGCGCGCTGCACCAGCTCTCGCGAATCGAGGCTCATCGGTGCTGCGCTTCCCGCCAGGTTTCGCGCCGGCGCGCGACCTGTCCTGTCATTGGGTGATGCGCTCGGCGACCAGATCGGCCAGCGTTATGCACTGCTGTGTTCGACCCCACCGGATGATGGCACTGGTTTTCGTTTGAGTTTCGGCGATAAAGCCGGTCGCGGTAAATCGTCCGCGCATTGCAAACTGCCATCGGATGCCGTCCGTGGTGCCACCGGCTGGACCGATCTCGAACGCGCCGTTGGCGTCGACCGTTCCGTTCACGGCGCGGGTTGCCAGCGCGAAATCGCGCGATCCCGGCTGGTGCTCAATGCGTTCGATACTGGTTCGGCCGGGCGCCAGAACGGCCGCAAGGCGCGAGCAACTCGCACTCCCGTCCACGACGCGTACCTTCTGGTGCACGCGGTACACGCCGCGGAAGCCGGAGGCCACCGCCGACAACGATCCGTCGGGCCCCCGGTCGGCGTCCGCGACCACGACCGGCGCCGTCAGGGGGTCGGCAGGCGGAAGTTGGCGCATCGATTGTCCATCGATCGCGCGCACGGCGGGCGTGACGGCCGGCAGAATCGCGGCGGCCGTTGCGGCCTGCGACTTCCGATTGGCAATGCCGATCGCGCCCGCCACGAACACGATGAGGCCGGTGGCGGCCATGACGCCAAACCAGATGCGCTCGGTTCGCTGCGCTTGCGCCGCCTGTGCGGGGCTGACGCCAATACCCGTGCTGCGCCAACGCGGTACGGGCCGAGCCGTCGCCGTGGCGATGTTCCCCGAGGGCCGCGTGGTCGCCAGGGACCGTCCACCCGTTCGAGGTGCCGCCATGATCGCGTTGGTGCCACGGGTGGTTGTGGGCGGTGGTGCCGGCAACACCGCGCCGTGGCCGTGCGTCGATGCGCCCCCCCACGACGTGGCGGTGCGCGAAGCGCCCGCGGGCTCGAGCTCGTGCGACAGGGCAGGACCTGTTACGACAGCAGGTCCGACCGCCAACGCTGCACCCCAGGCGTCCACGACCCATCGTGCCACGTCGGGTTGCAGGTATCGCGTCGCGACGAGATGGTGCACCATGGGCGCGCGCCGCATCTCCCACGCGTCGTTCGTCGATCCGATGGTGAACCGTGCACGAAACGTGGCGTCCACGGAGAGCAACAGATTCACGAGCGGCCGGTGATCGCTCCCGCACGCATCCAACAATTCGTTGATGACACGTGTCGGCGACGTCTCGAACCGGGACGCATCGCGTCGCCACGCATCCGCGAGCGCCGTCGCGGCACGCGCAAAGGCATCAGTCGACGCAGACACCGTCGGATTCAGCGCAGGGCGTCGAAACGGAGGACGCGGGCGGGCCTCGCGTCGCCAATCCGAACACTACGACCCACGATGCATTCCACCGACGCATTCCGACCGACCGGCACGTTGGTGTCGCCGTCCACGATGTACCATGGCACGTCGCTGGTGTTCACGAGCCACCACTTCCCTTGGTGTTGCGCCACGTAGCCGCGCGCGGCGCGATCCGCACGTTCGTCCGGCAACGCGCCGACCAGCACGTGCCAGTCGTGCAGGGTGAGATGATGCCACAGCACGAGGCTGTCCTGCTCCGAGATGACTTTCTCCCCGGTGTCCTGATGGAGCTCGGCCACGAGCACCGGTGCGGCGGTCCGTTCGTCACCGCGTAAGCTTGTCATCGGTAACCCCTTCCCGAGAATCGTCCACTTGCCAGAGGACATCGGGAAGAGATGGCGCATCGTCTTATACAGCGCGACTTCCCATTCCGCGGCGTCAGCACGCTGCGACGGGGCGTGGAGGCCATGCACAAAGGTTTGCGTGAAGCAGTGCGCCAACGCAGGCCCGAGACGGGTGCAGGCCACCTCGATCGCTTTGACGGAGGGGTTACGCCGATCCGTGGGGTGCTCCACGAAGAGCGCCTTGGCGCCCATCGAGAGTTGCTCGTCCTCCTCGGCGGAGCGCGTGCTGTTCACACGCTTCCCCTGTAACGGATGCCGCTGGAGCAGCAGCTCGTACAGCAGTACGGCGAGTGCGTGTTTGTCCGTCGCGATCGAGGGCTGTGCCTTGTTCGCCAGCACTTCCGGGGCGATGTAGCCCGGCGTCCCCAGCACCGACGGCGGCGCGATCCCCGGAACGACCAGCGAGTCGATGTCGATGATACACGCCTCGCCGCCCTTTGGATCGACGAGCACGTTCTTGTTTGACAGATCCGCATGCGCGAGGCCGGCCATGTGCAGCCGGCGCACCGCGCGCGTCAGACGCACGGCGATCTGCAAACGGGTCAACAACGAGCCGCTTTCGGCTTGCGGGACGAACTTGGAGGCCTTGCCGCCTGTGAACCAGCGCACCTCCTTCTCCTGCGCCTGACCAAACCGATCCGTGAAGTAGAAGTTCTTGCGATAGGTCGGTGTGACGACGCCGATGGCGGGCCACACCAATTGGTGCCGCATGGCGAAGTCGCGCGAAATGCTCTGCGGACCATCGATCATCCCGACGGGCCAGCAGAAGTACGGCGCCCAATAGGCACCGTTCGTGGCAAGCGTGGGATTGTACGTGGTGAGGATGCGCGTGAGGCGCTCCACGCGTTCGCGTCGGTCGCGGAGGCTCCCGTAGTAGAAGCCAACGGCGTAGCGCCGGTCTTTCGTGAGGAAGACACGCTTCTCGGCGCCGGTACCAACGGGCTCGTCCTCCAACTGGAGAACGCGCCCGTCCGTCAGGCGGCAGCTAACGGCGCCCATACACTCCCCACTCTGCGGGCCACGCACAGCGTACGATCGTCATTTTCGCCGCGCTTCTCGAAGGACAGCCAGTCGACCAATGCACGCACCGGATCGGGCGCGTTCAGCACCGTCGTGGTGTGTGCGGGCGACACGCCGGCGGCGGTCGCCTGCTCGGACGAGACCCCGTGCTGCAACTGCTGATACAGCGCGGCCGCATGGCGCGGCAGCGGATACCAGGGATCCTCCACGCCATCACTCGCCAGCAGCACCGCGGCGCATCCCGCCGCGGGTTGCACCAACACCGACTGCTGCAGCCGCGCCAAGGCGCCGGCGTCGGGCAAGAAATGGGCGACTTCGCCGGAAAACTCGCCGGCGTCGCCCTGCATCGGTTGACTCGTCCGACCGTCGTCGTGCAACCAGACGATCCCGCCATCGCCGACTTGCAGGAGGCCGATGTTGTCATGATGCAGGGCGGCCACCAGCAGGGTGGTGCGCAGCGCCCGGGGCGCACATCCTGTGCGGTCGGCAAACGCCTGCATGGCCTGCTGTACGTCGCTGGCGGCAGTCAGGAGCGCGGTGTGGAGGGCGGTTGCCGGCAACACGCCACCGCGTGGCGGCGAGGCCTGCAGCAGGTCTCTGAGCGCATGCGTCACGGCGTGCACGGCGATCGCGGCACCGAGCCGGCTGTACGGCGCGGATCCCGCACCGTCGGCCACGGCGGCGCACCATCCGTGCTCGCAGAGCAGCACGGTACCGGCATCCTCCCGATGCTCGCCGCGATGCGCGTGTAAACGCCCACGTCGCGACGCCAGCAGCAGATCCCAGTCGCTGCGTTGCGCCTGCGCTCCGACGGCTTCTTCGTGCTGTGGCGCGCCATGCCCGTTGGTGACGCCCGGGGCGATTGCCTCGAGATGCTCACGCCACTCGTCGGGGCACCAGGCTACGGACGGCGTGACCACGGTCCACACGGGTCGCGGCGGAAGCGCCGGCGCCGTGACGCTCTCGGGTGATGTGACTGACTCGTCACTCACGGAACGATCGTGATGCCAGGCGGCGGCGGGGGCAGGGTAATGCCGCCGCCATCCGCCACGGCGCCGACCTTCGCGCTGGTTTGCTTGATGGACGCCGACACGAACCGGAAGAACGACTTGAACGCATCTGGCGACATGTCCTGCATCTTGATCACGATTTCGGTGACCTGCTTGAGGGCTTCCACATCGGCTTGATCGCCGCAGGCCACCGCAATGATGTTGGCCGGCCGGCGTTCCCGAAGCTGTTGCGCGTACATCGGCCACTCGGCGTCGGTGGGCGCTCCATCGGAGAGAATAAACACGAGGGGTCTCCAGTCGCCCTTCTGCTCGGCCGTCGTGCGAACCAACTCACGCTCGAACGAGTCGAGCAGGAGGCGCAACCCGGCGCCGAAGTTGGTGGTTCCGCTCGCCGAGAGTTCCGGCGGATTGAACATCGCCACCTCCGTGAGCGGGACGAGTTGCTGCGCGTCGTTGCCGAACGTGAGCACCGACAGATAGGCACTCTCGATGGACTGCGGATCGCCTAACAAATCGCGATGCAACTGGCGAATGCCGGACTTCACCGACTCGATGGGAGTCCCCTGCATTGATCCTGAGACGTCGGCGAGGATGTAAACGGGAAGGCGACGTGTAGACATCGGTGTCGTGATAAGAAGGCGAGAGGCGGGAAGTCCGGTACTCCGGCGGTCGCACGTTCAACGCGCCGCCATGCGCTTCGGTTTCGCACACGTGGGTACGAATGGCCGAACAGTCCGGGAGGAACGCGAAACCCCGCAATGCCGAATCGGCATTACGGGGTGGGTTGCGCGGTGGACAAGAGCCCGATGCGCAGTTCCAGTGTCGCGGCGAGACTACTGCCGATTCACGTTGCCAGCACCCACCGTCGCGGCTCCCGTCGACGGGGCGGCACTGCTGGTGGCCTTCACCTGCGGTGGCACCGGCATCGCGGGCTTCGCCGTGCTGTCGGTTGCCGTCGGTGCAACGGCTGGTGTCCCCAGCCCTTGGAAGGGCACACCGTTCCAATCCGACCGACCCCAAAGGGCCGGATAGTGCTTCACCATCTGCGCGCCATACAGCGGCTTGTAGGCCCCGTTGTGGCAGGTTACACACTGGGCCTTCGGGGCATCGCCCTGAGCGCCCAAGCGCACCGCGGGGTACACCGGCTGCAGCGGCGACAGGTAGTTCTGATTCACGTCGCGCAACATGAGAATGCCATGATACGCGGTCACGCGCGCCGGCGGCGCTTCCTTCCAACTGGCGAACTGACGGCTGTTGTGGCAATAGGTGCAGTTGACGCCCAACGACCGGGACTGGGACATCATCAGCGAATACGTCCACTCCGTCTGCTTCACCGAGCTTCGGTTCATGTTCGTCGGCGACATCTGCTGCGTGACGACCCGAGCTCCGTCGCGATCGAGATAGTGCCGGAGATAGTCGGTCTGGTTGGAGTAGAACCAGAGGCCATTCGGCAGCGGCTTGCCCATGTGACAGGTGTAGCAGGTGACGCCGGTGTTCTTCACGTGCTGCGAGTACTGGCCGTTGATCTGGCGGGTCATCTGCAGCATGCGACGGGCCACGAGCTTCGTGTACAGCGGTTTGCCGTTCGGTAGCGTGTCGGACGCGAGATTGGCGATGTTGTGACAGTAGGCGCAGTTGCCGGTGCCGGCCACCCAGGTGCTCATCGCCACCATCGTGCGGTTGAATTCACCGACCGAGATGTCGTTCAGCACCTGTACGTTCTGCCAGGGGAGTGGACCCGGCGGTGACGCACCCGCTGGGGGGAGCGGCGTGGGGATCTTCACCTGCGCGAACTTCGCCTTCAGATCGCCATGGTCGTAATTCTGCTCCATCGCCGTTCCACGGTACCCGACTTGAACCGAGTCCGTTCGTGCATCGCCACACCCCCCCAACGACAACATCGCCAAGGGGATGGCCGCCGCGACGAGGCGGCGGCACGTGGGTGTCAGGAAACTCACGGTGACTTTCCTCCAGCAGGGGCGGCGGTCGGCTTTGCGGTAGCGGGACCGGCTGCTGCCGGCGTCGCGAGGGAGTCGACTCGGGTCGAGTCTGCCGTCAGCGAATCTGCTGGCGTCATCAGGGCCGTCGAGTCGAGCATCATCGCAGGTTGCGGCGCCACGTACGTGGGGAATGAGTCCGGGGCGGTTCCTTGATACCGGCCACGCAGCAGTTCCTGCTGTTCGGCCGTGAGGTTGTTCTGCGCCGGATAGGGCGAGACCAAACCGTGTTTGACACCCCAGAGATACCAGTTGTCCACCACGGTGCCCGTGAGCAGGATACCGATACCGCCGGTAAACGTGGTGAGCACGGCGAACCACCAGGACCACCGATGGATCGACTCCATCGTCGCGTTGAAACCCATCGTCCAGCGCCAGAAGAGCATGGAGCGTTCGGCCGCCGTACCACGATCGGTGATCTGCTCGATCTCGCGTTCACCGCCGAGACGGGCTACGGCCAGAATCGTCGCGCCGTGCATGGCGAACAGCACCGCGCTGCCGTACAAGAACACGATCGAGAGCGCGTGGAACGGATTGTAGTACAGGTTCCCGTAGCGAATCGAAAAGGCCGACGTCCAATCGAGGTGCGGGAAGATGCCGAAGGGCACCATCTCACTCCAGCTGCCCACCAGCAGCGGCTGGAAGAAGAACGTGGAGTACAGGAAGATCGCCGAGCCGAATGCCCAGGGCAGATGCGTGCCCATGTTCAACGCCGTGGCCCGACGGTACACGCGCAGCCACCAGAGCAGAATGCTGACCGTGAGGAAGAACCCGGCCATCAGATACCAGCCACCTTGTTGCAGTGGCGGAAGATGCAGCCCGTACTGTGGTGGCGGCGGTTCGAGCGCCAGCCACGGCAGCTGTCGAATGAATTCGACCGGATCCCAGCCCACGGAGGCCCACATGTTGAGGCCGATGATCTCGAAGGCGAGGAATCCGAAGAGCAGGGAGAACGTGCCCGCGGTTCCAAGATAGATCGGGCCGATCTGCGCATCGCCGAGCTTACCGGCGAGATACGAGAAGGTGCCGGTGCCCAAGCGTCCGCCCGGCGAATCCTCGATCGGGATGCCCGCCTCGGGGACGGTGCGGACTTGGACGCGCGTGAAGAGATTCTGGTACTCAAGCATCAGGTCGATTCTCCTCAGCGCCAAATCGGAAGATTAAGCCACCAGCCCCACCACTCCGGCCACCCTGACGACCAGAAGGGGCCCGAGATCACGATACAGATCGCGCTCCAAATCGCCGCGCCCATGGCCAAAAACATCCCAAGCCGATGAATACCAATCGCGCCGATCGAGTAGCCCAGGAGATCGCGGAAGAACACGTTTTCCGTTTCGCTCGTGCCAACCGGCGTGCCCTTCTTCGGATTCGTCACTGACAGAATCAGTGACCCATGCATCGCCAAGGCGAGGCAGTTCGTGAAGAAGAACGTCACGGCGATCATGTGCGCCGGATTGTAGTGGAAGTGCAGGTACTGATACCCGACGTTCGACACCCAATCGAGATGGGAGAAGATGCCGTACGGGAAGCCGTGTCCCCAGGCGCCGAGCAACACCGGCCGAATCACCACCAAGGTCACGTACGCGAGCACGGCCGCGCCGTAAGCAAAGGGGATGTGCATGCCCATGCCCAGCTTCCGGCTGATCTCGGCCTGTCGGAGCGCCCAGCTGCCGAACGCACCAATCGCACAAATCGTGATGATCTGCCAGAGTCCGCCTTCGCGGAGCGGAGCGAAGCCCAGACCATACTTCAGGTCAGGCGGTGCAATAGAGATTTGCCAGAGGTTCCACGTCGGACCCATGGCTGCGCCCCAGACACAAAGCACCGTGCCAAGGACAATAAAGAAGATGGCCGAGACGCCGAAAAACCCTACGTAAAACGGACCGAACCAGAAATCGAACAGATCTCCGCCGATCAGCGTTCCGCCGCGTACACGGTACTTCTTCTCAAAACTGAGCATCGCCATGGGCGATTTCTCCAAGCGAGCGTCGAGGGCCAAGGCTGGCGTCGGCCGGAGATGGCTTCGCACCGACACGTGCGAATCGCCACTCCGGCGTGGACGCGCGAAGAATTACCGGCCGGGCGGGAGCGGCGACATCTCTGCCGCCATCGCCGGAGCCGAAGCGCCAACGGGTGCCTGCACGGCGGACAGCGTCCCGTTCTCAATCCACGAGTACCGCTGCGAACTGAGCAGGATGAAATGAATGACAAACGCGAGTGCGCCTACAAAGCCGGCGACGGCAACCATCACTCGACGCGGGTCATACATCAGCCAAATACGATGCATGACAGCTCCTTAACGGGTGGCGGCAGGTGCGGCCGTATTCGCGTATGTGGCCTTCAGTGACGACGGCCAGTTCAGCTGGCTAAACGCAAACAGATGCATGAACAACACCGCGCCCGCGATGAACGAGCCGATGCCGCCCATAATCAGGTGAGGATCCAGCCCGATCCAAATGCGATACATATTGGTCTCCTAATGCGCTGTTGAGAGGGAAGGTCCGGCGAAGCCTAGAACCAGGGACGCCACGACCACGCCAACAGGTGCGCCATCACAGCGCCCATCACCCACACGCCCGTGCCCGCGATCCAGTACTTGTTGAAGCGGATCGCTTCTTCCTCCGTCATTCCGCCGCTCTTCTCGTACATCGACATCGAAACCTCCGAGTGTTTTCGAGCTGCCGCGCTCGTCCCGCGCGGCTGGGGAGTCGTCCCCCGAGTGGGAGACGGCAGGAACCTCTTTAAGACGGGTGTAAACTGTGCCTGACACCCCGCAGCGTCAAGGAAAACTTACACTAATCCGCGTTTTTTTCTGTCTCACTCCCGTAATCACGATCCCATGGCCTTGAATTCGGCCTCGTCGCCGCTCGATCGCCTGCCGGAAGGGTGGCCGGATCGAGACTGCTCCTCGTTCCACACGGTGGGTGCCGTGCGTTGGCACGTGCAGCAACAAGGGGAGGGGCCCACCGTCCTCCTGCTGCATGGCACCGGTGGATCCACGCACTCCTGGGCGGCCTGTACCGCCTCGTTGACACGCCGGTACCGTGTGGTCGCCATCGATCTGCCCGGACACGGATTTACGCGGGCGGCCGACCGCGACGCCCGCGCGCGGCAGCCCTTCGCCCTCAGGGAGATGGCGACGGCCATAGCGGCGCTGCTGCGCCATCTCGACGTGCGCCCCCAGTTCGCCGTGGGACACTCGGCCGGGATGCCCGTCCTCATGCAACTCACCCTGCAGGAGGACATCGCACCGCAGCATCTGCTCGGCGTCTGTCCGGCGCTCGTGGCCCCGCCGGCTTGGTATGTCCAACTCGTCGCGCCGGTGCTCGCGGCCGTGGTGGAGTCGGACGCCGTGGCCGCGAGCGGCGCCTGGGTCGCGCAGCGCACGCCGCTCGTGCGACGGATGCTCGAGAGCGCGGGGTCCCCCCTCACCGCGTCGCAACGCGCGCGCTACGAGTGGCTCTGCCGGCAGCCCGACCACGTGCAGGCCGCGCTGTCGATGATGTCCCGCTGGGATCTTCCCGCGTTGATGCGGGAAGCGGCCACCCTGCGCACGCCTCTCACGCTGCTCGCGGGGCGGGCCGATCGCTGGGTGCCGTTACCGGCGCTCCGGCGCGCCGCCAGCCGGCTCCCCGCGGCAACGCTGGTTGACGTGCCGGGCGGGCATCTCCTGCCCGAGGAGCATCCCGACGAGGTGCTGGCCCGGATCGAGGGGCCCTAACACGTAACGCCACCGGAGACGTCATCCGGTGGCGTTGCGCGTAATGGTGCGGGCCGCGCCTGTGGGGCGGGTGTGGCGCCGTTACGCCGTGGCGCCGGCCAACCCACGACGCGAGGCCAGCACGTGGTCGCGAGTGACCGTGCCGTCGCCGAGTTCGCGGGCGTCCTTCTCCGACAGATCGCGCAGGCGCTTGGCGGCGCTGATGCGGATCAGGATGGGGAATGTCTCCACGATTTCATCAAACGTGCTCTTGGCCTCGTCGTCCCACGGCAGTTCTTTGTGCATGCGCGCGGGGGTGGCGTCGATCTTGTCCATGTCCGTGCCCAACGGCAGGATATGAAAGAGTGCATCGAACAACTGGTTGCACACTTCCTGAATCAAGTAGGTCGCGCCGGAGTACCCCATGAACGGGGTGCCCAGATGGCGTCGGATGATCGCACCGGGGAACGACGCCGGGATATACATCGATCGCGCGCCGGTTTCTGCCAGATACATGCGCTCGTTGTAGCTGCCGAACATCATGAGCGGTGGCGTGGTGCGGATCGCGTCGCGTACGGCCTCATTGTCGGGCTTCACGCCGGGACGCCGCGAAAACGCGAACGTACAGGGCAGCCCCATCTCCGTTTCCAGGAAATGGCGCACCCCGCGGGCGTACGTTTCATTGGCCACGATCGCGAAGCTCGCGGTGCCGAAAAAGTCTTGCGTGACGCTGCGCCAGAGATCCCACAACGGTTTGATCGTCGTGTGCTTCTCCTTTTCGATGAACGGCTCGGGGTCGAGCCCCAGCATCTCACCCAGCGTGCGCAAGAATTTCGTCGTGCTGTGTAAGCCGATCGGTGCCTGCAAGTACGGACGGTCGAGCGCTTCGCACAGCATGCGGCCGAACTCGCGATACATGCAGACGTTCACATCGGCATCGACCAGGCGCGGCACTTCTTCCAGGTGGCTGCCCATCGGGAACACCATGTTCACCTCGGCGCCGATCCCTTCCACCAGCCGACGGATCTCCGCGAGATCGCTGGCCGAATTGAAGTAGCCGTAAATCGTGCCCACGATGTTCACGCGCGGCTTGTCGCCTTCTTTCTTCTCGCGCCGCTTCGGGGCGATGCCTTTCTTCAACCCGTACTCGGTCCACAGCCAGTACAGCGCGCGTTCGGCTGCCTGCCACTGATCTTCATCGATGGTGCGCGGCAGGAAGCGCTGGATATTCGTGCCTTCCGGCGTGACGCCACCGCCGATCATCTCGGCGATCGATCCCGTCACCACGACCGCCGGGAGTTCGGGATCGAGCGTCTTGTGCGCGCGGCGCATGGCGCCTTCGGTGCCATTCCGTCCGAGTTCGTCTTCGCCGAGTCCGGTGACGACGATTGGCAACTCGTGCGGCGGCAGCGCGTCGGTGTAGTGCAGCACCGACGTGACCGGAAGGTTCTCGCACCCCACCGGTCCGTCGATAACGACCTGCAGGCCTTTGATCGCGGTGAACACGTACACCGCGCCCCAATAGCCACCCGCGCGATCATGATCGAGCACCAGCATCAGACCATCTCCTGCGCCTTGCGCGCCTTGGCCAGCTTGGCCAGATGGCGCTTGTAGTGATCGCGGAACTCGGGATGATCCTGCGGCACGTCTTCCCACACGCCGCTCGCGAAACCCGTGCCCACGCCCTCGAAGAACGCCGTCATGGTGTCGAAGCGCGCCTTGTTGCCGAGCGCGGCGTTCACGACGGTGGCGAGCGAACCGGCACCGGCCGGTCCCATGAGCGGGCGCGCCGAGATCAGGTTCGTGAAGTACAACGAAGGAATCGACAGCTCTTTCGCCTTCTGCACGACCGGCGTGGTACCGATGGCGAGGTCGGGCGTGAACTCGTGCAGCGCCGCGAGGTCCTGTTCGAGTGAGGCGCGATACTGCACGTGAATGCCCCGCGCCGCGAGCCATTCACGATCGACTTCGCTGTAGGGGGTGCGCGGGCACGCCGTACCCACGTAGCGCACATCGGCGCCGCTTTCCACCAGCAGTCGTGCCACCAGCAGCTCCGAGCCCTCGTAGCCGGACATCGTGATGCGTCCCTTGATCGGCATCTTGGCTAGCGCGCCCTTGATCATCGGCAGGAACTTGTTCTTGGCAGCGTCGATGTGTTCGCGCGATACGCCGGCCATCTGTCCGATGGATTCGAGCCAGCTTTCGGTGCCGTCGTAGCCCACGGGGGCGGAGCCCACGATGGGGCGGCCGGCGGCGCTGAATTCGCGGTACGACGCGGTGTAGAACGGGTGAATCGCCGCCACACCCACGCAGTCGAGCGCGGCGTACAATTCGCGCCACTCACGCGTGGGGACCACGGGCCCAGCGGCCAGTCCCATCGGCTCCAGCATCATGGCGATGCCGATGGGATCGACGGGGAACATCTCCCCGACCAACGTGACCGTGGGCTTCTCGCTCACGCCACCGCGCGGTGCGGCCACGGGTCCGAGTTCGGCTTCGGTGCGCGCATAGCGCAGCATCGCACCGGCCAGCACGTCTTTCGCTTCGGCGTGCGTGGGCACACCAAAGCCCGGCACATCGATGCCGATGATGCGCACCCCGTTGATCTCTTTCGGCAGCAACTGCAGTGGCACGCCCGACGCCGTTGGGACACAGAGGTTCGTAATCACGATGGCGTCGTACAACGCGGGATCGGCCATCTTGTACACCGCATCGCGGATGTCTTCGAACAGCTGCCCCGTGACCAAGCTCTCGGAGTTGAACGGTACGTAGCCGACCGTGCGTCGCGCGCCGTAAAAGTGCGACGTGAACGTGAGGCCGTACACGCAGCACGCCGAGCCTGAGAGAATCGTCGCCGTGCGGCGCATACGCAGTCCCACGCGCAGCGAGCCGAAGGCGGGACACATGCTCTGGGGCTGATCGTGTGGACCCTTCGGATAATCGGCGGCGTAGCGGTCGAGCGTCTCGCTCTTCCCCGCGGCCTTCGCGGCCGCCAGCATCTCGTCGGCGCCGGCGTGACATCCGAGTCCGTCGGCGGTGGTTGCGGCGGTGTTGATCGCGCTGCCGTCGATCACAGGCAACGCACGTGAGGTGGGCTGGTCGGCATCGTTCGCCGTGGGCGTGCTGCCCGCGCCGTCGTAGATGACTTCGCCGCTCGAAGGATTGCTCATCGCGATCTCGTGATCAAACGGTGTCGTACACGACTTCGAGCGACGGCTTGGTCACATCTTCCCGTCCAACGAGATCGAACATCGTGGCCGGTTCGAGCACCACGTTGCCCCCGACCTGACTGGCAGCGAACAGGCCGAGCAGTTCGTCCTGTGTGAGCGGCTTCGGGCGTACCGGCGGCGCGTCGGCCACGGCCTGCGCAAGTTCACCGAACAACGGGCCCCACTCACCACCGGGGAAGCCGATGATCTCGTAGTTCGCGCTCTTTTTGCGGATGTCGTCGTTGGCCGGAACCTTCGCCAGAATCGGGATGCCCGCCTTCTCGGCGAAGGCTTCGGCTTCGCCCGTGCCGTCGTCCTTGTTGATCAGGATACCGGCGACACCGACGTTGCCGCCGAGCTTGCGGAAGTACTCCACGGCCGAGCAGACGTTGTTGGCCACGTAGAGCGACTGCAGATCGTTCGAGCCGACCACGATCACCTTCTGGCACATGTCGCGCGCGATCGGCAAGCCGAATCCGCCGCACACCACGTCGCCCAGGAAGTCGAGCAGGACGAAGTCGAAGCCCCACTCATGGAAGCCGAGCTTCTCGAGAATTTCGAAGCCGTGAATGATGCCGCGTCCGCCGCAGCCGCGGCCGACTTCCGGGCCGCCGAGCTCCATGGCAAACACGCCGTCGCGCTTGAAGCAGACGTCGCTGATGGAGACCTGCTGGCCGGCCAGTTTGAGGCGCGACGACACTTCGATAATCGTGGGGCAGGCGCGTCCGCCGAAGAGCAAGGAGGTCGTGTCGCTCTTCGGGTCGCAGCCGATGAGCAACACCTTCTTGCCCTGCTGCGCCATCATGTACGACAAATTCGCGAGCGAAAAGCTCTTGCCGATGCCGCCCTTGCCGTAGATCGCGATGATCTGTGTTTCCTTCGTGACCGGACCGGTGTGCACCGCATCGGGCGCAGTGGCGGCTTCATCGCGCACGCTCGAGTGCAACTGATGCAGGGCGCCGTTGGCGGAGCTGATACCGTCTTCACTCATGCAACCGTTCTCCAGTCGAGGATCATCTTGACACAGTGAGGATCGCCGAACGCCGTGGTGTAGGCGTCGGCCGCACGGGATACTGCTTCGCGGTGCGTGATCAACCCGTCGAGCGCGAGCGCCCCCGAGTTGGCCAGCGCCGCGATCGTCTGCAGGTCGGACTCTTTCCACTGCGCCGCAATGCGAAAACGCGCCTGTCGCATAAACGCGGGCGGGAAAATGAAGCTGACTGGTTCGCTGTAGAAACCGGCGAGGCAGATCTCCCCGCCCGGAGCCATGCGGCCCACGAGCGAGTCGATCAAGCCATTGGCCCCGCTCACTTCGCAGATCGTGCGATAGTCGCGGCGCGTATCCGTATCCGGGTGGATCACGTCGTAGTCACGCGCGCCGTCCATGCGCACCGGGTTGATTTCCCACACGGTCGGTCGTTTGCCGCCGTAGAGCACCACCAAGCGCGCGATGAGCCGACCCAGTGCCCCATGGCCGACGATCAGTTCCGGTAACAGCTCCGGCACGTCGCGCGGCGACACGCCGGGGGCCACGGCACAGAGCGCATTGTGCGCCGTCGCGGCCAAGGCAAACAGGGCGCCGTTCTCCCCGAGCGCGGGGGCGAGCACCACGGTTTTGGTGCCGGGCACCACCACTAGCGAGGCTTGCCCGCCAAAGAGGCCGCGCGCGTCGGTGAAGCCGCGCGAGCCGGCGATGTAGACGAGGTCGCCGACGGTACGACCGGACTCGGGACCCGCCTCGACGATCTCGCCGACCCCTTCGTACCCGGGCACGAGGGGATAGCCGAGCCCGGGGAAGGGAGGCATCGTGCCGGTCCAGAGCATGCGTTCCGTACCGGTACTGATGCCGGACCATCGCATCGCCACCAGCACGTCGGCGTCAGTGGCGGGGACGAGGGTTAGCTCACGGACGGAAAGCTGCTGGGGCTGTTCGAAAACGACGGCAGTGGTCTTCACGAGGTGTAACGTGATGTTGACACCAGAGGCTGTCAACATTGGATGCGCGGAATTGTCGGCATTGGTGCTGACGCGCACCCAGGACAATGAACGGTCGCGCCGCCGTCAGGCTTCGGCGACGATCAGGCCGGTCTGAATCGGAAAGCGCGTGGCGATTTCGCGGCTGCGCCGGAAGCCGGCCGCCTGCAGCATCTGATGGAGCTCGGAGGCTCGCCGGGCGCGGCCTTTCCCCATCGCCATTAGATAGAAAGAGAAGTAGGCGTCGCCGACCGTTTCGGCGCCACGGACGCCGGCCATCGCTTCGGCGATCAGCAGCACGCCGCCACTGGGGAGTGCGGCGCGGACCCGCTTGAGCAGGCGCAGGACGGACTCATCGTCGTGGTCCAGCAGGACGCGGACCAGCGAAATCACGTCGGCGCCGGTGGGGAGGGCATCGGCGTGGAAGTTGCCCCCGTGGCAGTCCACGCGATCGGCGAAACCGGCCGCGCTGAGACGCGCTTTCGCGCGGGCGGCTACGGCCGGCAAGTCGAACAGACGTAGCTGCAGGTGGGCGTGTCGGTGTCCCACGAGTGACAGGAACACGCCCTCGCCCCCCCCGACGTCGAGCAGGCAGGCATGCTTCGTCAGGTCGTAGGCGTCGAGCACGTCGTGCGCGACAGGCGGGAGCGTATCCGCCATGATCTCCGAGTACGCGGCGACGCGGGCGCCGTCGATTTGCTGCGGCCGCGGCGCGTCGGCGTACGACCAGTAGCGCGAGAGCTCCGTCCGGAAATCGGCGCCCTGGCGGAGGAGCGCCACGGGATCGCTGAGGTCCTGATAGGCCATGCGATGATGCCGAATCAGGGCCAGCACGCCGGTGTTGCCGACGAGCGGGGCCCCCAGTGCCCCAAGGGCGTAGCGTCCATGGCGTCGCTTCATCATGAGGCGGAGCGACACCGCCGCGTTCAGCAGCCGCTCGGTGCTGGCCCGCGACAGGTTCGTCTGCTCGGCAATCTCGTCCAGCGTGCGGGCGCCGCCGGCGAGGTACTCGAACAGGTCGAGTTCGACGCAGGCGAGCAGGGTTTGGGTGTACACAAACCCTGACACAATGTCGAACAGGGCCCGGGATCGCCGCATGGTCACCGCTCGCGTGAGCGGGAATCGCGCGCTCCATCGCTGGAACTTGTCGGTGGCAACGAGCGCGTTCCACCGATCACGGATGCGCTCGTGCCAGGCGGAGGGGTGCGCGATGGCCGCAGCGCCGAGTCCGTGGGCGGGCTGGGCTGCGTTTGGCGTTTTGGCGCGCTCAGTCGCCACGGCCGGGACCTGGGGGGCCGTCAGGGCATGCTCGGGAGGGTTCACCGGCCGACGATAAGCAGAGAAAACGGGAGTGTCAAGAAAAGTGTACACATTAAGTGTACAGCTCTTGCGACCCTGCCGCCCCGATTCTATCGTCGTCAACGGTGGATTGGCCTAGACGAGGCCACCGCACGAACCTTTGTGAGCCCGCATGCGACCGGTATTTCCGTTCAGCGCGATCGTAGGCCAGGATGAAATGAAGCTGGCCCTGTTGCTGGTGGCCGTCGATCCCTCGATCGGCGGGGTCATGGTCTTTGGCGACCGCGGCACGGGAAAGTCCACGGCCGTGCGCGCGCTGGCCGGGCTGTTGCCGCCCATGAAGGTGGTGGCGGGGTGTCGCTACGGATGTGACCCGCAGGCCAATGGCGGGCGCTGCGACGAGTGTCGCGCCCGGGCCGAGGCCGGTGGGCACGCCAAGTCGGTGCTGGCGCCCGTACCGGTGGTTGATCTCCCGCTGGGCGCCACGGAAGACCGCGTGGTCGGTGCCCTCGATCTCGAAAAGGCATTGACCACCGGTGAGAAGGCGTTCGAGCCAGGCCTGCTGGCGCGTGCCCATCGTGGGTTCCTCTATGTCGACGAAGTGAACCTGCTCGAGGATCACCTCGTCGATCTCCTGCTCGACGCGGCCGCCACCGGCGAGAACGTGGTCGAGCGTGAAGGTGTGAGCATTCGCCACCCCGCGCGCTTTGTGCTGGTCGGCAGCGGCAATCCGGAAGAAGGGGAGCTGCGTCCGCAGCTGCTCGATCGGTTCGGGCTCGCGGTGGACGTGCGCACGCCCACGGTCATCGCGACGCGCATCGACGTCATTAAGCGCCGCGACGCGTTCGACCGGGATCCGGTGGCGTTCATGACGCACTGGCACAAGGCCGACGCGAAAGTGCGCCGCCATCTCGAGAAGGCGCGCACGCGCCTCGATACGCTCGTCGTCTCCGACCTGGTGCTCGAGCGGGCGGCGACGCTCTGCTCGCAGCTCGGCACCGATGGACTGCGTGGTGAGCTCACGCTGCTGCGCACCTCGCGCGCGATGGCGGCCTACGACGGCGACGATGAGGTGACGCTCGCCCACCTGCGCCGGATCGCGCCCATGGCGCTCCGTCATCGCCTGCGCCGCAATGTGCTCGACGACGCCGGGTCGACGACCCGAGTGGAGCGCGCCATCGCGGAGCTGTGGGGCGATGTCGCCGGCAGTCGCTGATCTGCCGCGCGGTGGCCCCGCGCTGACGGCGTTACTCCTGGCAGTCGATGCCCGCGGACTCGGAGGCGCGATGCTTGATCATCCGCTGCATGAGCAGGCCCGCGCCTTCTCGTCACTCGTACAACGGGTCCTCCCGCAGGGGGCCCCGTTGCGACGGGTGCCCTCAAGCGTGACGCCGGATCGTTTGTACGGCGGCGTCGATCTCGCCGCGACGCTGTCCACTGGGCGCCTCGTGGCAGAACGTGGTGTCCTGGCGTCAGCCGACGGCGGTGTCATCGTCGTGCCGATGGCCGAACGGCTCTCCGTCGCGGCGCGCACGGCCTTGTGCGAAGTGCTCGATCATGCCGAAGTGCAGGTGGCGCGCGATGGCATCAGCGAACAGCACGCGGCGCGCATCTGTGCCGTCATCATGGATGAGTCGGTCGACGATGAGACGGTGCACGACGCCTTGCGCGACCGACTCGCGTTCGTCGTCCGCATGAGCGGCTCGGCCGCTGACGCGCTGCTCGAGGCCCCCGATGATCAGGATCTCGCCTCGTGGGAGCGCCAGACGCGAGACGCGCGACATCGGCTGATGTCGGTGAGCGTTGATGAATCCTGGATCGTTGCGATCTGTGAAACGGCCGACGCGTTCGGTATCGACTCGGTGCGCGCGCCCTTGATGGCCCTGCGCTGCGCGCGGGCGCACGCCGCGTTGCACGGCCGGCTGATGCTGATCGAGGCCGATGCGGAAATGGCAGCGGCACTGGTGCTCGCGCCACGCGCCACGCGAGTGCCGCCGCCGCCCGAAGAGCCGGCCAACGACAACGAGCCACCGGGCGAGCCCCCGAGCGAGCCCGCCCCGTCGCCGCCGGAGAACACGCCGCCGCCAGAGCCGCCCGACGCGGATCCGGATGACGACGCCCCGGCGCCGCCGTCGAGCAATACGGACGTGTTGCGGGAAGCGGTGACGTCGGCCCTGCCACCGGGCATGCTCGCGCAGCTGCTGGAGAAGGCGAACGGTGGCACGATGCAGGGACGTGTGGGCGCCGAGAAGCAGAACATGATGCGTGGTCGTCCGCGCGGTGCGCGCAGTGGACTCCCGCGCGGCGGGGCGCGCTTGCACTTGCTCGAGACGTTGCGCGCCGCGGCGCCGTGGCAGCGCGCTCGACTCGCACATGCCGCGTCGGCGGCCGCGGACTCGTCTGCGCACCAGCGTCCGCGCGTCAACATCCGTCGCGAAGACTTCCGGATTCGTCGCTTCATCGAGAAGACCGGCACCACGGTGCTGTTCGTCGTCGACGCCTCGGGGTCTTCGGCCGTCAATCGTCTGTCCGAAGCCAAAGGCGCGGTCGAGCTGCTTTTGGCTGAGAGCTATGCACGGCGCGATCGTGTGAGTCTGATCGCGTTCCGAGGGCAGGGTACTGAGCTCCTCCTGCCGCCAACGAGGGCGCTCGCGCGCGCGAAAAAAGTGTTGGCCGCGCTGCCCGGCGGCGGCGGGACACCGCTGGCACACGCCATCGATGCGGCGCTCGAGCAAGCGCTGGCGGCCAAGCGTGCGGGGAGTGCGCCGTTGGTGGTGATGCTCACGGATGGTCGTGCCAACATTGCGCGTGACGGGGCGCCGGGCCGCCCGGGTGCCGAACGCGACGCGCTCATGGCCAGCGCGCGCTTCGCGCAGCAGCGCATACCGGCGATGTTCGTGGATACGTCCTCACGAGGTGAGCCGGTGGCGCGACGTGTCGCGGAGGCGATGCGCGCGCGCTATGTGTTGTTGCCGGCGGCGAATGCGAAGGCGCTCGGTGGGCTGGTGCGCACTGCGATGAACATGGCAGAAGGAGCTGATCGTGCATGAGTCCCCCGTAGTCCCGCGCACCATGTGGCCGTGGCAGTCCTTGGTACGGGTGCGGCATCCGTCCATGCTGTACGACACGGACATCGCGACGCGCGAGACCTCGCTGCGTGTCGCCCTGCGCTCGCTCATGGTGGTCGTGTTCTTCTGGTGGAGTGCCACCGGCATCATCTTCGCCCTCGAGCGCAGCGAGGCGACGCGCGCCTTGGGTTTGGTGCTGGCCAGCGCGCTCGCCATCTGGGGCGCGTGGCTCTTGTATCTCGAGCGTGACCGCGGAACCGCCTCGGGCGCGCGACGCAGCTTTCTGGGCTCGGCGTTTCTGTGGACGTGGGTGCAAGTCGCCTTTTACGGCGGATGGCTGGTCGGTCCGCCATCGCTCATGGTCCCGGTGCCCGCGCAATCACCCAGCTGGGCGTTCGCGGTGCAGTCGGTGCTGTCGATGCTGTGGTATCAACTCGCCATGGTCGCGGTGCTGATCGTCACCGGTGTGCTCACGGCCCGTCGGGCCAACCGCGCCGGGTGGTGGTCACTCGTGCTGTTCTGGGTGACTCATCAGGCGGCCAGCATCAACATCTTCCTTGGCGTTGAGAATCCGGGCCGGGGATTCTTTCCAGAGTCGCTCACCTATCTCGAGTCGTACTTTGGTCCGCAGCGCAACAGTTTGCTGTTGCCGATCAGTATTGCGCTGCTGATCGTCTTCACGCTGCGTACGATCATCCACGCCCTTCGTGATGCCGCGCCCGTGCGTCGGCAGGGCATGATGCTGCTGTCGGTGCTCGGCGTCCTTGGCGTCCTCGAACTGTCCGTGCTGGGGATGCCCGTGACGCTTCCGTTCTGGCAAGCGTTTCTCGATGTCCGCGGCTACTGAGCGCCACCCTCACTCGTAGCGCAGCGCTTCGATCGGGTCCAGGCGGGCCGCCCGGCGTGCGGGTACCATGCCGAAAATGATCCCGATGCCGACCGAGACCACCACCGCGATCGCGGTCAGCGACACTGGTACCGGTGCCGCGATGTCGAGCGCAAACGACGCGACTCGGCCGAGGGCGAGGCCCACGAGAATGCCGATCAGCCCGCCGATTCCGGTGAGTGTGCAGGCCTCGATGAGAAATTGCAGCAGAATGTCGTGGCGAGTGGCGCCGAGTGCTTTCCGCACACCGATTTCTCGTGTGCGGCTTGTCACCGACACGGTCATAATGGCCATGACCCCGATGCCGCCCACCAGGAGGGCGACGCCGGACAGCACGATCATCACGAGGAAGAAGACGCTCGTGATCCCGTTGAACGTGTCGAGAATTTGGTCCTGCGTGACGAGGTCGAAGCTGTTGCTGCTCCCGGGCCGAAGACCACGCATCTCGCGCAGGGCCATCACCGCGGCGCCTTGGGCGTCCGCGACACTGACGCCCGCGCGCGGCTTCACGGGGATCCACAGCGCGTTCGTTTTGTCGATGGTGTAGCTGCGTTCCATGAACTTGTACGGCACGACCGCACCGACTGCCTGCCCGGGTGGCGCGAAGATGTTACCGGGTTCCTGCCAGAGACCAATCACGATCAGCGGTCGCCCGCCCACCTGGACCTGACGGCCCAGCATCCGCTCCCGTCCGAACAGCCGGCGTGCAGTTTCCTCCTGCAGGACTACCACGGGCGCGCCCGCACTGAGTTCGTTGCGCGTGAACCAGCGTCCTTCCAGCAGCTCGCCCCCTTGAATGCGGGTGAAGCCGTCGTCGGCGCCAAAGATGGCCATGGATTGCGACCGCACCCCGTCCGACTCGATGCGCGCCAGTGTTTGTGCCCAGAGCGACGCGTAGGCGATCTCCGGCAGGCGACGCAGCCGCTCGGCCTCGGACTCCGAAAGATCCGGACGGATGCGGACGTCCTTGGGCAGATTGTCCGGATTGAGCGGCGTCTGCGAAAACTTCTTCAGCACGTAGAACGTGGTGGGTCCGGCGACCTCGATGGTGGTCACGATCTGCGAACGGATGCCTTCCACGATTGCCGCCATCGCCATAACGGTCGCGACGCCGATCACCACGCCCAGAATCGTGAGTGACGAACGCAGCTTGTTCACGCGGATCGCATCGAAGGCGATGAGCACATTCTCGCCAAACGAACCAACGCGAAGTCCCATGACTTAGGTCTCCGCGCGCATCGCGGTGATCGGATCGAGCTTGGCTGCGCGCGAGGCGGGATATACGCCGAACAGCACGCCGATCCCCGCGCCAAGCGTCAGCGCGAGGGCGACGCTCCAGAGCGACACCCGGGCCGGCAGGGGAGAGAACGCGGCCACGGCCGCGGCCAGTCCCCATCCTGCCGCCACGCCGAGCAGGCCACCACACGTGGCCAGTGCGACCGCTTCGGCGAGGAACTGACGTCGTACGTCCGCCGACGTGGCGCCCACCGCTTTCCGCAGGCCGATTTCGTGTGTGCGCTCCGTGACGCCCATGAGCATGATGTTCATGATCACGATGCCCCCCACGAGCACGCCAATTGCCACGACGGCCGGCACGACCGCAAACAGTACCCTGGTGAGCTGCTTCCAGAAATCGACCAGCGCCTCGGCGGTCCCGACATCGAAGTTGTCGCGATCCGACGGTCGCAGTCGTCGCGCGAGGCGCATGGCTTCCTGCGCCTTGGCCATGGCGGGTCCGACCTCGGCCGCCTCGCGCATCTTGATCGAGATCGTGGTGTTCTGACGTCGTCCGTAGGTCGCTTCGAAGGCCGAGATGGGCATCAAGGCAAAGCCGTCGAACGATTGACCCAACACGCGGCCTTTCCGCGCCACCACGCCGACGATCGTGTAGCGCTGCCCCATCACTCGCACATCTTTGTCGATGGCCGACGCCCCCTGAAAGAGCTTCTGCGCCACGTCAGCGCCCACCACGATCACGTTGCGCCGTTCGCGTACATCGATGTCGGTTAGCGGTCGTCCCTCGGTGAACCGATAATCCTGGACGACCTGATATCCCGCCGTCACGCCGAAGATCAGCACGCTGCCGAGGGTGCGGTCGCGCCACACGACATCGGCTTGCGGCGTGGGCCAGCCGCTTTGCAGCGCGATCGCCTGTGCGTTGGGGAGTGCCTCGCGAACCGCGTCGGCATCACGCTCATCGACGCGCGGCCGACGCTGCAGCAGGCGAAACTGGTCGTCGGTAAACAGGCCAAGGCTGATGGGCAGCCGTCGCACCTGGAAGGTGTTCATGCCGATCATGGCGTCGGCAATGTTTTCCTTCACGTAGGCGTTCATCCCCTGGATGATCGCCACGACCACCACGAGAAAGCCGACCGACACCACGATCCCCAGCAGCGTGAACGCCGTTCTCATGGGGTTCACGCGGAGCTGTACCAGCGAGAGGCGGATGATGTCGGAGAAACGCATGGTGCCGTCCTACTCGTGCCGGAGCGCCTCCACCGGATCGAGCCTCGATGCGCGCATGGCGGGGAGCATGCCGAAGGCCACGCCGGTGACCGCGCTGGCGATCAGGGCGGTTGCCACGATACTGCCGGGGAGCGTGGCGGGGATCGTGGTATTCGTCCGAATGACCCACGCGAGCAGCGCACCGAGGGCGAGTCCGACGAATGCGCCGATGCTGGTCATGGTCGAGGCTTCAACCAGGAACTGCCAGCGAATCGTGCCCGACGTGGCACCGAGGGCCTTGCGGACGCCGATTTCGCGCGTGCGCTCGGTCACCGAGATCATCATGATCGCCACGACACCCACACCGCCCACGAGTAGGGCGACGGCCGACAGCGCCAGGCCGACGGCAAAGATGGCGCCGAACAGTTGGTTGAAGGTGTCCATCAAGCGATCCTGCTCGACCAGATAGAACGTGGCGCGGTCGCCGGGACGGAGGCCACGGCGTGCGCGCATGGACGCCAGCACCTCGTCCATGACCTCGCCCTGCGTCACCGTCTTCGACGGACGCACCATCAGGCTCAGGCTGTTGCGCGACGCATCGAGCGTGCGCACCGCCGCCTGAATGGGAATGATTGCCCGGGGGGTGTCAGGGCCTTTCCCCTCCAACGATTTCAAGAAACCGGCTTTGGGTGCGTAGATGCCGATCACGGTGAACTGCCGACCGCTGATCATGATCTGCTTGCCGATCGCTTCCGAGTCGCCGAACAATTGCGCCTTGAGCGTGTCATTGACGAGCACCACCGGCTGCCCGGCGTCGTACTCCGTCCGCGTAAAGTTGCGCCCCGGAAAAATGTCGGAGGCATCGACGGACGGCCATTCCACGCTGTAGGCGTCATAGCCCACGTTGTCCACGCGGCTGTTGCGATACGCGAAGTTGCCCTGGCCACCAAGCACGCCGATCACATTCTCCACGCCGGGGATGCGCTTGATCATCTCCCACTCGGCAAACGAAATCGGGGGGTTGCTACGATCCGGACACTTCTCATCGGTGCCATCGCAGCCGCTGATCCCCGAGCTCCGACGCTGCACGATGAAGGTGGTGGCGCCGATTTGTTCGAGGTCCTGCTGGAACGAGGCGCGGATCCCATTCACGACGGCGCCCATGGCGACGACGACGAATACGCCGATCGCCACACCGGCGATGGTCAGGGCGGCGCGCACTTTGTTCGAGCGGATGGACTCCAGTGCCATCCCGACGCCTTCGAAGACCAGTAAGAATCGATTCATATGATCAGTCCTGGCGCAGCGCGGTGATGGGGTCCAGTCGCGACGCGCGACTGGCCGGATACAGGCCGGCGGCAATCCCGACGCCCGCTCCGGTCACGAGCGCTGCGGCGATAGACCACGGTGCCACGGCGGCGGGAAGCGGCGTGAGGGCGGCGATGATTTCGGCGAGTCCGATCCCCAAGCCAATGCCGATGGCGGCGCCGATCGTGCTGAGTGTCGCTGCCTCAACGAGGAACTGCGACATGATGTCCGCACGCTTGGCGCCAAGTGCCTTCCGCACACCGATTTCACGCGTGCGTTCAGCCACGGCCACTAGCATGATGTTCATGATCACCATGGCACCAACCACGAGACTGATGGCGGGCAGTGCGGTGCCGAACAGCACGAGACGCCCTTTGAGTTGCTTGATGAAGCCAAACGCGGCGTCCTGCGTGATGAGACCGAAGTCGTCCGGCTCTCCCGCACGAAGACCGCGAAGCGCGCGGAGGGCGCCGCGCGCCGCTTCCATGCCGTCGGGCAGATCCGCTTGGGTCGGGACCTGCACGATCAGCGACGACACGTCGCGAAGCGGGCGGATGATGCGCCCCATGGGTGACGTGTATGGCGCGATGGCATTCCGGTCGAGTGAGAATCCGAATACCGATCCCTGCTTCTCGATGACACCGATCACCGTGAACGGGACGCCCGAGACACGCAGCTGCCGTCCTTCTGGATTGAGCCCCGGGAAAAAGTGTTCGGCGACTTCCGTGCCGATCACGATCACACGCGCGCCGGCGCGAACTTCCTGATCCGTGAACGCCCGCCCAACCGTGACCGGGAAATTCTTGATGTCGAAATAGTTCGCATCCGTGGCGACGGCCTGCACTTGGCGCGGTCGGGCACCCGGCGCCGACGCGTACTTGAACGTCTCGCTCGCGATGCTGGACTTCATCGTGGCAGGAATCGCCGCACGAACGGCCTCGACGTCCGGCATTCTGATCAGCGGTCGTCGCTGCGCAGAACGGGCGTCAAAGCCGCGATTCCCCCCGGGGCCGACATTGCTGAATCGCCGCAGCGTAAAGGTGTTGCTGCCGATCAGTCGTGCGGCAAAATCTTCTTCGACGTAGCGCCCCATCCCTTCAACGATGGAGACCACGGCGATGAGGAACATGACGCCAATGGTCACCCCAAGCAGGGTGAAGGCGCTCTTGAGTTTCTGAACTCGAATCTGGGTCAGTGCCAGACCGATCGCGTCTCGTGTTTTCACGTTGGTTTGAATGACAGCCACTGCAGGTCCGGCCGGTGAGTACCGACCGGATTGTACCGAACCGCTCAGTGTACGCGCTCGCCCGAGACCTTGAGCGCATACTGCGCACGTGTTTCGTCGCTCGAGATGACGCCGTCACGCAGCACGATGACGCGCTTGGCGTGCACGGCGATATCCGGTTCGTGGGTGACCATGACGACGGTCTGCCCCTGCGCGGCGAGCTCTTCGAACACGCGCATGATTTCTTCCGAGGTCTGCGAGTCGAGGTTACCCGTCGGTTCGTCGGCAAGCAGAATGGACGGACGATTCACGAGCGCGCGCGCGATGGCGACACGCTGGCGCTGACCACCGGAAAGTTCGTTCGGCCGGTGATGCATGCGCTGGCCGAGCTGCACACGCTCCAGTGCTTCGGTGGCGCGCTTCTTCCGTTCGTCGGCCGAGATGCCGGCGTACACGAGCGGGAGTTCAACATTCTGCAGCGCCGAGGCGCGGGGCAGGAGGTTGAACGTCTGGAAGACGAATCCGATTTCCTTGTTGCGCACGCGGGCGAGCGCATCGTCGGACATCGTGCTGACCAGCATGCCGTTCAGCCAGTACTCGCCTTCGTTTGGTGTGTCGAGGCAGCCGATGAGATTCATGAGCGTCGACTTTCCGGATCCCGACGGCCCCATGATCGCCACGTACTCGTTGCGGCGGATGGCGAGATCGACGCCGCGGAGGGCGCGGACGATTTCGCCACCCATATCGTACTGTCGCTTGAGCTGTCGCGTCACGATGACCCAGTCCTGTCCCGGAGCGGCGCCGGCGGCAGTCGTGACCGCCTGGCGCTCCCCGGTGGTGCTGAGTCCGATCTCGTCGAGTGTGCGGCTCACGGCTTCTTGCCGGCTGCCGGTGTTTTCTTGTCTTCGACCTTCGCCGTCTTGATCAGGGCGCCGTCCTTGAGCTCGCGAATCGCCTGATACGTGCCGGCCACGATGGTCTCGCCGCTCTTCAGGCCGTCGAGCACTTCAAAATGACGCTCGCCGGCGATCCCGACCTTTACGGGGCGGAAGCTCACCTTGTTATCGGTCCCCACGACGAAGACGCCTTCCACGTCGCGCTTGCCGACTTCCTTGGTTGGCTGGCGCCCCACCGTGACGGCCGAGTCTCCGTTCGGGATGTCTTCATTCTCACGAACCGTGAGCGCGATGATCGGAATGCTGAGCACCTTGACCCGCGACGCCGTGACGATCTTGGCGGTGGCCGAGAAGTCGGGGCGGGTGTCCTGCGGCGGGTTCACGAGTTCGACGCGCACTTCGTAATCGATCGCCTGATCGCCGGTGTTCGCGGCAGCCGACTTCGTGACGGAGCTGTTCGAGATTTCGACAACGCGTCCCACGAACGTGGTGTCGGGGAAGGCGTCGATCTGGATGAGCGCCGAGTCGCCGACGCTGATGCGCGCGACATCGGTTTCGTCGACCTTCACCTTGGTTTCGAGCACGCTCATGTCGCTGATCGTCATGAGTGTCGCCGCGTCCTTGTTTAGCGTACCCATGATCGCCGTTTCGCCTTCTTCCACGTTGAGGCGGGTGATCTTGCCGCTCATGGGGGCGATGATCGTGGTGCGGTTGAGCGCCTGACGTGCGTCGCGCACCGAGGCCACGGCCTGATCCACGCTGAAGCTGGCGGCCGCCGCCAATTCCTTGTTCACGTCGGCCTGCGTCTTGAGCTGCTCGAGCTGCTCGTCGCTGACGAGTTCCGGCGACTGCTGCTTGATCTTGAGCGAACGCTCGTAGTTACGCTGGGCTTGCAGCAGGCTGGCACGCGACTGCGCGGCCTGCGCGCGGGACGACGCCAGAAACGCCTCGGAGCGCTGCAAGGCAGCGGTGACCTGTTCGGGGTCAATCTGCAGCAGGAACTGCCCCTTCTTCACGACATCGCCTTCCTTCACGGAGAGGCGCACGATCTTGCCCGTCACGTCGGCCGACACGTCGACCTTGGTTCGCGGCTGAATCTGTCCGCTGGCCGTGACGGAGGCCACGAGGTCACGAGCCTCCACGGCTTCGGTACGCACTTCCACCGGCTTCGTGCTGTTCTTCTTCGCGCTGATTACTGCAAGGGCGGCAACGGCGATAACTACTGTGCCGCCGATCCCGAACTTTACGCCTTTCGTCATGACTGGTCTCTGTTAGCGGATGGGTCGGCCGACGGCGTTTTCCAGCGCCGCGAATGCCCGTTGTACATCGTAGACCGCGGTGATGCGGTCGGTCTCGGCGCGCTCGTAGTCGCCACGGGCCTGGACGAGGTCGACGATGCTGATGGCACCGACGCGATAGCGCTCTTGCGCCAGCGAGAGGGCGGTGCGGGCCGTGCGCACGTTCTGCTCCTGCAACGCCACGGTTTGCTGCGCGGTGCTGAGTGACAGGTACGCCGACGTGACATCGGCCGTGACACGCAGCTCCTGCCCCCGCACATCATTCTCGGCGTTGCGGCGCTGCACACTGGCCTGTTCGATCTGCTGCTCACGACGCCAGCCGTTGAAGATCGGCAGGGAAAACGACGCCGACAGTGAGTACGGATTGCGCGTGAAGTCCAACGGATACTTGCTCTGGTTGGCGCGAATGGCGTCTTCCTGTGCCGGCGAAAAGACGAGCGCGTTGCACTGGTTGAGCCGGTTGGGCAGGCCGAGGCGATCGCGCACTTCTTCCGTGCGGATGCACGACGCCTGGGCGCTGAGTGTGCTGGCCTGACTCTGGCTGATCAGGAGTCCCGTGTTGGTGAAGCGATTCGTGAAGGCTGAGACACCGGCCTGCAGCGACAAGGTCGGGAAGTAGGCACTGCGGGCCGACGCCTGCGAACGGCGGGCCGACTCTTCACGGGCACGGAAGGAGCCCAGCGCCGGGTTGGTTCGGCGAGCCATCTCGAGAATGGCCGACAGCTCGATGGTCGGCGGGGCCGCGAGGTTGGCGTCGAGCTTGGCGTTGGGCGTCGCCTCGATCCCGATCGCCTGAAACAGCCGGACGATTTCGATGGCGGCCTGATTCCGCGTGTTCAGCGACGCGACGCGCTGCTGCCCATCGGCCACTTCTGCGCGCTGCACGTCGAGCTGCGTCCCGGAGCCGACCTGAAGCCGCGCACGGGCCAACTGGAGCTGCGTCTGCGTGGTCGCCTGCAACGTGTCCTGCAGCGACGCGCGGGCCTGCGCCTGTAGCGCGGTGAGGTACTGGTTGGTGACCTCGTTCCGCACGCGCTGTTCGGCGGTGGCGATGTCCGCCTCGGTCGCATTCTGGTTGGCCTGCGCGGCGCGCTTGTCATTGAGGGTCGCGAGCGACAGCTGCAAGCTGGCGTTCACCGAGGCATCGGTCGAGAGCTGATCGTTGGTTGAACCGAAGGCCTGACCCTGAAAAAAGGTCTGACGTCCTTCGCGGTAGCCACCGCCCATGCTCGAATTCACACTGGGGAGGAACGCACCTTTGGCGGAGCGAACCGCCGCCGCTGCCGTGCGGCGGGCATTCGTTGAGCTCTGGAGCGCGGGATTGTTCCGCCGCGCGAGCGCCAAGGCGTCCGTGAGCGTGATCGTAGCCCCCGGAGCAGGGGCGGGCTGCGCAAAGGAAAGCGTCGGACCGGTGCCGACCACGGCCAGACCGAGCGCGAGCGCGAAAGCGTGAATTCTCATGGGGACGAAGCGGGTAGAGGACAAAGTCTTAGGGGTGTACGCACCCCGAGGCGTTATGGTTTCATTCAATGAGACCCGTGAGTCCGGACGTACGCCGACCGCGTGCATTGCGCACCTCATCGGGGGACGTCGTCGCGGAGGGCCTCGAGGTTACGGGCGGGGATGGTGAGGCGGAGCAGCCGACCCTCGAGGTCCGCCCACACGAGCCGGGGGTCCCCACTGCTGGCCGTTACGCGCCACCGGCGCGCGGCTCGGCGCGCACCGGCGACGACGATGGTGTCGGCACTGGTTTCGAGCACGAGACGAACGGCGCCTTGGGCATTGGCGATCGGGGTGAGGCTGGGGAGCGTGATCCCGGCGCCTTCGCCCAGTGTGCGGTCGCGCAGGAGCACGGCGTACTGCACGATCCCGTCGTCCTCGATGACGACGGCACCGGGACGCAGCAGATACTCGCGCGCCGCCTCGCCGGTCGAGCTGCGGGCCAGCGTCGCGAAACGGCCGCGGACACGCTGGCCACCGAGTCGCAGCGTGACGTCGGCACCGCGCCGCTCCTCGACGGAATACCGGACGGGCGTACCGGCGGAATCCGTCTCGAGTCGCATGGCGACGCGTCGGTCGCCGAGGGCCGATTCCGATCGGACTTCGAGGGTGCCGCCGTCCTGTGACGTCACCCGCTGCACCGAGAACTGCTCGCGTCCGGCGCGCTGTCCATTCACGAGGAGCGTAAAGCTGCCCACGTCGAGCCGGAGTTGCGCCGGCGGTTGCGTGGGCTGTGTCGATCCCACGGGCGTCGGCCACCGCGCCGCCAGCAGGGGGGCGGCGAGCATCGCGGCGACGAGTGGTAGCATGCGGGGCGAAAGACGCCGGGATCGGCGAAACGGTGGCATCGGGGAAAGATAACCAGACCAGGCGCGGCCCTTCGCCATGGTGGGGTTCTCGGGGTATTGTGGGGCCATGGTCTCCACACCCCGCGCGGCGCGCGCCGATTCGTGGCCTTTGGGATGGGTCGCGGCAACCAGCACCGCCATCGTCGCCTGCGCGCTCTGGCAACAGGCGCCGGGGTGGGCGTCGTTGGCCGTCGCGCTCGTCGCGAGCGTCGCCGCGGGGTGGATGCTCCCCACGCTGCGGCGTCCGCGAGGCATCCCGGCGGTCACGGTCGTTTTGCTCGCGATTACGGTCACGGTCGCGGTCGGTGAAACGGCCACACTGTTCTCGGTTCGCCGGGATTGGGCGACGTGGTCGGCGGGCGAACGAGAGGATCGGGCGCAGCGCGTGGCGGCACGCCTCACCGAGGTGGCGTCGACGTTGCGTCGCGTGGCCGAGGAGCGCGTGCTGGATTCCCTGGGTGTCGCCACGGTGCCGTTGGAGCAGGGCGTGGAGTCGGCGCTGCTCGTGTTCCACGATGGAACGCTGATCGCGCGCGCGGGGCAGACCCGTACGCCGGTCATGGCTGGGGCACCGGTCGGTGTGCGCCTGGTGGACGGCGCGTTCCATACGTCACTCGTGGCACGCGCGCGCTCGGCCGACGGACGGGTCGAGGTCGTGGCCGTGGCGCTGGTGTCGTCGGCGCCGCCCGCCGATCGCTTCGCCAAGCCCTTGCTGGGCACGCTCTCCGGTCGCGTGGATGTGGCGCACACGATCATCGAGTCCCCCGATTCGACGAGTGTCGCGAGCTCGTCGACCGTCGTCGTGGTGCCTGACGGGCCGAATCGCTTGGCGCGGGTGCGGGCTCTCGATTTCTCGGAGGGCGAGACGCAGCTGGCCTTGCTGCAGCGCGCGCGGGCTCGCACCAATCTGTCGCTCGGCCTCGCGCTGCTCGGCATGTTGATCGGTGCGTGGCGCCGACCGGCGCGCACGGGACAGCGAGTGGCGGCCGCGGCGGCGGCCGTGCTCGCGATCGCGGTGGCGCCGCTCACCGCGCTCTCGAACGTGTCGTCGTTGTTTGATCCGGCGAGTTACTTCGCGGCCATGGGTGGACCGCTCACGTCGAATGTGGCCGCGCTGCTGATGACCGCCGCGCTGGCGCTGGCCGTGCTGTTGCTCGTGCTGCGCACGTCGTTTCAGAAACCGTCGCGCTGGATTGCGGCGGCGGTCGTGATCCTCGTGGCGTCGGGCGGACCGTTTCTGTTACGCGATCTGGCGCGTGGGATTGCGCTGCCGGCGGCCGGCGCGGGCTTCGGGTTGTGGATCGCGTGGCAGCTCGCGCTCGCCCTCGCCGGGGTGTCGATTCTGCTGGCGGGCGCCGCCGCGGGACAGGCGGCACTTGGGTCGCGCCGCGGGCTGCCGTCCAGCGTTGCGCCGCTGCTGGCCCTCCTCACTGGCGTGTTCGCCCCGATGCTCTGGGATGCACCGGGCGGATGGCCCGCGTGGTACCCGGCCCTGTGGGTCGCGGCCATCGGCGCGCTGGCGATTACGCGTCGCGGCCTCGCACAAGTGGTGGCGGCCGCGGTGGTTGCCGGCGCCGGGGCCGCTACGCTGACCTGGGGCGCCACGGTGCGCGCGCGGATGGCGCTCGCCCAACATGACCTCGAGCGCATCGAGGCGGTCGACGAGAATGCGTATCGCCTGCTCGAACGGTTCGCGGCGTCGATGCGCGAGGAAACGCGTCCGGTGCGCAGTACCGACGCGCTGTTGCGCCGCTACGCGGCGAGCGAACTCGCGCTGGCCGGCTATCCGGCGCGGTTGGCGCGCTGGGTACCGGGCAACACCACGACGCCGGTGTCCGAACTGTCGCTGGCACCGGTGAACGACACGATTGGCGCGCAGGCGGTGATCGCGACGATGGCGCGTGTGAGCGGCGTGGTGGAAATCCGCGCCGTCGGGGATGGACCAACCACGTTGTTGGTGGCAGCGGTGCCTGCGCCGGACAGCGTGGTGACGACCATCGCCGTGCCGCCCCGCACGCGACTGTTGCCGCTCGATCCCTTTGCGGCGTTTACCGGCGTGACCGGTGCACGCGGCACGGAGGCGCCGTACAAGCTGGCGCTGGCCCTGCCGCTGGCCCTGCCGCTGGCCGGTGACACGATCGCGCATCCGCTCGCCTGGCGTCGCCGTGGCGACGCGATGCATGGCGATGGTGTGGCGGGTGCGGGCATCGACGTGCGTCGCGTGCATGTGGAAGTGGAGCTCCGCGCGCTCGATGTGTTGTTGCCGCGCGGGGCCCTGCTGGTCGTGCTCGATGTCATCGCGGTGATGCTCCTCTGGTCGGCCACGGCGCTCGCCGATGGTGCACTGGGTCGGCTGCTACGATTGCGTCGCGCGCGCTGGTCGCGTTCGTATCGCGTGCGCTTGAGTGGTGCGCTGCTCACGTTCTTCATTGTACCCGCCACCCTCTTTGCCGCCTGGGCCTGGTATCGCCTGCAGGATGATGACCGCGCCGCGCGCGAACTGCTGGTGCGTGAAACCTTACGCGTGGCGGCGGCCGAGCAGGAACAACGCGCGGTCGGGACGGCGCCCTCGAGTACCGGCGCGCCGCTGTTCCTCTATCGCGATGGGCAGCTGGTCACGGCCAGCGACTCGCTCATCGATGCGCTGGCGCCACTCGGTCGACTGCTGCCGGTGTCGCTCGGCACCGGTGATTACCGGACAGAGGACTTCGGCACCGATGACGTGTTTACGACGCGACGTATCGCGGTCGGTGACGCGCGAACGCTCGTTGGTTTCCGTCATCTCGCACCGTCCAGTCCGTTGGTCTTGGCCACGCCAGCGCGTGGCGATGAGTTCGCCCTGGATGCCCGTCGCGAGGATCTCGGGATCCTGCTGTTGTTCGCGACGATGCTTGGGGCGCTGGCTGCGCTCTGGTCGAGCGGACTGGCGGCCCGGTCGCTGGCGCGCCCGGTTGGGGCCCTTCGCGAAGCCGCTCTCGCGATCGCCGCTGGTGGGCGTGCACCGGCGTTGGGCACCGCACCGGCCACGGAGTTTGCGCCGGTGTATCGCGCGTTCGGGCGGATGGCCGACGACTTGGCCATCAGTCGCGCCGCGCTCGTGGCCGCGCAGCGCCGCACGGAGGCCGTTCTGCAGCACGTGGCCAGCGGTGTCCTCGCGCTGCGATCGGCATCGCACGGCGCGGTACCCGGCGGCGATATCCTGATCGCCAATCCGCGCGCGGACGCGATGCTCGGGGTGTCGCTCGGCACATCCGGGGTGTCGTTGCAGTCGCTGCCGGCCACGCTTGCCCCACTGGTCGAGCGTTCCACGGCGTTTCTGGACGCCACGCACGACGAGGAAGCGTTCGAGCTCATGGTGCTCGGTCGTCAGATGCGCGCACGACTCACGCGATTGCCCAGCGGTGCGGTGTTGACACTCGACGACGTCACCGAGCTCGCCTCCGCTCAGCGCGTCCTGGCGTGGGGCGAGATGGCGCGGCAGGTCGCGCATGAAATCAAGAATCCGCTCACGCCGATCCGGCTCGGGGTTCAGCACCTCCTGCGCGCCTATCGCGACAAGCGCGGCGATTTTGGCGACATCCTCGACACCAACGTGTCTCGGGTGCTGGCCGAGATCGATCATCTCGACGAGATCGCGCGGGCGTTCAGCCGGTATGGCACCGCGCCTGAGGATCGCACGCCCGCGGTCCCCGTGGATGTCGCGGCCGTGGTCCACGACGTCATGGCGTTGGAGCGGATGGGTGAAGACGGCGAGCGTGAGGCGGGGGTTCGCTGGAACATCGACGCGCCCGAACCGGGGGCGGCGCAGGTGATTGCGCTGGCCCAGCGGGATGAGTTGCGCGACGTGCTGCTGAACGTGCTTGAGAATGCGCGCTTGGCCGACGCCGGGACCGTCTCGGTGCAGGTGACAGGCACCGCGACGCACGTCGTGATCGACGTGAACGACGATGGCACCGGCATCCCCGCCGATGTCCTGCCGCAGGTGTTCGAGCCGCACTTCTCGACCCGAACCAGTGGCAGTGGTCTGGGGCTGGCGATCAGTCGTCGGCTGATCGAGGGGTGGGGCGGGACGATCGGTCTGACGAGTATTCCGGGGGGCGGCACGACGGTTCGTCTGACGCTTCGACGCGCAACTCTCCGCTGAGCAGCGCATGGCGTGGCTCGCGGCATTAAACTGTGTGGCATGAGTCAGTCTGCGCCTCCTCCCGACCACCGGCACACCGCGTCGCCGGCTCCACATCTCGAGGCGTGGTCGTTGCCCCCCGGCTGGTCATGGGGCAGTGAGGCGATTCAGCGCGAGCACCGGCACTATCAGGAAGTGATCGACGCCCTCGGTCGTTCGCTTTCGCTCGTGAGCGCGCCCGACGGGAGCCATGATGCGTGGCTCAAGAACGAGGCGCGCGCCCTGGCACATCGGAATCACCCCTCGATTCCCACGACGTATCACTTCTGGGCGTCGTACCAGGAGAGCCGTCGCGGCCCGGGGTATCTTCGCCGGTGGATCGGCGGGGAAACGGTGTATGCGCGCATCACCCGACTCGGCCCGGAAGCGATCCCGTTCGCGCTGCAGGTGCTGCGCGAGGCCGGGAGCACGCTGGCCTATCTGCACGACACCGGCGCCTCGCACGGCGCGATCTCGGCGAGCACCATCTGGCTGACGCCCGGTGGGCGGTTGTGGGTGCTCGGATGGGAGTGGGTGCTGCCGCGCGATCAGCGTCCGGCGGGACTACAGCCGGAGTCCGCGTACACGCCGTGGCCGCCGGAGTGGACTGCCACCGGGTGGCGTCCTACGCCCGCGTCGGATCAGTGGCAGCTCGCGGCGATGTTGTTCACCATGCTGACGGGCGAGACGCCGCCCGAGCACGACGTGCCGCCCATGTCCCTGCTGCGTCCCGACTGTCCGCAGGCGCTGGCGGTCGTGATGGAGCGCGCCCTGGCGCCGAAGCCGGAGGACCGGTTTCCGAGCATCGCGGCGATGCTGCGTGATATGGACCGTCACGTGTCGGTTCGGCAGGTGATGATCGCGCCCGAGGGTGACGAGCTGCCGTCCGCGCTGGATTCGGCGGAAGCGCGCTTGCGGTGGGCCACGTCGGACGACTACGAGATCCTGTCGCCGCTCGGGACCGGCATGTTCGGGAGTGTGTGGCGCGCTCGTGATCTCTCGCTCTCGCGTGAAGTCGCGATCAAGGTGCTGCATCCGAACATCGCGAAGGACGACCAGGCGGTGGCGCGATTCCGTCGCGAAGCACGGCTCGCGGCGCAGCTTGCGCACGCGGCGATCGTGCCGATCTACGATACCGACAGTCGTGGTGACATCGTGTGGTACACCATGGAGCTGGCCGAAGGTGGATCGGTGGCGAGTCTCGTGTCGCGCAGTGGACCGCGACCGTTCGAAGAGATTGCGCCGCAGGTTGACGAGGTGCTCGAAGCGCTGCATGCGGCGCACACGAGCGGCATCATCCACCGCGACCTGAAGCCCGAGAATATTCTCATCGATCGCTATCGCCGGTGGCGCATCGGCGACTTCGGTATCGCGTACGCGCTTGGCGAAGAAGGCGCGGGGACCTCGGGGACGCCGTCGTTCGCGGCACCCGAGCAGCTGCTGGGTGAGGCACAGGGCCCGGCCACCGACTGCTATGCGCTGGCGAGCATCGTGTATTTCGTGACGACCGGACGCGCGCCGTTCGGTGATGGACCGGCGGAGACGATTCTGACGCAGCAGCTGTCGGACACGTTGCCGGCGCGACTCGAGGCGGATGGTTTCCCTGAGGCGCTCGGCGGCTGGCTGCTGCGCGGGCTCGCGGCGCGCGTGGAGGATCGGTTCGCCGATGCGCTGGAAATGCGCGTGGCGTGGCGACAGGTGGTGCGTGCGACACGACGCGCGGAAGATCAGCGTCCGTGGTGGCGCAGACTCATCGAGGGACTTCAGGAAGACGAGACCGTCGAACCGTCTTCGGGTTGGTAAACTCACGGAATCCAAGTGGGCCGAGTTCGCGGCCCATGCCGGATTGCTTCACGCCGCCGAACGGATAGCGCGGGTCGGATACCACCATCTCGTTCACGAACACCATGCCGGCATCGAGCCCCTCGATGCACTGCGTGGCGAGAGCGGGATCGCGGGTCCACACACTCGCGCCCAATCCGAACGGTGTGTCGTTGGCCTTCGCGATCGCCGCCGCGACATCCGCCACGCGGAACATCGACGCCACCGGACCGAACAGCTCTTCACGTGCGGCGGGGGCGTCGTCGGGAATATCCACGAGTACCGTGGGCGGATAGAAGAACCCGGGCAGTCCGTCGGTGGAGCCGCCCACGAGGGCCCGCGCGCCGGCCGCGATCGAGTCGCTCACCTGCTTGACGAGGCCATCGCGAACGCTTTCGGTGGCGATCGGCCCGATCTGCGTGGATTCATCGCGCGGATCGCCGACGCGCAACGCGCGCATGCCGTGTACGACCCGATCGAGGAAGTCGTCGTACACGGCGTCGCAGACGATGAAGCGCTTGGCCGCGATGCACGATTGTCCCGAGTTCACGGTGCGCGCCGCCACAGCCTGCGTGGCGGCGAGTGCAATGTCGGCGTCGGGAAGCACGATGAACGGATCACTACCGCCCAATTCGAGTACGACTTTCTTGAGATACCGTCCGGCCACGGACGCCACATGTCGGCCGGCGCGATCGCTGCCCGTGAGCGTCACGCCGGTGATGCGATCATCGGCGATGACACTGTCGAGTGCCTCGACCTCGATGAATGCCATGTGGCACGGCGCGTCGGGTATCGAGGCGTCGTCGGCCCGCACGGCCGCGCGCGCTTCGGTAAAGCAGGCGTCGAGCAATCGTGCCCCACCGGGCACTGAGCCGGCTGGCTTGATCAACACGCCGTTGCCGGCCAGGAGCGTGGGCACGGCAAAGCGCAGCGCCTGCCAGTACGGAAAATTCCAGGGCATGATGGCCAGCAGGGATCCGAGCGGCGCGTACTGAATGCGCGTATCGCTCACGCTATCGTGCTGGATCACGTCGTCCGCGAGCGCGGCTTGCGCCAAGGCTGGCGCCTGCTCGCAGAGCGACACGCACTTGTCGACTTCCGCACGCGCGGCCACGATCGGCTTGCCCATCTCGAGCGAGAGCCATTCCGCGAGTGCTTCGCGATGGGCCCGCATCGCGAGACCGAGGGCAGTCACGAACTGTGCACGCTGCGCGTGATCGGTGCCGCGCCACTGCTGCTGTTCGTCATGCACCCGGGCGATCAGGGCGATCCGCTCGGCGGTCGAGAGCGGTGGAAATTCATGGACGGCGACGCCGGTCGCCGGATTCACTGCGCGGAATGTCATGTACAGAACCTCGGTGCCTGCCCCCGTGAGGGTCAAGCGCCGAGGTGAACCGTGCCGCGTGTACCGTCGAGCTTATGCCGCGTGGGTCGGCAGAAACGTGCCGGATACGGTCGGGATGGTGTTCGACATCGCTGGGACCACGTTCGGCAGCGCCATCGCGGCCGCGCGGGCGATCGCGGCAACCTCCGCCGGAATGGGCACCGGGGCCAGTTGCGGTGTGCGTCGCGGCGCGCGCTGCGGCGTCCGCTCCCGATGACGCGATTCGGCCGCCTTCGTCATCTGCCGACGACGCTTCCGAGCATACAGCAGCTGGTCGGCACGGGCCAGCAACTCGATCACCGACGACGTGTCACTCGGTCGGACGCGCGTGTGTCCCACGGTGAGGGAGAGCGCCATCGGCAACTCCCCTGACGCATTGAACAGGGCGAGCCGTTCGTCGAGCCGCTTCTGAATCGCCCGAGCGCCCATCACATCGGCGTCGAGGGCCAGGATCGTGAACTCGTCGCCGCCCATGCGCGCGACCACGTCGCAGTCGCGCACCGTGCTCTGTAGCAGGCGCGAGACGGCCATCAGGGCACGATCGCCAGCGGCGTGACCATAGTGGTCATTGAGCTGCTTGAAGTCGTCCATATCGACATACATGACCACCGAGTCCTTGCCTTGCCGGCGGGCAATGCGCAGGTGCTGCTCGGCGAGGGCCATGAAGCCACGACGGTTGTACAACCGTGTGAGATCATCGGTCAGACACGCCTTCCGCATGCGGAGTTCTTCGCGCTTGCGGAGCGAGATGTCGCGCACCGTCACGGCCACGCCATCGGCGGTCGGTGCGGCCTGATGGAACAGCCAGCCGGCGGCGACGGCACGGCGGTCCACGCGCAGCTCTTCCACGACGGCGGTGCGCAACGTGATCGCATCGACGTAGCGATCGAAGAGCATATCGGCCATCGGCGTGGGCAGTGCTTCGCGGATGCGACGCCCCATCAGTTGCTCCCGAGTGCGATAGAGCGTTTCGGCGCCGCTGCTGTTCACGTCGGCGATTTCGAAATCGGTGATCTCGCCCTCGGCGGTGCGAACGGCGCGCAGCAGGAACATACCGTCCACGTTCGACTGCATGGCGTCCTGCAGTCGGCGGACGCGATCACGCAACGATTCGTCTTCCCGCATGCGGCGGAGCAATTCGCGGTGCAGCAAGCGCCAGCCGGCGATCGCGATCATCAGCGCCGCTGCCGACAGCAGTGGGGCCGCATCGACGAAGTTGGGTACGGCGTCGAATGACGCGCTCGCCGATAATCCGGCGGCCGCGAACGCGAGGAGAGTGATGACGCCCCAAAACGGGGGGCGAAGAGCAAGACGATCGAGCATGAACGGAGGGGTTGATGCTTTTCGGGATTTCGGAACCGCCATCGGTCCGGGGGAATTCCCGCCCACGTCGCACCGCACGTGTGGCATCCTTGCCTAGTGCAACCTGCGTGCCGCTCATCTATTCTTGCGCAGCCAACGGGCTGCCGGGTTCATTTATTGTGAGTTAAGTCACTGTCAATCTTTCTTTTACGGAGTCTTTGGGGCGTGGGCGCCGGGCTCGGTGCACCAAGCAAGTCGGCAGTCTTTGCCGGTTGGCGCGACCGGTCCCACGCGGGCAATCCCGCCGGGACCGGTGCGGCAATTCCTGCCGGTTTGTCTAGTCGGCACCCAGCAGCAGGCGTGTTTCGATCGCTTCATGGCGGGCTTCGCTGGCCGGATCGGGGCGCAACAGCGACACCAGAATGCCCGTCGCGAACGACAAGGGAATCGTGACCAGCGCCGGATTCTTGAGCGGGAAGATGGCGGTCGCATGGTGCAGCAGATCGATTTGCACGGCCGGCGACAGCGCGATGAGCACGAGGGTGGACGTCGCGCCCACGATCATGCTGCTGGCCGCGCCGGCGGTGGTGGTGCGTCGCCAGAACACGCTGAGTACCAGCGCCGGGAAGTTCGCGCTGGCAGCGATGGCGAAGGCGAGGCCCACCATGAACGCCACGTTCTGCCCCTTGAAGGCGATGCCAAGCACCATGGCCACGATGGCCAGCACGATGGTGGCGATCCGCGCCACCTTAATCTCTTCGCCGGGCTTCGGATGCCCTTTGCGGATTACGCTGGCCCAGATGTCATGCGAAATCGCCGCGGCCCCCGAGAGGGCAAGGCCGGCTACGACGGCCAGAATCGTGGCGAACGCCACGGCGGCGATGAAGCCGAGGAAGGCGCGTCCCCCAAGCATCTCGGCCAGCATGGGTGCCGCCATGTTGCCGCCGGCGTCGATCGCCTTGATGGCTTCGGGCGTCACCAGTACCATGGCGCCGAAGCCGAGCACGAAGGTCATCAAGTAAAAGAGACCGATGAGCCCCGTGGCGATGAACACCGAGCGTCGCGCCGTGCGGGCGTCGGGCACGGTATAGAAGCGCATCAGGATGTGCGGCAGGCCCGCGGTTCCGAACATGAGCGCCATCCCGAGGGAGACGGCGTCGAGCGGATTGCTGACGAGCTTCCCTGGGGCGAGCACGCCGGCGCCGTATTTGGCCGCCGCGGCCGCAAACAGGGCGCGCGGATCGAAGCCGAACTTGGCCAGCACCATGATGGCCAACGTGGCCGCGCCACCGAGCAGCAGCACCGCTTTCACGATCTGCACCCAGGTGGTGGCCAGCATGCCGCCGAACAGCACATACGCCATCATCGCGCAGCCGACGATGACGACGGCCGTTTCGTACGGAATGCCGAAGAGCAGGCGAATCAGACTGCCGGCGCCGACCATCTGCGCGATGAGATAGAACGCAATCGTGGCCAACGTGCCGAAGGTGGCGCTGATGCGCACCGGCATCGGGTCGAGCCGCGAGGCGACGACATCGGCGAAGGTGTAGCGACCGAGATTCCGCAGCGGCTCGGCGATCAGGAACAACACCACGGGCCAGCCCACCAGCCAGCCGGTGGAATAGATCAACCCATCGAAGCCGCTGGTGGAGACCAACCCCGCGATCCCCAAGAACGAGGCGGCGCTCATATAGTCGCCGGCGAGCGCGAAGCCGTTCTGGCCGGCGGTGACGGAGCGGCCTGCCGCGTAGAAGTGGTCGGCGGTCTGGGTGCGCCGGGCTGCCCAGTAGGTAATGCCAAGGGTGATGGCGATAAACACGGCAAAAAAGCCGATGGCTACCGGATCTGGAGTGCCGAGTGTCATCGGGCGCCTCCCTGGGTGTTGCGGGCGGCGGATTCTGCGCCGGGCATCGCGCGGAGGGCGGCCAGCGCTGGGTCATAGACTCGGTTGGCCCATTGCACGTAGATCAGCGTCAGCGCCCACGCGGAGAGGATGACCAGGGCACCGAGGACGATGCCGAGCGAGAGGCCGTCGCTCACGAGGCCTCCCAGGAGGGCCGGGCGATAGGCGACCAGGAGAATGAAGCCGAAGTACACCCCGACCATGAGCAGGGTCAGGACCGCAGCCACCCGCCATCGGGCGCGTGCGAGGGAGCGAGTGGCGGCGAGTTGGGCCGCACGATCAGTCGGAGAAGGCGTCATGGCGCGCGAAGGTACGGGCGGGACATCTTATGCGGTAGAGTCCCTTGGTCGTTCGGTCTCCCTCACCTCGGTTTCACGTGACACAGCGCATGGGCATCGCGTTGGGCAGCCTCGTCTCGGGGCTGGTCGCGCTCTATCTGCACCTTTGGAAGCTCGGCCTCACTGGTTCCCTCGGGTGCAGCAGCGCCGGGGGGTGCGAGTACGTGCAGGGCAGCCGCTACGGCTGGTTCCTGGGGGTCGACGTGGCCCTGATCGGGGCCGTGGGTTACGCGATGCTGTTCGTGGTCTCCATGATCGGCACGATGTCGCCGTACGAAGACGAGACCTGGCCCAATACCCTGATGCAGGTGCTGATTTGGCCGGCGGTGCTGTTCACGCTGCGGCTCAAGTACGGCGAATTCATCGTGCTGAAGGGCTTCTGCTCGTGGTGCGTGGTCTCTGCGGTCACGATCACGCTGTGCGCGATTCTGGTTACCCTCGACCGGAAGCGGCTGGCCAAGCAGGCCTCCGAGCCGCTGGGTTAGGGGACGTCCTGATCGCCGACCATGACAGCGTACCAGTGCTTCATCTCGTCGGGGATCGGATACCCAGGGAGCGTGCGCACCACGCGACCGTTGCGATCGATGGCCACGAAGGTGGGCGTGCCGGGATAGCGGAAGGTGAGCAGGACCTGATCTGAGCTGCCGGCCGGGCCGATGAGTTGCGCGCCGGTGAGCTTTTCCTTGGCGAGCATGGCCACGCCTTCGCCCGCGCCCTCGAGGGTGAGCAGCTTGAGCCGCCGCAGCGGCCGCCCGGCCGACATGACCCCCAGATCCTTGAGCGCGCGCTTGCACCAGCTGCAGGTGCGCGAGCTGATCATGAGAATGGCCGGTTCGCCTTTGACGTGCAGGGGAATCACTTTGCCATTCAAGGCGGTCACCCTGACGGTGCCGATGGCCTGCTCCGCCGTGGGGGCGGTGGACGGCGCGGTGTCCGTACCGGCCACGACGCCATGGTCGGCCAGTAGATTCACGACATCCTTCTCGGCGGTCGCGCGCCTGGCGACGAGCACGGTACAGGCGAGCCCCACCAGCACGAGGGCCAGTGTGCTGAAACTGATGCTGCCACGGGGAGTCCGCGCTGGTGCCGTCATACGTGAAATATACCCCGTCCTCGACTGAATGACGCCGCCCGCCGGTTCGCCTGAACGCAAGCTCGGCTCCCTCGATGTCGACGCCTATCTCGCGGATCCGTCGCGCAAGCAGGCGTTCGTGACGCCGATGTTCGACATTATTGCGCCGCGCTACGACGCGTTCACCAAGCTATTCTCGCTGGGGATGGACGCGGGGTGGAAGCGGCGCGCGATCGCCGCCGCGATGGCCGTGGCGCCGGGTGCGCGCCGCGTGCTCGACTTGGCCAGCGGCACCGGCGACGTGGCGGCGCACGTGGCGCGCGCGTTGCCGCAGGCGACGGTGGAAGCCCTCGATGCCTCGCCGCGCATGATCGACGCGGCGCGTACGCGGCTGGATTCGGTCGACGCGGATGTTGCCGGTCGCGTGACACCCATGGTGGGCGACATGATGGCGCTGCCACAGGAGCGCGCGAGCATCGATCTGGTGAGCGCCAGCTACGGTGTGCGGAATGTGCCCGATCCCACGCAGTGCGTGCGCGAGATGGCGCGCGTGTTGCGACCCGGCGGCGCGTTGGTCACGCTCGACTTCTATCGCCCGGCTTTCGCGCCCTGGCGCGCGTTGTTCCTCTGGTATCTCCGCGTGGCCGGCAACCTGGTGGGATGGCTGTGGCATCGCGATCCGATCGTGTACGGCTACATCGCACGCAGCATCCGCGATTTCATGACGGCCGACGAGTTCTCCACGCTGCTGCGTCGCGAAGGGTTCGAGGTGGTGAGTGTGCGGCGCTATCTGTTCGGCGGCATCGCGCAGCATGTGGCGCGGCGGGTTGGGTCGCACTCGTTTTGAGGGTGCGCGTGCTGACGGCGCCGTGCTGCTGACGGCTGGGCTTTTTTGACGCGAAGGTCGCGACCTTCGCGGAGGGCGCGGACTCCGCGACCTTCGCGTCAAGCCGTTGCGTTGTTAGATCACGCCAGATCCAGTCTCGGCGACCGCCGTCGCCACGATCCATCGCTCATCGAGCGAATAATGCGCGCGCACCGTGATCTGACCAGTTGCCAGCTCCGGCAGTAGCAGTGACACTGCGACCGCACCATCGTCGCCGAACTGTAAGGCGACTTCGGTGAAGCCCACGTACCGTTGCACCGTGGGGTCGATCGCTTTGTAGACGGCCTCCTTGACGGCGAACGAGACGATCACGCGCTCGCGCTGGGCGAGGGGGTCGGCGTCGAGTGCCGAGAGCGCATCGAGCTCCGGTGCCGTCAGAATGCGGCGCGCGATCGACGGGCGTTCGACGTCGCGTGCGGTGGGGCGATGCTCGAGGTCCACGCCGACGTGCATCGAGGCACCGCTGGGCCGCGTGCCGCGTGCTGCCATGAGCGCGAGCGCGGCATCGTGCTTGTGGCTGACCGAGCCGGCGACGGCGTGCGGTAAGACTGGGGCCCCGCGGGCCGTCCGAAGAATCGGGGTAACGCCGGCGTGTGGCGCCCGCTCGGCGAGGGTGACCCCCATCGCCGCCCGCATGGCGAGCCGGCCCGCCACGAAGGTCGCCCGCCGGGCGGGAGACATGGCCTCCACCAGCGCGGCCTCCTCGGGATGGAGTAGGGCGCTTGAGACCAACGTCGGCACCCAGCGGCTGGCATCGGCGTCGAGCGCCGGTGGAACCTCTACGCGTGCCAGCGTGAAGGCCGACGGTGCGCCACTCGGGGCCGGCACGAACTGCGGCGCCGGCCAGAGAAGTACTGAGGGACGAGTGGTCGCGTCAGGCATGCGACAATCTACTGCCGACGTGCCGCCGATTCCCGTGCCCGTGACGTGCAAATCTGTGCGCGCACGACCAGCTTTCAGTGGTGACTACGCCCCTTCGCTCCGAATCGACCGATCGCCGATCGGGCCACGCGCGCCTGGTGACGCCGGCGCAGGCCTGGTACGCCGTTGCGATCCTCACGATCGCTAACGTATCGGGCTTCGTGGATCGGCAGATCCTCTCGTTGCTCGTTGAGCCGATCAAGCGTGACCTCCACGTCACGGACACACAGGTGAGCCTCCTGATGGGGCTGGGCTTCGTCGTGTTCTACTCGCTGCTGGGGCTGCCGATCGGCCGATGGGTGGACCGAGGCCATCGCCCGCGTATCGTGGCGCTGGGGGCAGCCGTGTGGAGCGTGATGACCATGCTCACCGGCACGGCGAGCACGTACGGGCAGCTGTTCCTTGCCCGCATCGGCGTGGGCGCGGGCGAAGCGACACTCGGCCCTGCCGCCGTGTCGATCATTGCGGACCAATTTCCGCAAAAGCGACTCGGCGTGGCGATGAGCACGTACATGATGGGCACGTTTCTCGGATCGGGTGTGGCGTATGCGCTCGGTGCCTACGTGGTTGGGCGCGTGGACAAACCGGGAATCCTGACGGTGCCGCTGGTCGGTGCGGTGTATCCATGGCAGCTCGTATTCTTCTTCGTCGGCCTGCCGGGCCTGCTGGTCGCGCTCCTCGCGCTGACGATGCGCGAGCCGCGCGCGTCGAGTCCGCATGCCTCGCAGGCAGGCACGACGGCACAATCGCCGTTCACCGAGGTGATGGCGTATCTGCGCGCGAACGCGCGAACCGTTGGGGCGCTGTCGCTCGGATTCGCGTGTTCCGCGTCCGTGAACTACGGCGTGGGTGCGTGGCTGGCCACGTTCCTGATCCGAACGCACGCGTGGACCGTGCAGGAGGCTGGCACCCTTCAAGGCGTGCTGACGTTTACCGTCGGCCCGCTCGGCGTCATGCTCGGCGGTCGGCTCACCGATCGCTGGTCGAAGCAGGGGCAGATCGATGCCCCGCTGCGCGTGGGGATGCTGGGAGCGCTTGGCATGTTCGTCTTCGCCGGGCTGTATCCGCTCGTGCCCACTGGGACGCTCGCGGCGGCGCTGCTGATTCCGGTGAACATCTTCGCGGCCATGCCGTGGGGGGCCGCCAATGCCGCGATCGCCGAAGCGATGCCGCCGCGCATGCGAGGGCAGGGCAGCGCGGTCTATCAGCTCGTCGTGAACTTGCTGTCGGGCGTGCTTGGCCCGACGGTGGTCGCGCTGCTCACCGACCACGTGTTTCGTGACCCGCTCGCGCTGCGGTACTCGCTGTCGCTCGCAGCCGTGGTGGGTATGACGCTCGCCATGGCCCTACTGGCGTGGGGACGGCCGGCATTCCGCCTCACCGTGCAACGGCTTCGGGACGCAGGGACCGACGAAACCGCCGACGCGCGTTAGCGGCGAAGCCGGCGGCCGGCGCTCGTGACGACGTTGCCGGCCAACAAGCCGGCGGCCAGCGAGATGCCGATGATTGCCACGCGAAATGCGGTGGCGATGCCCATCTCAATGTCCTGACCGATGAGCGATTGCATACTGCGCAATCCGATACTGCCGGGCACCAGAATGAGGAGACCCGGCACCTGCGTCACCATCGCGGTGCGTCGCTTGCGTCGCGCAAACAGGTTACTGCCGGCGCTGACCACGAACGCGCCGAGAAACGCGCCGAGCTGTTCGCCAACCGACGCGCCGGCGATCGTGGAGACGAGATAGGCGGCTGCGCAGGCCACGATGATGTTGCCGATGTCGCGGCGCTTCGCACTCAGCAACACGGCGAACGACAGCGGCGCGACGAGGAGCGCGACCCATTCCGTCCATGACGGCAGTGTCGCCCGGGACAACAGTCCTTGCAGCGACGGCATGGCCTTGTGAAGGATCGGTCCCAGCGCGCCGCCGGTCTGCACCCCAAGGGCGAGGCCGAAGCCAAGTCCGAGGAAAACGACGATCGCCCCGCTCAACCGCGCCGTGCCCGAGGCGAGATGGCGCGTGGAGAGTTCGGTGAGTGCCACCGTGAACATGAGGCCCGGCAGGAGTACCACGAGCCCCGCAAGCGACGTGGCGAAGCCGCTGCGCGTGCCCATGAGGCTGTCGATGGTGAACGCGACCGTGGTAACGACGAACGCGATCAGCGGCTCCTTGACGTGCCGTGTGCTGTCCCGGCGGCCCGTAACGATCGCGAGGGCGCCGGTGAGCAGGCCGAGGAGCGATGCGGTGAACACATCGCCCACGCGGACCTTGAGGAAGCATGACACCGCCGCCGACGAGCAGACGAACGCGAACAGCACCAGCCACTGCGGATACGGCGGCGGCTGCGAGTCGAGTGCCTCGACCTGGTGCAAGCCGTCGGCGGGGGAAAGCGTGCCCTCGATGACGCCGCGCGTGATATCGCCCAGCGTGGACAGGTGCCCGAGATTTGGTTCGCCCGGTTCCACGCGCAGTAATGAGACGCGCTGGTCGTCAAGATTCCCGATGCCCACCATGATGCTGGTCGGGGTCGAGAAGAACTCGGCCTCGAGCCCGAGCCGTCGAGCGGTGATGGCCAGCGCCGTCTCCAAGCGGTGTGCGGGCGTCCCGTGCTTGTGCAGCGCCCTCGCCAGCTGCAGCACGAACCGGCGGGACACGGCCGAGTGGCCGCCGGTGGTCCCCATCGGCACGTCCAGCGGGTTCTCGCCCATGCTGAGGGCGTCGGGCAGGTTCGGGCGGGCCATACTGGTGAGCGTAGGGGACGCCGAGGGCGGGCGCAACGGCTTATCTTTAGGGAGAACCCATTTTCGCCCCTTCTCCGAGACCTATGCTCCGATCTCTGCTGTCTTTTCACCGCCGTGCGGCGTCGCTGGTTCGTCAGACTCTGTTGGCGCCGGTGTTCGGTGCAGCGGCGCTGCTGAGTGCCTGCGGTTCCGACAGCACGGCCCCGAACATTCCGTCCAATCCCGCCGTCGAGACGTACGCATCGTCGCTGGGCGTGAACATCGCCAACATGACGAAGAAGAGCGACAACCTCTTCGTGCAGGACGTGGTGGTCGGCACCGGCGCCGAAGCGATCGCCGGCCGGACGATTCGCGTGACCTACTCGGGCTTCCTGATCAATGGCAATCGCTTCGACACGAACGTGGGCGGCGCCGCCTTCAGCTTCACGCTGGGCGCCGGCATGGTAATCTCGGGGTGGGATCAGGGTGTGGCTGGCATGAAAGTAGGCGGCAAGCGGAAGCTCGTGATCGGTTCGGCGCTGGGGTACGGCAATCAGGGATCGGGCCCGATTCCGGCCAATGCCACGCTCGTGTTCGACGTGGAACTGCTCGGCGTGCAGTAAGCACCACGCCGTACGCGAGTCGCCAACGTGGAACGGAAGGGAGCGGGGAGGTCCCCGCTCCCTTTTTCATTGGGCCCCAAACCGGACGACGCATGATGTCACGACTTCTGCTGGCACTGTCTCTGTCGCTTCTGCTCTCGCCGCTACCTGCGCCGGCGCAACCGGCGGTCGAGCGCTTCGATATCCTGATCGCCGGTGGCTCGGTGCTCGACGGCACCGGGCGCGCGGCGCAACGACTCGATGTCGGCATTCGCGGCGATCGCATCGTCGCGATGGCGCCGACGCTCTCCCGCGCGAACGCCAAGCGGGTGATCAATGCCGTCGGCCGTACGGTGTCGCCGGGGTTCATCGATCTGCACGCGCATCTCGAGCCGCTGCTGCAGTACCCACTCATGGAGAGCGCGCTGCGGCAGGGCGTCACGCTGGCGCTGGGCGGCCCCGACGGCGGCTCACCGCTGCCGTTGGCGCCGTATCTCGATTCGGTGCGCACCGCGACTATCGGCATCAACGTGGCGTACCTCGTGGGGCACAACGATGTGCGTCGCGCCGTGCTCGGCATGGCCGCGCGCGCGCCGAATGCCGCCGAGCTGTCGCACATGCAGCAGCTGGTGGCGACGGCGATGGGGCAGGGGGCGTTCGGGTTGAGCACAGGGCTGTTGTACTTACCCGGTACGTACTCGAACATCGAGGAAGTGATCGCGTTGGCGCAGGTGGCCAGCGACAGCGGTGGCATCTACACGTCGCATCTGCGCAAAGAAGGCATCGGCCTGCTGGACGGCGTGGCCGAAGCGCTCGAGATCGGACGTCGTGCGCACATTCCGGTGGTACTGACCCATCATAAAGCGGTGGGGCAGCAGATGTGGGGCAAAAGCACGGTCACGTTGGCCATGGTGGACAGTGCGCGGAAGGCCGGCACGGACGTGATGGTGGATCAGTATCCGTACACCGCCACCCACACGGGCATCGGCGTGCTGGTGCCGAGTTGGGCAATGGCCGGTGGCGACGCGGAGTTTCGCAAGCGGCTCGCGGTCCCGGCAATCAAGGACAGCATTACGCGCGGCATCATCGACAATATCCTGAACGATCGCGGTGGCGGTGATTTGGCGCGCGTCCAATTCTCGCGCGTGGCGTGGGACAAGAGCCTCGAAGGGAAGACGCTGAAAGACTGGGCCACACGACGTAAGCTCGCGCCGACGCCAGAGAACGGCGCCGCGCTCGTGTTGGAAGCGATGCTGAACGGCGGTGGCAACGCGATCTATCACGTGCTCGATGAGCAGGACGTGCGCCGCATCATGGTGGCGCCGTTCACCATGATCGCGAGCGACGGCCGCATCTCGAGCCCCGGCGACGGCCATCCGCATCCGCGGGCGTACGGCACCTTTCCGCGCGTGCTCGGCGAGTACGTGCGCAATCAAAAGCTGCTGCCGCTCACCACGGCGATTCACAAGATGACGCAGATGCCGGCGGCGCGACTCGGGCTGACCGATCGCGGTGTGCTGAAGGTGGGCAACGTGGCCGATGTGGTGGTGTTCGACGCGGCCACCGTGAAAGACATGAGCACGTTCGCGGCGCCGCATCAGTATCCGGTGGGCATCGAGACGGTGATCGTGAATGGGTTGGTGGCAGTGAGCGGCGGAAAGGCGACGGGAGTGAGGGCGGGGAAGGTGGTGACGAGGAAGTAAGAATCCGTCTGCTCCCTCCACCCTGACCCCCTCCTCCCTGCCTCCTAAGCCGTTGGCAGTTCTGCCATCGCAGTCTCGTCAACGACCGGCCTATACCGCAGCGCCTCCCCCACGTGCATGCGGTTCACTACCTCGAGGTCATCGAGGTCGGCGATGGTGCGTGCCACGCGCAGCACGCGGTGATACGCACGGGCACTGAGGGTGAGTTTCTCCGCCGCGCGCACGAGTAAGGCACGGGCGTCGGGCTCGAGTCGTGCGGCGGGTGCGATGAGTCGCACCGGTGCGGTGGCATTGGTGAGAGCGGCCAGCGGTTGCGTGCCGGCCGTGTGGGCGTAGCGCGTACGCTGTCGTTCGCGCGCGGCGATCACGCGGGCACGCACGTCGGCCGATCGCTCCTGCGGCGTGTGCGCGGCGAGGTCGCTGGGTGGCACACGCTGCACGTGCACATGCAGATCAATGCGATCGGCCAACGGGCCCGACAGTCGCGCTCGATGCCGCTCGAGGTCGGCTACCGAACATCGGCAGTGGCGATCATCGCAGCCGGCGTAGCCGCACGGGCACGGATTGCTGGCGGCGATGAGCGCGAAGCGCGAGGGAAATCGTACGGCGCGCGCCGCGCGGGCGACGACCACGACGCCATCCTCGAGCGGTTGCCGCAGCGACTCCAACGTGTGGCGTGGGAACAGCGACAGCTCGTCGAGAAACAACACCCCGCGATGGGCGAG
>CANHJV010000002.1 GCA_947461225.1 Gemmatimonadota bacterium | reverse complement strand
CTCCGCCACGCGGAGCGAGGCCGCCGGCGCTATCGCGGAGCATGATCCGCGTGCCAGTGACAGCCTGGGCCTCGACGTCGACGGCGGGACAATCGTGACGCGCGAGTGGCGGCACGGCGAAGAACTGCTGGTCGCGTCGTCCCTGCTCGCGCGCCCCGAACGTCCGTCGGTCTCCGCCGACGAGATGCGTCGTCGTCTGGCGCCCGGCGTCAGCGGCACGTACATGAATGCGTTGCTCCGCTCCCGCGATTCAGCGCTCACGCGCTGGCCCGACCGGACCACCAGGCCGTTGCGTGTTTTCATCCGCGACGGCGACGACCTCGAAGGATGGAAGGCGGACTATCTCCCAGTGGTACGCGATGCGTTCGACACCTGGGTGCAGGCCGGCATTCCCGTGCGCTTCACCTTCGTGACCGATTCGGCGAGTGCCGACGTGCACGTACGCTTTACCGGTGCATTCGCCAACGGCATCAGCGGCAAGACGATCTGGAGCCGCGACGCCGCCTATTGGCTCGTGTCGAGCGATATCCAACTGGCGGTGTCACATCCTGGTGGCGGCTTTGTCACGCCACCTCAGATGCGCGCGATCGCGTTGCACGAAGTGGGGCATTTGCTTGGCCTCGATCACGCCGAATCCTCCGACGACATCATGTCGGCCCGCGTGCGCGTGCGTGAACTCAGTGAGAGCGACCGCGCCACGGTGCGCTTGCTGTATACGGTGCCCGCCGGCAGCGTGAAGTAAGGCGGCCGGCTCACCACCGGCGTTACCAGCGTAGCGTTACGGTTCTCGGGCCATTCGCCCTCGACAGGACGCCCAGCCGCGCCTCGCGCGTGCCACCGCGCATGATCACGCGCCGCAGTGCCTGCACATCGCGCACCGCCACGCCGTTGATCGTACGAATCACTTCGCCACCGCGAACACCGGCCTCGGCGATCGGCGTCCCCGACGGCGCACGCAACACCAGAATGCCCGGTTCGAGGCCGAGACTCTCGGCGAGCTCGTCGTCGACGGTGGAGAACTGGGCGCCGAGCAACACGGCAACTCCGCTCGTCGAGAACCGCAGCTCGCCCGCTGCGGCCGATGGGGCGACCGACGAGATCATGAGCCGCCCGCTAACCTCCCGAGCACGCGTCGCGACCGTGACCGGAATCTCGCGGGCCTTCGCTCCGCGCTTCACCCGCATGCGCACCGTCTCCCCCGGCACCAGCATGCTCTGGTAGTTCACGGCGCGCTGCTTGAGATCGCGCCCGTTGTACGCCAGCACGGTATCACCGGCGAGCACGCCCGCGCGCGACGCCGGCGACCCCACGTCGACCGTCTCCACCACGGGATAGTCGCAGTGGCTGACCAGCACGCCCTCCAGCGTGACCGTGCGCACCTGCGCGCCGAGCAGTCCCACGCCCATGTAGCCGGTCTCGCTGGCGCCACGTCCCGACTGCGCTTCCGCGGCCGCAATGAACGCGGTGATCTGTGGCTGGAGCGAGCGGATCGTGGCCTCCATCTGCGGCGCGACCCTGCGCATGGTGCTGTCGACCGCAACGAATACCCGACTCGGCTCGATCGCGCGGCCTTCGATGACGACGCGTAGGCTGTCGCCGCGATTGAGGGTGACCATCGGCCCATCCGACCCATCGGCCCGGTAGTAGCGCACCACCACGCGCATCAGCGAATCGACGCCGCGCTGCACCTGCGTGATGCGTTGCACGTCGATGCCCTGCAGCTGCTGTTGTTGCTCGAGCGTGAACGCCGCGCTTTCGAGTTCACGCTTGAGACGCAACAGCGCCATGCCTTCGGGCGCATTGACGAGCGCCGACGGTGTGGCCGCCAACTCGGCACAGGCGTTCGCGGCCGAGACGGCGATCATGGTGCCGCGCACCCGCGTGGGCGTGCGCACCGTGGCCTGCGCGTTGAGCGCGCCGGCGGTGAGTGTACCCGCGGTGAACAACAGTCCAGCGGCTGCGCGTGAGGGGAGACGCATATCAGTATCGCTCGATGGTCTTGCCCACGGGCAGCGAGGTGCCGAGCTGCTGCAGCGTGGCTTCGCGTGCGGAGAAGGCGGCAAGATAGTACTGGTTGAGCACCGGATCCTGCGGTGCGTCGCTGAGGGCGGCCCGCGAGGCGGCCATCATCTGATCGAGCGCCGCAAGGCGGGCCCGGTACACGTCGGAGTCGTGCGGCGTGCTGTCGTTGGCGGCGAGCCACAACGAGGCGCGCTCGTAGTCCCGCTGCGCGCGGTTCAACAGGCTCGTGGCCTGACTTACTGACGCGAACTCGCCAGCCGCGCCGTAGGCGGCGGAGCGCAACGACAGCTCACCGAGGCCGAGCGATTCCGCCATCACGCCGGCCACTCGACCGGTGCGCTCGGACGACAACAGCGGGGCCCCGGAGGTGACGCGCCCCAGCACCGCCCCACCGGCCATCAGGGCCACGGCTGCGGCGGCGCGCAGCGACGAACGCCCCCACCACGGGATTGCCGGCGCCGGCGCCCGGGTGATCGCGATCGCCCTCGGGGTGGGTCCCACGTCACGCGGCGCGATCGGCGCCGCCACCGACGATTCGCTCTGCCGCAACCCACCGGCGATCGACTCCCACGACGACAGGCGGTGATCAGTATCGGCGGCATCGCGCAGAAGCAGCGCGCCGGCCATCTGCACGAGGTGCGCGTACGCCTCGACCTCGCCACGGCAGGTGGCACAGGCCGCAAGGTGCGCCTGCTCCTCGGGCGTGAAGGCCTCGTGATCGAAGGCGGCGAGCCGCTCAGAATCCAGGTGCTGCATAGCTGCGATCCATGCCGGTTGATGAGGTGTCGACCAGCGGTGCGAGTAACCGGCGGAGCTTCGCACGCGCCTTGAAGAGTTGCGATTTCGATCCGCCGGGGGTGATCCCCAGCTCGGTCGCGATCTCTTCGTGGGTATAGCCTTCCACATCGTGCAGCAGGAACACCGTGCGCGCGCCGGGCGACAGCTGGCGCGCCGCCTCGTCGATCGACTGCGCCAGCATGCTGCGTTCGGCGTCCTGTTCAACGAAGGCCGAGTCGTCGTCGATGGCCGTTTCCGTAGCGGCCAGCCGCTTGGTGCGCCGGAGCGCGTTCAGGGTGCGATTGATGGCCACGCGATGTACCCACGTGCTGAACTTCGCATCGCCCCGCCACGACGGGAGCGCGCGAAAAATCTGGATCCAGACCTCCTGCGCGATGTCCTCGGCGAGGTCGGGATCCGCAGCGAGTCGACGGACGACGGCATCGACATGCGCGGCATGCTGATTCCACAGCAGGCGCATGGCTCGCTCGTCACCCTCGATGGCCCGGCGGACGATAGCGGCATCGGTTTCCATGGGTGTCATCGAATCTGTCACCATCGGCCGCCAATGGGTTGCCTGCCACGGACGATGCGATTGTCGGTGCGGCGCCATCACCAAACCGGCGTTGCTTTCGGCCAACCAGATCGTGAAAACAGGGTCGGTTCGCTTGACGGACGCATTGGTCCGTCTTAAATGCTCATGGTGGGGCGGTTGCGCCCACCCTTCGCTCTTCTCCCTACGGCCGGACACCTCTGGTGTTACTGCTCGCCGCACTCGTGATTGCTGCTGCCGACATGACGGCCACCAGCGGGCTCCCTGAACGGGAACCAGCGGCTGTTGGCATGTCCTCGGCGCGCCTGTCCACGATCGATCGCGTGGTCCAGCGTGGGGTCGATGCGGGCGGGTATCCGGGCGCGTCGGTGGTGGTGGGCCGGAAGGGCTACTCGGTCCTGTCGCGCGGCTTCGGTGCGCTCGATTGGACGGGGCGGACCCGGGTGTCGTCGCAGGAAAGCATTTACGACCTCGCGTCGCTCACGAAGGTCGTGGCGACCACCACGGCGATCATGGTGCTGTACGATGCGGGCAAGGTCGATCTCGACGCCCCCGTGTCGCGGTACCTCCCGGACTTTTCCGGCGGGCTGCGCGATCAGGTGACGGTCCGTCATCTGCTCACGCATCGCGCCGGTCTCCCGGCTGGACGTGAGCTCTGGCGTATCGCGAAGACCCCGGCCGAAGCGCGTGCGGCCGTGCTGGCCTCGCCGATCCAGTGCACGCCCGGCAGTTGCTACGAGTATTCCGACCTCGGGGCCGACCTGCTGGGCTTCGTGGCGGAAGCGGCCAGCGGCCAGTCGCTCGACGCATTCCTCGAGCGCCGCGTGTTCGCCAAGCTCGGCATGACGGACACCCATTACCGTCCGGACGCCATGGCGTCGGCACGGACGGCACCAACCGAGATTGCCCCGCCGCGCGGCTACCCGCTGCGTGGCGAGGTGCATGACGAAAATGCCTATGCCCTTGGTGGCGTAGCCGGTCACGCGGGATTGTTCAGCACCGCCGAAGACCTGTCGGTGTTCGCGCAGATGCTGCTGGATGGCGGCGTGTACAACGGCGTGCGAGTCGTATCCGATTCGGCGGTCGCGCTCTTCACCAAGCGGGCGGCCGGCCATCGGGCATTAGGGTGGGACACGTGCGACGGTGGAGCGGGCTGCGGCCAATACATGTCGGAGCGCGCCTTCGGCCACACCGGCTTCACGGGCACCTCGCTGTGGATCGATCCGGATCGGCAGATGTTCGTCATTCTGCTCACCAACCGGGTGCACGCCGCGCGCGCCCGCCGTCCCAGCAAGGTCATCGCCGACGTCCGGAACGACCTCGCCGATGCCGCCGTGCTGGCCGTGATGGACGATCCGACCGGCGTTATGGCGATGCCGGTCAGCTTCCGCGCGGATCTCGCGCAGGATTGGAACCGCCCACTCCGGTCCAGCCGAGCCAGCAGCGCCGCCTCCCGTCGGCGCGCCGCCGCGGCCAAACGCGCCGCCGCCAAGCGGGCCGCCGCCAAGCGGGCCGCCGCCAAGAAGTCGTCGGCCAAGAAGTCGTCGGCCAAGAAGTCGTCGGCCAAGCAGTCGTCGGCCAAGCAGTCGGCGGCGAAGAAGTCCTCGGCCAAGAAAAAGACCTCGGGGAAGAAGTCCGTGGCGAAAAAGAGCGCAAAGAAAAAGCGCTAGCAGAACAGGGACTGGACTGATCGGTTATTGTTCGTGCATGGATCAGATCCAAGACCCGACGCCTGACGCGGAGCCAGCCAGCACGGAGCCATCCGACGTGGCCCCGCAGGACTCCACCGGAGGCGCGATTTCAGCCGATCAGGCGCGCCTGGTCCTGCGTCGCGTGAAGGACCCGGAGCTCAATCTCAACATCGTCGATCTCGGATTGATCTACGACGTGCACGTGAACGGGTCGAACGTGCAGATCGATATGAGTCTCACGTCGCCCGGATGTCCGTCCGGCCCGGAGATTATGGGCGAGGCCGAACAGCAGTTGCGCACGATCCCCGGCATCGGTGACGTCACAATGAATCTGGTGTGGTCTCCGCCTTGGACCCCAGAGCGCATCGAGCCCAGGGTCCGCGCCTACATGGGCTTCTAGGCTGGGCGTGTCGCTGGGCGTGTAGCGCCGCGCGCCGCTCAGGTGCCGCCGACGTCGGCACCGCCTAGGGGAGCTCCACACGCAGCATGGCGCGCTCCGACCGCTCGGCTCGCGCCATGCGCATCAACAGCAGGGCCACGGGTGCCAACATCGCCGCACCGGCCCACAGCGCCAAATCGGCCACGTTCGCGACGATCGTCGTTTCGCTGCTGAGCTGGACGGCGAGAAAGTCGGCGACCCCCTCGGGGCCGAAGAGCATGCTGAGGAGATTGCCGACCGCTCCGCCGGCGACCATCGCCAGCGCGCGTGTGGCGCGGCGGTCAACAGCCGCCATCGCCTGCACGACCGACGCGATCAGGCCAACCGCGATCAGCGTAACCAGCACGTTGAGCTGCCACGTATACGGGCCCACTTCAACGCCGCCGGCGCTCCCCGTGTTGAACACGACGAACAGCGAGAATCGGTCGCTGAACGGTACGACGCCGGCAGATCCCAGTGACCGGACCGCCACTTCCTTCGACAGCAGATCGACGGCGGCCACGACGGCCGTTATGCCGATGAATCGGGCACGGACGGTGTCGAACAGGCTTGAGGCGCGCAAAGCGCGAAGCGTATCGAGTCGCATGCGGGGGTGCGGCGGGAGGGGACAGACAGGCCCGGGGAGAGCCTGCGGTGGTTCCCTGCATGGGGCATGCCGCGACGGCCCGAACTCCGCCACCGAGTTCCGCGCCAGAACGCCGAGCTCGACACTCCATCTAACCTATTGTTCCAAATGCCCTTACGACGCCGCGCGCGTGGCCGACGGTCGGCGTTCCCCTCGGTTCGCGAGCGACGCGTGCATCTCCGGCGATGTACACGTAGGGCGCCCCTGACACGGTCGTAGCGACTACGCCACACTGTCGCGCGGCGGGCGCAACGGCGTCAGTCGGCCTTGTACGGCGAGTCGGAGGTCGTCGCAAACGGCGCGAGCGCTTTCACGAATCCCGGGCCGAGGACTTCGGCCTGCCACTTCCGGAGTTCCGGGAGCTCCTGCAGGTCGTCCACATGACGAGGACGGCGGCGTGCCACCGCCTCCATCCGATCGCGAGAGCAGAGCACGCCCGGATCGAGATCGAGCTCCGTCGCCACGACGTCGCGGACGGCCTTGAGCCGCGCCACGCGATCGTCGAAGTCCGCTTCGCGGTCCCAGCGCGCGGCCTTCGGAAAGCGCGGCAGATCGGCTTCAGCAACAGCATTGCCGCGTGCGATCGCCTGCAGTGCTTCCTGCGCCCGGGCGTCATTCATGCCACGGGGGAAACCCTTCACGGCGAACAATGCGTCGCGCGACGTGGGCGCGAGACGCGCGAGATCGAGCAACGTTTCGTTGCCGGCCACGCGGAAGGTGGCACGATCGAGCTCGGACGCGATCGCGTCGCGCCACTTCACGAGCTCCCGAAGTCGCGCGAGTTCACGACGCGTGAGATCGCGCGCGCCCTTCATGCGGAGAAAGCTGTTCTCGGCCTGATCGGGATCCCACCGCGTGGTCTCGGCGCGAATGAATTCTTCCTGCGCCCAATGCCACCGTCCCTTCGAGACCAACTGCTGATGCAGCTTGTCACGAAGACCGAGCAGGTGGCGTGTGTCTTGCGCGGCGTAGTCGAGCATGTCGGCCGTGAGCGGGCGCATGCTCCAGTCGGCGCGCTGATGCTTCTTGTCGAGCTTGAGGCCGAAATACTGCTCCAGCAACGCCGCGAGACCGAATGCCCGGATCCCTAGCAACTGTGCCGCCACGCGCGTGTCGAACAGATTCCGCACCTGCCAGCCATAGTCTTGATGAAGCAAGCGCAGATCGTAGTCGGCATCGTGCAACACGATTTCCACCTGCGGATCTTCAATCAGCGCGCCTAAGCGCGACGGCTTGCCGATCGGGAGCGGATCAATCACGGCTTCATGACGATCCGTCGACATTTGCAGCAGGTAGATGCGGTCGACGAAGCGATGAAAACTCGCGCCTTCGGTGTCGAGCGCGATGGCTCGGACCGGCGAAAGATTCGCGAGAAACTGATCGACGGCGTCGACCGTATCGAGATAGAGCGGTGCGGATGCTGACATGGCTGGCCGAAAGGTACATCGGTCCGCTTCACAGAGGGGGGTTTTCGCCGAATGAATGCGACTGGTACCTGCGGCACCGCGGGGACGGGGATTCCGCAGTAGTTTCGTCTCTATGACCATTGCCGATCAGGATCTGCTCCCCGAGCCGCTGCCCCCTGAGCGGCGAGGCTGGCGTACCGCCGATCTCGCCCGGGCCTCTATCGTCGCGCTCGCCGTGTGGTTCGGGCTGCAGCTGGCCTGGTCGGTGAGCTCGCTGCTGTTTCTCGTCTTTCTGGCCACGCTCTTTGGCTTGGCCGTGGGACGGGGGGTCGACTTCCTTGAGCGGTTCCGGATTCGCCGTGGCATCGCGTCCGCGCTGATCGTGCTGGGCACGCTCGGTACCATCGGGGGCGTGCTGGCGATGACGGCCCCCACGCTGATCGAGCAGGGCAAGCAGCTGCAGACCGAGTTTCCGGAAGCGATTCACAAGCTCCAGACGTGGATCGACTCCAAGCGAACCGGACTGGTCGGGACGCTGATCAAGTCGGCAGCGACGCCACCCGCCAGCGCCGGATCGACGACGGTGGTCGCGCCGGTCGCGGTGGGCGTGCCCTCGACGAGCACGCGCACGCCGACCGCCGCGCAGGTGATTCGCCAGGCAGCGGATTCGATCGCCGCCTCGCCCAGCGAGGCCATCAAGAAGCGCATCACCGAAGGACTGGGCGGCGCCAGCCGCTATCTGTTCTCGTTCGTCTCGAACACACTGGCCGCCGTGGCCGCCTTCGTGCTGCTGGTGTTTCTGGCGATGTACATCGGCGCCGAACCCGAGGTGTACCGGGGCTGGCTCCTGTCGGTGGTCCCGGCCACGTCACGCGCGCAGGTGCGGCTGATTCTGGCCGAGATGGCGGCCGTGCTGCGCAAATGGCTGGTAACGCAGATGATCGCCATGGTCGTGATCGGCATGGTGAGCATGATCGTGTTGCTGCTGCTCGGCGTGAAGGCCCCGTTCGCGCTGGCGTTCATTGCCGGCCTGTTCGAGTTCATCCCCACCGTGGGGCCGGTGCTGAGTGCCGTACCGGCGGTGCTCATGGCCTTCGTCGACTCACCCGAGAAGGCGCTGGCGGTGCTGATCGCGTATTGGGGGATTCAGTTCCTCGAGAACAACCTGCTCATTCCCTATCTCATGCGCGGCGAGATGGATCTGCCGCCGGCGATCACGCTGGTGGCGCAGTCACTGATGACACTGGTGTTCGGCTTCATCGGGCTGATGGTCGCGGTGCCGCTGACGGCGGCCGTGCTGGTGCCGCTGCGCATGATGGCCGAGCGGGAGAACGCGAGGGAGAAAGCCATGCGGCGAAACAGGAGGGAGCAGGATCTGGCGCGTGCCGACATCGATCCGGACACCGTCATGGATGTGGCGGACCGCGGTCCCGTCCCGAGGTCCACATGATCGCCCAACTACCAGGATATCAGGTGGGCTTCGACGACAGCGGCGACGGGCTCCCGGTCGTGTTCCTACATGGCTTTCCCCACGATCGGACCCTGTGGACGGCGCAACGCATGTCGCTCGCGCCGCACGCGCGCTGCATCGTGCCCGATCTGCGCGGATTCGGCCATTCGAGCACCTTCGGCCCCTTTTCGATGGACCAGTACGCCGACGATGTCGTGGCGTTACTCGACTGGCTCGGGATCGAGGCCGCGGTGGTGTGCGGACTGTCGATGGGCGGCTACGTCGCGATGGCGATGTGGCGACGCCACCCCGAACGTATTCGGGCGCTGATCTTCTCGGACACCAAGGCCGGGGCCGACGATGCGGAGACCCGCGCGCGGCGGGACGACCTCATCGCCATCGTGAAGCGTGACGGCTCACGGGCGATCGCCGACGCCCAGTTGCAGGGGATGCTGGGGAAGGAGTCACGGGCGCGACGCCCCGACGTGGTCAATACGATCCGGGTGATGATGGCGCGGCAGTCGGTAGCAGGGATCACCGGGGCACTTCAGGCGCTCCGGGACCGGCCGGACTCACGGGAAACGCTTGGGACGATTACCGTTCCCACACTCGTGGTGGTGGGGGAAGACGACGTGCTGACGCCGATCAAGGAGGCGCGCGCGATCGCCGAAGCCCTTCCCGCTGCGGCGCGCGTCCGCATGGAGATCATTGCGGGGGCGGGACACCTGCCCTGCGTCGAGCGCCCTGCGGCGACGACGCATGCGCTCTCCGATTTCCTCGCGTCCCTCGCCGATTCGGTCTGACCGACTCATCGACGGCGCCTTTCATACTTCGCTCTCCTCCGCCGTCGATGACTGCTCCCGTTTCCGAAGCCGAACGTTCAACCGCTGCCCGCATCGGGCAGGTGCTGTTCAAGAACCGCGGCTGGCTGCCCGTGCCGTTTCTCGCTGTGCCGCTGCTGGTACCGGGCGTGCAGTCCCCACAGACCTGGATTGCCGGGCTGCTGCTGGTCCTGCTGGGTGAGCTGGTGCGTACGGCGGGTGTCGCGGCGGCGGGTACGGTGACCCGTCGTCGCTCGCGCGATGTGCAACGGCTCGTGACCTACGGCGCGTTCGCGTGGTGCCGCAATCCGCTCTACGTGGGCAACTTCCTGGCGTGGATCGGCTTCACGGTCGTGTCAGGGGTGAATTGGTTCATTCCCGTGGCGATCGTGATCTTCGCGATCGAGTACACGCTGATCGTGCGCTACGAAGAAGGCGTGCTGGAATCGATCTTCGGTCAGGAGTATCTGGCGTACAAGGCGCGCACGCCGCGTTGGTTCGGTCGTCCCCCCAGCGGCAGCACGGACGGCCAGCACGACTGGGCCGAGGCCATCTGGAGCGAGCGCTCGACGGTGCTGCAGTATGTGGTGTTGTGCGGACTGTTCTGGCTCAAGAACCGCGGCTGGGCGTTCTAGTCTGATCGACCGGCGAGACAAAAGCGGGCCGCGACATGATGTCGCGGCCCGCGCTGTATGCTGCACCGCGTCGCCTTAGCGCGTGGGGCGTCCCGGGGGCGTCGGCCCGACGAAGACGTCCTTATTCTTGCCGATGAAGCTCTTGAGCTGCACGGGCACGTCTTCCTCGGGGAAGATGGCGGTAACGGGGCACTCTGGCTCGCAGGCGCCGCAGTCGATGCACTCGTCGGGGTGGATGTAGAGCTGGTCCTCTCCCTCGTAGATGCAATCCACGGGGCAGACGTCCACACACGACTTGTCCTTGACGGAAATGCAGGCTTCAGTAATGACGTAGGGCATGAGCGAAGTCTCGGGTCCGACGCAACCAGGAATGGTGGCGATTGAGAAGGGAAGATACTCGGCGGTGCACGCGCGACAAGCGCAAACGCAGCGGGAACTTATCCGCGCCAGGGCGGCAATTCACCGCGCTTCAGGTCGGGATTTTCGCGATAGAGCGTGAAGGTGCGACCGATGACCTGAATGACCTCGGCGCGCGCGCGCTCGGCGGCGTCGCGAGCGGCCTCCTTGGCCGTCAGTTCGCCGGCCTTGGCCACCTGCAGCTTCACCAACTCGTGCGTGCGGAGCACGTCATTGAGACTGGCGAACAGCGCCGGAGTGAGCCCGGCGTGACCGATATGCACCTGCACGCTCAGGTGATGTGCTTCCGCGCGCAACGCCGCACGGTCCTTGCCCTTCATGCTCATGAATCCCTCGGGCGCCTGCGAGCCGACGTCATGGACGCAGGGCATCGAGCGCAAAGAACGAAAACGGGTTGATGGCGGGACCGTCCCACCATGCGCGCCCCACGGCCCGCTTCATCACCTGAAAATGGAGATGCGGCGTGTCCGGTGGGGCATTGCCCGTGGTTCCAACGTAGCCGATTACCGATCCCTTGGCGACTCGGTCGCCCACCGTGAGCCCTTTCCGATAGCGCTCGAGGTGGGCGTAGTAGTACACGAATCGCTGTTCCGGGTCGGAGGCGTACACCACAATGCCGCCCACCGGCCCCGAAAACAGACGCCCGATCACGAGATCGTCGGAGGCCACCACCGCCGTGTATTTGGGGGCGAGGATGTCGATCGCCCCGTGAATGCCGCCGGCGCGCTTGGCCGTGAAATTGTCTCGGAGGGCTCCTCGCGGGATCCCTTCCACCGGGACCATGAGCTGTCGCTGCCAGAGGGCCTCGAGGTCGTCGGTGCTCACGCGGTCATCACGCGGACCGACATGCGCCGGCGTGGGGCCGATCGGCCGCCGACCGGCCGATGGTGGTGGCGAGGCTTCGGGCGCGGGCGCGGCGGGTCGGACCGTGTGCGAGGAAGAACAGGCCGCCAGCATCGAGAGCAACGCCGCCGTGATCGCCCACCGGGTCGAACACCGAGCCGGCGATGGCGCCCCCCTCACCCCTTGACCACTTCCGGGCGGAAGTACGGCTCGAGGTAGCGCAGCAGGTCGTCCACCGAGCGGACCGTGTCCTTCAGCTCATCAAGTTCGTTCGCGCGCGGCAAGCGCGCTCCGGCACGATCGGCGATCACCAGCACGGCATCCTCGAGGTCGAGATCGACCAAGCCGTACTCGCGTTCGAGATGGTCGCTGGGGTTCACGATGTAATGCGGTCCCACGGCGCCATGGCGCTCGGCGAGATATCCATACACCTGCGACAGCAACAGCTCGGGGTAGCGGCCGCGGAACGCATCACGGAAGCGCGACAGGCCATCGCGCTCGATCGACGCCTGATTGATGCGCTGCGCGCGAATCAGGGCGATCAGTCCGATGACCAGCACAACGACGGCAACGATGACGGTCAGACGCACGACGTGGGATAACTCCGATGGGGACGGCGTGTAAGGAGTCCTGCTAGTGACGCGGCACCAGCGGTATGCTACTCGATTCGACGCGTCGGCGCGACACCACTCGCACAGTCTGCCAGACATTTCATCACGGCGGTGGTCGCCATGCGGCCACTGGGCCAGACGCGCCGCCATCCGCGTTGAGCGAGCGGGGCAGTAGCACGACGGAGCCTGCGGCCGTCCTGTCGATGACCACGGTCTCGTTCTGTTGATGCCCAATGCAATTCGTCAACAGATTCGTTGACGTAATAGTCAATGCCGAGTTATACTGTCCCCCATGCAGGACGTGATCGGAGCATTAGGGGGGTTTCGGGGAGTACGAGCCGAGCTATTGGTGGCGCTCAAGAAGGCGCAGCCGCTTACGGCGCACGAGCTTGGAGAGCAGTTCGGGCTCACGGCCAACGGACTTCGACGCTACCTCAAGGCCCTCGAAGAGGATGGACTGGTGCGCTACGAGCGCGCGGTGCATGGCGTCGGCGCGCCCGTGTTCGCCTATTCGCTCACGCCGGCCGGAGAAGCGCTCTTCCCGCGGAGCTACGTGTCGGTGCTGGCCACGGCGCTCGATGCGCTGCGGGCCGAGCAGGGCACGGCGGCCGTGGCGGGCGTGCTGGAATCGGAGTGGAATCGGCTGGCAGACGAGGCTGGGCCGGTGCTGGATGCATTGCCGCTCGAGGAGCGCATGCCGTTGGTGGCCGAGTTGCTGACGGCCAAGGGCTACATGGCGGAGGCGGTGCAGATCGACCGTGCCGACGGGAGCCCTGCGGTGACCACATTGCGCATTCATAACTGTGCGGTGCGTGAGATCGCTGAACGGTTTCCGGAAGCGTGTGCGGCGGAAGCAAAGTTTGTGGAGCGGCTGCTCGGTGTCCCAATGATGCGCGGCGCGCATCGGATGGACGGCTGCGGTCGATGTGAATACGGCGTGGTGAGCCACCTTTTGGCTGAGAAACAGGAGCAGGCATGAGTTCGACCATCGAGTCGCTGGTCAATCGCGAGTACCAGTACGGCTTCACGACGGATTTCGAGGCGGAGACGCTCCCGCCCGGTCTGTCCGAGGAGACGGTGCGTTTCATCTCCGCCAAGAAGGGTGAGCCCGAGTGGCTCCTCACCTGGCGCTTGAAGGCGTTCCGCCGCTGGCTCACGATGACCGAGCCGCATTGGGGCAACGTGCAGTATCCGCCCATCGACTATCAGGCGGCGAGCTACTACTCGGCGCCCAAGTCGGTGAAGCCGCTGGCCTCGCTCGACGACGTCGATCCGCAACTGCTCGAGATGTACAGCAAGCTCGGCATCTCGCTCAGCGAACAGAAGCGCATGAACGGTGTGGCCGTCGATGCCGTGATCGATTCGGTGTCGGTGGGCACGACCTACAAGGAAGAGCTCAGCAAGTACGGCATCATCTTCATGTCGTTCGGCGAGGCGGTCCGCGAGCATCCGGAGCTGGTCCAGCAGTACCTCGGCTCGGTGGTGCCCTATAGCGACAACTTTTTCGCCGCGCTGAACAGCGCGGTGTTCTCCGACGGCTCGTTCTGCTACATCCCGAAGGGGGTGCGCTGCCCGATGGATCTGAGCACGTACTTCCGTATCAACGCGGCGGAGACGGGCCAGTTCGAGCGCACGCTGATCATCGCCGATGAAGGCTCGTACGTGAGCTATCTGGAAGGCTGCACCGCGCCCAAGCGCGACACCAACCAGCTGCACGCCGCCATCGTGGAGATCATCGCGCTCGACGGCGCGACGGTGAAGTACAGCACGGTGCAGAACTGGTATGCCGGCGACGAGAACGGCCTCGGTGGCATCTACAACTTCGTCACCAAGCGCGCCAAGGCGATGACGAATGCGAAGGTGTCGTGGACGCAGGTGGAAACGGGCTCGGCGATCACCTGGAAGTATCCGAGCGTGATCCTGCAGGGCGACAACAGCGTGGGTGAGTTCTACTCCGTGGCGGTGGCGAGCAAGATGCAGCAGGCCGACACCGGCACGAAGATGATCCACATCGGCCGCAACACGAAGTCCACCATCGTATCGAAGGGCATTTCGGCGATGAAGGGACAGAACAGCTACCGCGGCAAGGTGCAGATCCTGCCGAAGGCCGAGGGTGCGCGCAACTACACGCAATGCGACTCGATGCTGGTGGGCAATGCCTGCGGCGCGCACACGTTCCCGTACGTCGAGGTGGGGAACAACAGCGCCATTCTCGAGCACGAGGCGAGCACGAGCAAGATCGGCGAAGATCAGATCTTCTACCTCAAGGCGCGCGGGCTCGACGCCGAACAGGCGGTCTCGATGATTGTGAGCGGCTTCTGCAAGGAAGTGTTCAAGGAGCTGCCGATGGAGTTCGCGCTCGAAGCGCAGCAGCTGCTCGGCATCACGCTTGAAGGATCCGTCGGTTAACCGACGTCCTCTCTACTCCGTACCCCTTACTTCGCTTTTATATGCTCGTTATCAACGATCTCCACGCCGCCATCGACGGCAAGCCGATTCTCAAGGGTATCTCGCTCACGGTGAACGCCGGTGAAGTGCATGCCGTCATGGGACCGAACGGCTCAGGCAAGAGCACCCTCGCGCAGGTGTTGGCCGGCCATCCGGCGTACGAAGTGACTGGCGGTTCGGTCACGTACAACGGGGTGGACCTGCTGGAGCTGGCGCCGGAAGTGCGCGCCCAGAACGGCGTGTTCCTGGCGTTCCAGTATCCCATCGAGATTCCGGGCGTGACCAACGCGTACTTCCTGCGTGCCGCCTACAATGAGATCCGCAAGTCGAAGGGCCTCGAGGAAGTCGACCCCATGGAGTTCCTCGACGTCGTGGAAGAGAAGCTCACGCTGGTGGACATGGATGTGAGCATGATGAGCCGCTCGGTGAACGTGGGCTTCTCGGGTGGTGAGAAGAAGCGCAACGAGATCCTGCAGATGGCCGTGCTGCAGCCGCTGCTGTCGATCCTGGACGAAACCGACTCCGGTCTCGACATCGACGCGCTGCGCATCGTGGCGAACGGCGTGAACGCGCTCAAGCGCCCGGACAACGCCGCGATCGTGGTCACGCACTATCAGCGTCTGCTCAACTACATCGTTCCCGATTACGTGCACGTGCTGGCCGGTGGCCGCATCGTGAAGTCGGGCGACAAGTCGCTCGCGCTGGAGCTCGAAGCCCGCGGATACGACTGGGTGTTGGAGGCGGCGTGAGCGCTTCTGTGAGCCCCACGGTGAGCTTTCAGGAGCAGGCCAGCGCGTTCGCTGCCGCGACGTTCGACAGCGCCCCTGCCCCGCTCACCACGTTGCGCGCCGCCGGCGCCGAGGCGTTCGCGCGCCTGGGCTTTCCGACCACGCGCAGCGAAGACTGGAAATACACGAGTGTGTCGGCGATCGCGAACACACCGTTCGTGGCGGCGCAGGACCGTGCTGTGGGCCCGCTCGACGCCGCGGCGCTCGAGCCGTACACGTTCGGTGGCACGTGGCCGCTAGTGGTGTTCCTGAATGGCCGCTACGCGCCGGCGTTGTCGTCGATCGACGCGCTGCCTGATGGCGTGCGGGTGATGGAGCTCGCGACCGCCGCAGTACAGGAACCTGAGCTGCTCGCGCGGCACCTTGGCGTGGCGGCGCCGGCCGACCGTGACGGCTTCACCGCGCTGAACGCCGCGTTCGCCGGCGAGGGCGTGCTGATCCATGTGGCGAAGGAGATGGTGACCGACGTGCCGGTGCACATCCTGCACGTGACCGACGCCAACGGCGCCGGTGTGATGAGTCATCCGCGTCACGTGCTGATCGCCGACCGTCATGCCAAGGCCTCGGTGATCGAGAGCTACGTGTCGCTCGCCGACGTGTCCTACTTTACCAACGCCGTGGTCGAGGTGTCGGTGAGCGACGGCGCCACGCTGCAGCTGCTGCGCATCCAGCGGGAGTCGCCGACCGCGTTTCACGTGGGCACGGTGGAAGCGCGACAGGGTCGCGACAGCCACTTCATGGCGTTCACCTTCCAGACCGGGGCGGCGCTCTCGCGCAGCAACGTGTTCACCGTGCTGGCCGGCGAAGGCTGCGGCACCACGTTGAACGGCTTGTATATGCTGGGCGGTGCGCAGCACGGCGACCACCAGACCCGTGTGGAGCACGTCGCCCCGAACTGCTTCAGCCGCGAGGCCTACAAGGGCCTGCTCGATGACGCGTCGCACGGCGTGTTCAACGGCAAGGTGTACGTGCACCCCGAGGCGCAGAAGACCGACGGCAAGCAGACCAACAACACGCTGCTGCTGTCGAAGGATGCGCAGATCGACACGAAGCCGCAGCTCGAGATCTTCGCCGACGATGTGAAGTGCACGCACGGCGCCACGGTGGGGCGCATCGACGAGACGTCGCTGTTCTACCTGAAGAGCCGCGGCGTGGGACAGCTGCTGGCGCGCCAGCTGCTCATGTACGCGTTCGCCGCCGACGTGCTGGAGACGCTCGAGAACGAGGCGGTGAAGGAAGCGCTCGAGCAGTTGACGATGGTGCGGTTTACGGGTGAGACCCACCATTAACTGCGAAGTACGGGGTATGGAGTAGGGAGTAGAGGTTGCTCCTGATGCTGCTCCCTACCCCCGACTCCTTACTCCATACTTCGTTGTCAGACTTACAAGAGCTTTACCAATCCGTCATTCTCGACCACAACCGCAAGCCGCGGAATTTCGGTGTGCTTGAGGGGTCGAACCGCGCGGCGGACGGCAAGAATCCGTTGTGCGGTGACGAAGTCCATGTGGCGTTGCACGTCGACGGCGACGTCATCACCGACGTGAAGTTCACGGGCCACGGCTGCGCGATTTCCAAAGCGTCGGCATCGCTCATGACGGCGGCGGTGAAGGGCAAAACGCGCGCCGAGGCTGAGACGCTGTTTCAGCGCTTTCATGCGCTGGTGCTGGGGCACGATGCCGTCGGCGGCAAGGATCTTGGGCAGCTCGTGGTCTTCTCGGGCGTGTCGCGCTTTCCGGTGCGCGTGAAGTGCGCGTCGCTGGCGTGGCATACGCTCAAGGCCGCGCTCGACGACGGCCCGACCACGGCGGTGCCGTCGGTGAGCACCGAAGCATGAGCCTCGCGCCTGGGTTTGTGCGGGCGGCGGCCCTGCGTGACGTGGAGGCCGGATTGCCGCTGGGGGTCGTGATGACGGACGGACGGCGGGTGTGCCTGGTACGCGACGGCGACGCCGTGCACGCGGTGGACGATCGGTGTCCGCATCGCGACTTCGCGATTTCCGGCGGCGACGTCGTGGAGCCCTGCGTGCTCGAGTGTCCGTGGCACGGGGCCCGGTTCGATGTGCGCACCGGCGCCGTGCTCTCCGGTCCATCCACCGATGATCTAGGTACGTATCCCGTACAGATCGCCGACGGTGATGTTTTTGTCGGGCCGCGTCGTACGTAGCACATCGGCGGCCCGTTCGTATTCGAGAGGTTCTATGTCGCTCCTGTCTCTGGCGCCCCGCGCTGATTTTCCGTTGCTCGCCGCCAACCCGGCGCTGCACTACCTCGACTCGGCGGCCACGGCGCAGAAGCCGGCGGCGATGCTCGATGCGCTGCGCCACTTCTATGAGACCGCGAACGCCAACCCGCACCGTGGTGCGTACGCGCTGTCGGCGCTGGCCACCGATGCCTATCACGATGCCCGCGCCACGATTGCGCGCTTCGTGGGAGTGGCCGATGCCGACTGTCTGATCTTCACACGCGGCACCACCGAGTCGATGAATCTCGTGGCGTCGAGTTGGGGCGGCGCGCACGTGGGGCCGGGCGACGAGATCGTGGTGTCGGCTCTCGAGCACCACGCCAACTTCGTGCCGTGGCAGCAGCTCGCGATGCGCACTGGGGCCACGCTGCGCATCGTGGAGCTCACGCCCACGCAAACGATCGACCTCGACATGCTGCGTGACGTGGTCGGCGCACAGACCAAGATCGTGGCGATCACCCATGTGTCGAACGCGGTGGGCTCGATCACCCCGCTGCACGACGTGGTGCGCATCGTGCGCTCGCGCTCGGCCGCGGTCATCGTGGTGGACGGCGCGCAGGCCGTGCCACACCTGCCGGTGCATTTCGACACGCTCGACATCGACTTCTACGCGTTCAGCGGCCACAAGCTGCTCGGCCCGATGGGCATTGGCGTGCTGGTGGGGCGTCGCGCCCTGCTGGAGGCCATGCCGCCCTATCAGTTCGGTGGCGACATGATCGAGTGGGTGCGTGACACCGACAGCACCTGGAACGTGCTCCCGCACAAGTTTGAGGCCGGCACCCCCAACGCGGCTGACGCGGTGGCCCTGGCGGCCGCGGTGCGGTATCTGGACGGCTTGGGCATGGACAAGGTGCGCGCCCATGAGATCGCCCTGCTGGAGGCCGCTGAGGCCCGTGTGCGGGCCCTGCCGGGCGTCACCGTGTACGGACCGCCGCCTTCCGAACGCAGCGGCGTGCTGAGCTTTTCGCTGGCCGACGTGCATCCGCACGACCTGGCGACGATTCTCGATCAGCACGGGGTCTGCATCCGGGCCGGTCATCACTGCGCCCAGCCGCTCATGCGGCGCTTGGGCGTGAGCGCGACGGCGCGGGCCAGCTTCTACGTATACAGCGAGGGCAGTGACGTGGACGCACTCGTGGGCGCCCTCACCGCGGCGCAGCAGCTGTTCGCGACGGTCGATTGACCGGAGATCGCTCGTGAGCGCGGTGGCGCCCATCACCGCCAGCATCGCGGCGATGTATCAGGACGCCCTGCTGGCCCATCATCGGGCGCCGCACAATCGGCGGGTGCTCGAGTCGCCCACGGCCAGCGGCGAGCGCAAGAATCCCGTGTGCGGCGACGAGATCACGGTCATGGTGTCGATGGCAGCGGACACGGTACGGGATGCGGCGTTCACCGGGCGCGGGTGCTCGATTGCCACCGCGTCCGCGTCGATGATGACCGATGCCGTGCGGGGGCTCTCCGTCCGCGAGGCGCTGGCGTTGGCTGATGCCGTGGACCGCATGCTGCATCCGGAAGCCGGTGGTGCCGGCGGCGTGGAGGCTGGCCCCGAACCGCTGCCGGACGCCCTCACGCCGTTACGTGGTGTCGCGCCGTTTCCCGGTCGCCACGGCTGCGCAATGCTGCCCTGGCAGGCGTTCCGCGAGGCGCTCACGACCAAGCGGTAGCGCGACGCATCCGGCGGCGCGGCAAGAGTTGACGTCGTACACGCAGGGCGTTCCATTCCCCCGCATGTATGCACTCGCCATTCTCCGCTACCGTCGCCCGTTCGAAGACGTCGCTCCGCATGTCGAGGAGCACCGGGCCTATCTCAGGGAACTCAAGGGCAAGGGGCTGTTGCTCGCGTCGGGCCCGTTCGACCCGCGCACCGGGGGGGCACTGCTGCTGCGTATCCCCGACGGTGAGGACATGGCAACGGCGCTCGATCGCATTCGCGATGGCGACCCGTTTACGCGCTTGGCCATGGCGCAGTACGAGCTGTTGCCGTGGAACCCGGTGATCGGCACGGACGGCCTCGACCGGATGTAGTCAGCGGCATCGGCCCTGCTTACCGGCCGATGCAGCTGCCCAGCACCGCCAGCGCGTTCCCCACCGGGCGCTCGCCCGTGGGATCGGACGGCTTGTTGCGCACGCGCAGCGCGCCGGTGGCGTTGTCTCGCACGATCATGGCCGACGAGCCACCGCCATCGAGATTGATGGCGCGCTGGGCGCCCAGCGACTGCAGCAGTTCGGCGGTTTGCCGCAGGGTCATGCCCACACTGTAGCCGGGCTGACGTCCGTCGATTACGGCCAGCAGCAGGCGCTGCGATGTCCCTACGCGCGCGATGCCGGCGGCGGTACGGGGATTGAGCCCCTGGAAGCCGGCGTTGCCTTCCTTGTCCACGTCGGCGCCCACCACGCTGTCAATGAGCAGCACGCCGCGGCCGCCCACGGTTTCACGCGGCCAGACGGGGGTGAGGCGTCGCTGCACGGTCACCGTATCACCGGCGACGGCCCGCGCCCGCATGGCTGGCGGCACGACCAGCAGCAGGGTGTCGCCGTATACCAGCGTATCGCCCGGTCGCGCCGCGCGGAGGACATATCGTCCGGCGCTCGAATCCTGCCGCACGGGCACGATCGGATCGAGACGCATGGCGCGCGTGCGCACGAGGGTGTCGAGCGGCACGCCCCAGCGGGCGTCCACGAGGCCGGCGCGATTCGGCGCCGGACGGTTCCAGTTCAGCAGCGCAACGGTGCCGTGGGGCGAGGTGACCGCGCCGCTCACTCGCACGGAGTCGATGAACAGGCCGCGCTGTGCGTCGTACCCCAGCAGCACATTCGGGCCGGGGCCAGCGATGACCGTGCCGCGTTCGATGTGCGCGTTCGTGAGCACACCGGGTGGCGCGAACAAGAAGAAATCGGCGTTCACCGCCGCGATCGGGTGGGACGACGCGGGCAGCCGCGACAGCAGCACGCTGGTGGTGTTTCGCCCCACGGCGGTGGGCTCGCCCTTTACCGCCTGCACGCTCGCGCAGGCCGACATGTTGACGTCGAGCACCCAGGCCCGCCACGGTGCTTTCACGTTCACCAGGCGATGCAATCGCACGGCGTTCGACAGCACTTCGGTGTCGATGGTGTCGGCAACGGTGGGCGACACCACGAACGGGAAGCGCGATGCGCGGCCCGGCCCGAGGGTGCGACAGGCGGCCAGCAACGGCAGGGCGGCAAGCATCGGCCAGACGAGAGATCGAATGCGCATGGCCGAAATATGTGGGCCGACGGACCCGTTTGCGCTGTTATCTTTTGCCCTATGTCACGTGATTCGACCTGGCTGGCGCGCACGCACGCGCGCCTCGAGCAGTGGGCTGATGCGGGATGGTCGAACAGCGTAGTGTTCGGATGGGGACTGCTGCAAGGTTGCGTCTTTCCGGGCTTCGTCGACGTGTTCTTCCTTCCGCTGGCACTCGCGCGTCCGGCACGCGCCTACCGCTATGCGCTGGTCGCCACGGCCGGCACACTGATCGGCAGCGTGGTGTTGTACGTCGCCGGGGCCCAAGCCTTGAGCTGGCTCGAGGGGCCGGTGTCACGGTACTTCTCCATCACGCCGGCCACGATCAACGAGTATCGCGGGACGCTGGCGCGATATGGCGGCTGGGCCATCTTTGCCAGCACGATGTCGCCGTTGTCGACCAAGCTCACCAGCATTGCCTCGGGTGCAGCGGGCGTGCCGTTTGTCCAGTTCTTCCTGGCATTGGCCGCTGGGCGCCTCACACGCGCGCTTGGCCTCGCGTGGCTCGTCCGTCACGGTGGTGCCAGCGCCGTGGCCCGATTCACCAAGCACACGCCGGTCGTTTCAGGCCATCCATCTTCTCCCACGCCGTCACCACGTCCTCATGAGTGAGTTTTCCGCGCCGTCGCTCGGCGCCGAGTTGCCGGGGACGCTCGCGTTTCTGCGTGCGGCCGAATCGCTGAAGTACCTGACCCGCACGTCGTGGACCTCGGACGGCCGTCAGGAAACCGTGGCCGCGCACACGTGGCGGCTGTGCCTCATGGCGATGGTGCTGGCGCCGCACTTCCCTGGCATCGACGTGGGGAAGCTGCTGCGGATCTGTGTGGTGCACGATCTTGGCGAGGCCATTCACGGCGACGTCTCGGCCGCGCTGCAGGCGTCGCTGCCGAACAAGGCCGAGCAGGAGCGGGCGGATCTCGTCGAACTGGCACAACCGCTGCCTGAGGCCGTGCGGGCGGATCTCGTCGCGCTGTGGGATGAGTACGATGCGGCCTCGAGCCCCGAAGCCAAACTGGCCAAGGGACTCGACAAGCTCGAGACCATTCTGCAGCACAATCAAGGCGTCATGCCGGCCGGTTTCGATTTCCTGTTCAACATCGAATACGGCGCGGCACATACGCGAGACCATCCGGTGCTGGCGGCGTTGCGCGGCCTGCTCGATGCCGAAACGCACCAGCGCGCCCGGGAACACGCCGCGCCCCCCGAGCACACGTGAGTATCACGCATTCGCCGGGCTTCGCGTTTCGCACGTCGCACGACCGCGAAGGGGCACGGCTGGGCTGGTTCACCACGCCGCATGGAGTGGTGCAAACGCCGGAGTTCATGCCCGTGGGCACGCGTGCCGCCGTGCGGGGCATCGACATGCGCGAAATGCGCGCGATGGGCACGCAGATGCTGCTCGCGAATGCGTATCACCTGTATCTCAACCCCGGCGATCAGATGGTGCGGGCGTTGGGCGGGCTGCATGCGTTCTCGCGCTTCAGCGGACCGATGCTCACCGACTCCGGTGGCTATCAGGTGTTCTCGCTGGCCAAGTTCCGGCAAGTGCGTGAAGAGGGCGTGACATTCAAAAGCATCGTGGATGGGTCGCGTCACAACTACACGCCCGAGCGCGTGATGCAGATCGAGCGCAATCTCGGCGCCGATGTCATCATGCAACTCGACGAACTGATCGAAGGCGGTGCCGAGCATGCGGCGTCGCGTTCGGCGATGGAGCGCAGCCTGCGGTGGCTGGAGCGATGCCGCATCGAGTTTGACCGGCTCGAGCGCGACGGGCGGGAGCCGGCCGCGTCGTTCGCCGTGCCTAACGGCGCGCCCGCGATGTATGGCGGCGACGCGGAGCAAGAGCGCATGGCCCCGCCTCAGGCGCTCTTTCCGATCATCCAGGGTGGCACCAGCGACGACCTGCGCACGGCGTCCATCAACGGCATCCTACAAACGGGTGACTGGGCCGGGATCGCCATGGGCGGGTTGTCGGTGGGCGAGGCGAAACCGCTCATGTACGCCACCTTCGACACCTGCGCGCCGCTGCTGCCGCGCGACAAACCGCGCTACCTCATGGGCGTCGGGTTCCCCGACGATCTGATCGAAGCCGTGCGACGTGGCATGGACCTGTTCGACTGCGTGGCGCCCACGAAGATGGGTCGGCACGGCACCGTGTTCACCGAAGAGGGCAAGGTGTCGATCCGGAAGAGCAGTCACCGGACCGACCGCCGGCCACTCACCGATAGCTGCGCCTGCCCCGCCTGCACCGACTACGATCGCGCGTATCTCCGGCATCTGCACGCCAACGAAGAACCGTTGGGGCAACGCCTGCTCGCGCTCCACAACCTGACGTTCTTGTTGAAACTCATGGAGCAGATCCGGAGCGCGATCCGGGAGGATCGGTTCGACTCGTGGTCGACGGCCTGGCTGGAGCGGTACCGGGCCAAAGGCGCAGAGCGGGCGGCTACTTAACTGCGAAGGGCGCTAAGAGTGAACGGCGCGAAGAATGAGGAGCGCTGAGGGGCGCGGTCCCGCGCGGTCCCGCCGGTCATTCTTAGCGCTTCTTACCTTCGCGCCGTTAACTCTTAGCGCGGTCAATTCATAGCGCCTTTGGCCGTTCACCCAGAACCCAGCACTCACATGCGCCCTGCCGCCTTTCTCCTTCTCGTCGCTACCGCCACCTCGCTAGAGGCGCAGAACCCTGTCCGTACCGCCGACCCTGCGGTGCGTGGTGTGCCGCTCACGGCCTTCCCGCGCTTCGTGAAGCTGAGCGACAAGGTGTACGGCTACGAGGAGATCCGTCAGCCTGGTTTCACCACCGTCAGCCTCGTCGTGATTGGACGCAACGGCGTGCTGGTGGCCGATGGGCAAGGCAGTGTGCAGGCCACGCAAACGATGCTCGACAAGATCAAGACGCTCTCGCCGCTGCCGGTGAAGTGGTACGTGGTGGGCTCTGATCACGGTGATCACACCGCGGGCAACAGCGTGCTGCCGAAGGATATTCAGTTCATCGTCCACGCCAACTCGCTCGCACAGCTCAAGAAAGATTCGGCCGCCGCAGCCGCCGCCAACCGTCCGGCCATCGTCATGCCCGGAGCCGCGATGACCAGCGACACCGAGACCATCGATCTTGGCGGGATCAGCGTACGCGTGCGCTTCCTCGGGCGGGCGCATACCGGCGGCGACCTCATGGTCGAAGTGCCGTCGGAGAAGCTGCTGTTCATGAGCGAGGCGTATCTCAACCGTGTGTTCCCTGCCATGCGCTCGGCCTACGGTGCCGAATGGATACGCACGATCGACAACGCGCTCGCCCTCACGAACGTGGACCGGTTCATTCCCGGACACGGCTTCATCGAAGAGGCGAAGGTGTCGCGCGAGGAGCTCATCGCGTTTCGCGAATCACTCGTGGCCGTGATCGCCGAAGTGAAGCGGCTGAAGGCCGCTGGACTCACGGTCGATCAGGCGATCGCGCAGGTGAACTGGGGACCGTACGCGAAGTGGTTCCTGGCCGAACAGCAAAGCCCCATCGCCATCCGTCGCCTGTGGACGGAGCTCGATGGGGCCTCGAAGTAACGTCGTCGCAGATCAGCCGAGCGCGACGCGGTCCTTCCGCAGCACACGACTCACCAGGCCGGCACAACCACCGGCCTGCAGGGCGGGCAGGGCCAGCGTGGCCACCAACACCGCCCAACCGGGCAATGAGAAGTTGCGACCGATCGTGGCGGCAAACTCCGTGAGTGCGACGCCACGCTCGGCAGCGGCGATCAACAACACCGCCGCCGCCAACGCGGCGGAGAACGCACCGGCGCGCATCGCGCCCCCCTGCCGGAACAGCACGCCGGTGAGCAGACCGGCCACGGCCGCGCCCCACACCCCCAGAAAGCGCTGCGCCACGAATTGCAGCAGCACCGCGCTGATCAGATTCATCCACATGGTCGGCGGCCCCTTCAGCGCGTGAGGGTGAGCACGGCGCGCGTATCAGACGCCGTCAGATCGTTGGCGCTGCGCGGGGTGCGCACGCTGTCCAGCTGTCCGTTTGCCCACATGGCGTATCGATCGAGATAGCGCGTGCTTGCGGGATTGCCGCTCTGCCCGCCCGGGTACACCGCGCGAATGCGCGGTTCCTTGTCCATCTCGACCACCATGCGCCAGCTCGCACCGAAATTGGCGCGCTTGGAACTGACCGACGGATTCAGCGTGCCGCGTCCGCCGTCGATCGGCATTTCCGGCGCCGCGAAGCCTGCCAGTCGCAGCAGGTGATTGGGCTTGGCCGGCGCCACGCGTCCCCACGTCCACGGCGTTTTCGCGGGATCGCCATACTCCGTGACCAGCGTGTCGTACGCCGTGCGCAGCGCCTTGGCGAGAATCATGTTGCGGTCTTCGCGCACATCACTCGTGCGACGGTCATCCCACCATCCGTTGGCCGAGTCGGACAAGAGCTGCAGCAAGCGCGACTCACTTGGCGTGACCGCGCGCGTCTCCGACTTGGCAGGAATGAATTCGTCGTACAACAACGCGGTCGTCTGCCCCACCGCGGTTTCGAACAGTCGCGCGCCCGTGTTCACGCGCGTGTACTGCCGGTCCCACGCTGACAACAACGCTTCGGCCGCCTTGAGCGAGCGTGACGTATCACCGGCGGCCATGCGCGCGCGCGCGGCCAGCACCAGCGCGGGTGCCAGCATATCGGCGCGCACACTGCCCGGGTTCGTGTGAAAGCTTCGCATTTCGTCGACCGTGACCGTGCTGTCGGCGCGAAGCAAGCGATTGATCTGCAGCGCGCGCCAGATCTCGAAGTTGGGATCGGGGCCGAGGTAGAGCGCGTCCTGCTGCGGATCGATCGGCTGCTGATTGGCCGACGCCAGGTAGCCTTGCGTCGGATTGCGGCCCTGCGGATAGCGTGCGACCGGCCAGTCACCGATCCAGTCGTTCTTGGCCAGCCATCCGTCTCGCACCTCGGTGCCGCGACCGCTGTCCGCCCGCACCGGATACCGCCCGGTGGAGCGAATCATGATCGTGCCCGACGTGTCGGCGGTGATGAAGTTCTGCGCGGGCGCCTGATAGTAGCGCGCCATCGAATCGAGAAATGCCGGCGCGGTCGTGGCATGGAACGCCGCGAAGTATCCCTCGAGCTCCTTGCCCGACTCGAGCACCGTCCAGCGCATCGACAACCACTCGCGTCCCTGCCGCTGCATCGGACCGCGGTGCGTGTAGTAGATCGTATCCACGTCGATGATCCGGCCGGCCTTGTCGCGATACGTCTCGATGCGCGTGTCGGCGAACTTCGTCATCACGCCATCGAGTTCGTACGCCGTGGGCGCGGCGTCGTTGTCCACCTTTTCACGCCAGAAGTCCATCACGTCGGCGCCGGTGTTCGTGGCACTCCACGCCACCGCGCGCGAATAGCCGATGGGCACACCCGGGAGTCCGGGAATGGACACGCCACCGATCTCGAAGCTCCCCGGCACCACGATATGCACTTCATACCAGATGCTCGGCAGCGTGAGCTCGAGGTGCGGATCGCCGGCGAGCATTGCATGCCCGTTGGCCGAGCGCGACGGCGCCACCGCCCAGTTGTTGCTGGCGAACGCGCGCGCCTGTTCGACGGTGGGGTCGATGTCCTTGAGCCACGACAACAGCGACATGCCGGTCGACGTTGCGCCCGGCGTTGAGCGGAGCGACGCCACCATGCGCGCCGCCGTGCTGTCAGGTGCACCCGGTGCGGTGATCGCCGACAGCGCCACGCGCGCGGCGTTGCGATTCATCGGCTGGATCGGCTCCTGCACTGGCGAGTTCTCTTCCATGAGCGCGTTCGCCGCCGCGTCGCCGACCAACGCGCGCGCCTCGAGCAGCTCGAGTTCTCCCGGTCCACGCGCCAGCGTGTAGCCCATGCGGTTGAGCACGTGCACGGAATGCAGCGGCAGCCATTCGCGCGGCGCGCGATTGAGCAGCTTGTACTCCACCGGCCACTGCCCCGGCGACAGCGAGGTCCGATACGCGTTCACCCCTTCGGCATACGCCAGCAGCAGCTTCCCGCTGGGCGTGCTCTCACCGATGTCGCGCCATTTCCGTTCCGCCGAGCGCGGCATGCCGAGCCGACGCGTTTCCTGATCGGCCGGCAAGGCAACTTCGCCGACCAACTCGGTGAGCGTGCCTTCGCCGGCGCGGGACTGAATCTCCAGCTGAAAGAGCCGATCGCGCGCCGTGACGTAACCGAGGGCTCGCATCGCATCGGCATCGGTCGTCGCGAAGATGTGCGGGACGCTGCGCGTGTCGTAGCGCACGTCGACCGTCCCATCGAGCGACGGGATACGGCTGCTGGCTTCCGCCGGCAGATCGTCCACCGCATTGGCCCAGAGGCCAACCGACGGCGACAGCAATCCGCCAAGCGGTGGGAGTGAACCCGCCCCGGCCACACCGACGTAGGTGGTGCCAATGCCAACGGCGGCACAGAGCGCCGCCGCGGCCAACCGTCCTATTGTCATGCTCACGACGACACTCCGTTTGCGGCAGATGGGGCGGACCAGCACCGTACAACCAAGGCGCCCCCGGCGAGCGTGGCGACACGCTCACCGAGGGCGGGAAACAACATGGCCGGTTAGTTCGGCTGACGCGCGGCCGCGAACGGGAAGGCGCCGAGACCTTCGGCTTCCATGGTGCCAGTCATCTTGTCCTTCTCGTTCATCACGCCGGTGCCGCGGATCTTGATCTGCTGTCCACCCATGTCGTAGGCGAACCCAAAGAAGATCGAGTCACCCTTGACCACGCCGTCGAAGCTGGCGGTGCCGAGCTGCGATTCGGTAGTGCCGGACACGGAGTCGCCCTTCTGCGTCACGGTCATGAGCGACTGCATGGACTGGCCCTGGGCGTCGATGGCGACGTTCCACTTGCCGCTGAAGTCGGCGAACATGCGCTGGGCCGCCACGGCGGTCACGGACAGGGCGAGTGCGGCCGAAACAACGGCCATACGGATTTTGGTCATGATGAAAGCGCTAAAAGGTGGGGGCGGACGCTCAACGGGGTCACCGGGGTCCACGATTGAAAGGTATCACCGATCCGGTGGTTTGCGAGCGGGGGTGTCACGCGACAAGTTGCAGCCGAACGTCCCCCGCCCCAGTGCCTCATACCCCAGAGTTTGTATGCCTACTCCTGCCGTCTGGCGCCGCTGGCACCGGTGGATCGGTGCGCCGGCAGCGCTGTTCCTCGCCTTCGCGTCGGTGACCGGTGTCCTTGTTGCCGGGACTGAATTTTTTGGTGAAGACGAAGCCGTTCGCGAGGCCAACCGCACGTTGGTGAGCGCCGTTCGCACCGACTCCCCGCCGGACGCGTGGATGGGGGCGATCAACGCCGCCATGGCGAGTGCCGCCAAGGAGGCGCCCGGGTCACCGATCGACAAGATCGCGATTGAACTCAAGGGGCAGGCGCCGGTGATCACCATGTCGCTCGGCACCAAAACCGGCGGCGAAGACCGACGCCTGTTGTTCGATGCCCGGACGGGAAAGTTCCTGCACAGCGACGGGTACGCCGACAAGCCGTTCATCAATCGCGTGCACAGTGGCGAAGTGTTCGGCGACGGCGGCCTGGTGGCGTCGATGCTCTGGGGGCTCGCGCTACTCGTGCTGACCGTGAGCGGCGGCGCACTGTATTGGCGGCTGGCCGGGGCGAATCGTCAGGAGCGGACGGGCCTCCGGCGCTGGTTTTTCTAGCGCACCATCGTCCGACGTCGGAGCGCTCCGCTAACGATTGTACCGCCGACGAGGGCGACCGCGTAGCCGTAGGGGACGAAGGCCGCGGTGAGCCCGCAGGCTATCGCGAAGACCAACCACCACGGCGTGTCGCGCAGGTCGCCCACGAGCAGCAGGACGGTGATGGCCTCGACCAGCAGCAGTGCTCCGAGAATCGGACCGGGGAAGAGACGCTGAAACGCCACCGGTTCGCCGACGAGTAGGAGGCCGGAGAGCACGAGGAAAGTGCCGTAAATGATGCCACTGGCGCCGGTGCGGGCGCCGAAGGCGTAGTGCCCGGCGATCCCGCCGGAGCCATGACACACCGGAATCCCGCCGAGGGGCGCGGCGAGGAGATTCATGAGGGCGTAGGTGGTGCCGATACGCCGTACACTGAGCGGCTCGCGATCGGGGAACAGATCAGCGACCACCTGCTTCGTGGCGAGCACTGAATTCCCGAGCGACAGGGCGAGCTGCGGGAGAGCGAGCAGCAGTGAGGCCTGGGCGAACTCGCGGGGAGTGGGCCACCGCGCGGGCAGCGTGGGGAGGCGGAATCCGAGGGGCAGCGGCGCGCCGTCCGGCCAGGTCACGGCGGCGACGACCAGTCCAAGGGCGAGGACGACGAGGGCGGCGGGGAGGCGATGACTCGTGCGTAGCACGAGGATGATCCCGAGGGCAACCGCCGCGAGGAGCCAGCCGCGGGCTCCATCCGCCGGGATGAAGCGGGTGAGGGCGAGCATGGCCAGCTGTAGCCCAAGTCCAACCTGGATGCCACGCACCACGGGCTTGGGGACGGTACGGGCGATCCAAGCGAGGGCGCCGGAGCGGGCGAGGCCGAGCATCACGACGCCCACGATCAGGCCACCGGCGGCGAGCAGCGGCGGGGCCAGCTTGCCGGCGATGGCGATGGCCGCCATGGCCTTGAGCGGCTGCACGGGCATGGGCAGCCGGTAGGCGAGGCCCGAAGCGATCTGGAGGGCGCCGAACACCACGAAGGCCGTGGTGGCGTCCATGCCGGTGGCCACGACCAGGCCGACGAGCAGCGGGAGGTCGGTGCCGAGATCGCCGAAGGCGCCGGCGAACTCGGCGCGGGTGAAGCGGAGTGGGTGGGGGGTGGGGGGCATTACCCTCAAGAGCTTAGCGACATCGAGAGCGAATTCGAAGGCGCCTGCAGGTGAACGCGCCCCGTCTCAGAACGCATGGCCAGCGACGGTTGCGGCCCACCGATGCCCGGTTAAGCATTCCTCATGTCTCGCACGATCACTCAGGAACGGGCGTCGGCCGTTCGGCTCTCGACCGTTTCCAAGCGCTATGCCAATCATGTCGCCGTAGACCGGGTGTCCCTCGACATCCGGCCCGGCATCATTTTCGGCTTGCTCGGACCGAACGGCGCGGGCAAGACCAGCACGATCCGCCTGATGCTGAACCTGATGCTTCCCGACGAGGGACGCATCGAGATTCTCGGAAAGCCGGCCAGCGATCCGTCGCTCGTGAACCGACTCGGCTATCTCCCCGAAGAGCGCGGTCTGTATCGCAAAATGGAAGTGCGCCGCGTGCTGCGCTTTCTGGCTCGTCTCAAGGGCGTTGCCACGCGCGAGGCGGACCGGCGCATCGATCAGTGGCTCGAGCGTTTTACGCTCACGGGTGCGGGGCGCGACTGGGGCTCGGCGAAAATCGAGGAGCTCTCGCGCGGTATGCAGCAAAAGGTGCAGTTCATCGGCACCGTGCTGCACGATCCCGAGCTGATCGTACTCGACGAGCCGTTCAGCGGACTCGACCCCGTGAACGCGCAAGCCATCAAGGACACCGTCCTCGACCTCCGCCGTCAGGGGCGCACGATCGTGTTCAGCACGCACCTCATGGACGTGGCCGAGCGCATGTGCGATGCCGTCGCGATCGTGAATCGCGGCCGGATCGTCCTCGATGGTGACATGCGCGACGTGAAGGCCGAGCACCACGGTGCCGCACGGGTGGCGGTGACCTTCGATTCCGGCAGCGGTGATCAGGCGCAGGCGATTCTCGCCGACCGGACACTGGTGGCCGAGATCGACCATCACGGCAACCACCTCGAGATCACGCTCGCCGAAGGAGCGACGTCGCAGGGGCTGCTGGAACGCCTCGTTGCGGCGAAGGTGTCGATCGCCCGGTTCGACCGGCTCGAACCCTCGCTTCACCAAATTTTCTTGCAGCGTGTCGGTGCCTCGGGCGTCGAGGCGGGGATGTCGGGTCATGGATAAACTGCTGGCGGTGATCGGACGGGAATTCGGCGAGCGGGTCCGGTCACGATGGTTCCTACTCACGACGCTGTTCGGCCCCGTGCTGCTCGTGGCGCTGCTGGTGGGGCCACCGTGGCTGGCCATGCGGACGCGCGCCGACGTGGATGTGGCGAAGGTGCTGATTCTGGATGCCACCGGCACCGCGCTGGGGGAGGCGATCGCCGGCGACCTGGCAGGTGGGGTGCAGGGTACGGCGACCGCGCCGCGTGTGCTCGAGGTGAGCGCCACCGCGCTGACCACCACGACGGACTCGCTGCGCGGGCGCTTGCTGGCCAAGGAACTCCCGGGGCTCTTGATCCTGTCGACGGAAACGATCGACGACGGACGGGCCGAGCTGTTGCTCCCCGACGGCAGCGCGCTGGGCGTGTCCGAGCGGCTGAGCGCGGCGCTCGAACGGCAGCTCCGTCAGGCCCGGCTCGTGGCGATTGGGATTGCCGCTACGGATGCCGCCAGCGTGGCCCAACTACGCATCGATGTCCGCACCACCCGGCTCGGCAACAACGGCCGCGAGGCGAGCGCCCGCGTGAACATGATCGTCGGATTCTCGGTGGCGATGCTGCTGTACATCGCGATCGTGCTGTACGGCCAGATTGTGCTGCGCAGCGTGGCGGAGGAGAAGCAGTCGCGCGTGGCGGAGGTCGTGCTGGCGAGTGTGCCGGCCCGCGTGCTGCTCTCCGGCAAGATTCTCGGCATCGGTGGCGTGGCCGTGCTCCAGCTGGGCATCTGGACGAGCGCGTTGGCCACGTTGCTGGCGAACCGCGGGCGCATTTTCGCGCTGCTCGGCCTGAGCGGGGCGAGCGTGCCGCTGCCGAGCGTGCAGCTGAACGATGTGATCTTGCTGGGCGCGTACTTCGTGCTGGGCTACGTGCTGTACGCCTCGCTGTTTGCCCTGGTGGGCAGCATCGCCAGCTCGGAACAGGAGGCCCAGCAGGCGCAGACGCCGGTACTGATGCTGCTCGTGTCGAGCATCGCGCTGCTGCAGACCGCGCTACAGGATCCGAACGGCACGATTGCCACCGCGCTGAGCATGATTCCGTTCTCGGCGCCGATCATGATGCCGCTGCGACTGGGACTGGCCGACGTGCCGTCGCGTCAGGTGGTCATGTCGGTGGGGGGGCTGTTTCTCACCACGGTCGCGTGCCTCATGGCGGCCGGACGGGTGTATCGCACCGCGCTGCTGATGTACGGCAAGCGTCCGACGCTGGCTGAGATCACCCGGTGGATCCGGGCCGCCGACTGACTCGACGGCCCGCACAACGACGCTTCGACCGCGCCGCCGATTACGCCGCGCAGTACTGGTCGAACGCCCCGGCAAGATCCTGCGCGATTTCCTGAGCGCTACGGCCCTCGATCTGGTAACGCTCGAGCATGAACACGACGTCGCCGTCCTTGAACAGCGCAATTGACGGCGAGCTCGGCGCGTAGCCGGTGAAGTACGACCGCGCGCGGTCGGTGGCTTCGCGGTCTTGGCCGGCGAATACGGTGGTGGAGACCTCTGGCTTGGCCGCGTTGGCCAGCGCCATGGCGATCGCCGGGCGGGCGTTGCGGGCAGCACAGCCGCACACCGAATTCACCACGACCAGCGCGGTGCCCTTGTGCTCCTGCAGCAGGGCGTCCACCGCGTCGGGCGTGCGCAGTTCCTGCACACCGAGGCGCGTGAGCTCTTCACGCATGGGCTGGAGCATGTACTCGGGATACATCATGGGTCGGTCTCCTAGTATTCCGGAATGTCTTCACGCGGCTCACGCACGAGGGCGAGAATCGCCGCCTGCGGCACCACGAGATACTGTTCGTTTTCGAACGTGATTTCGACGGCGGCTTTTCTGAAGAAGAGCGCGAAGTCGCCGACCTGCGCCTGCATGGGCACGAAGCGCGCCTCCCGGCCGGAGCCCCCGGAAATCCGCCAGGGCTCTTCGCCTTGGTCGGTGAGTTCCGGCAGCGCGAGGCCGGGGCCGGTGGACACGATCTCCCCACCCTGCACCGCCTGATTGTCGATGGCGGTAGGGGGCAGATAGAGGCCGACTTTTGAGCGCTGGTCGCCGTCCTCGGTTTTCACGAGGACGCGGTCACCGACAACGATCAGACGTTTGTGCTTCCGATTCATGTACTCCTGACACGTGCTGGGGTTCGTGTCGGAATCTAATCTGACGGCTGGGGGCTGTGGGCGGTGGGCGGGTGCCGGCGGAGCAGCCGGCCCGCCCCGTTGCCACAGCTGACGCTAACGGCGCATTGGGCAGGGCGGATTGGCGCTGGAACACGATGGCGGTGGGGTCGCGGTACCAGACCGGCCACGCCGGCTCGGCGCGGAGCGCATCGGCGAGCGGGGAATCCGGCGGGAGGACCGCGAGTCGGATATCGAGGCTATCGAGGGCGCGACGCCAACCGGGCTGGGCACGGAGCAGCGTGCCGAGCGCGTGGACGTCGGCGGGCGTGAAGTTGAGGGGATTGAAGAGGGCGCGGCGACCGGGCCAGGCGTACGGGACGTAGCCGCTCCACGCCCATGTGGTGAGCAGCGGGGCGGATTGGTGGTCGCGCTGGAGCGCCTGCAGGGCGCCCACGGGAAAGCGTGCGGGGGAGACGGGTGTGGTGAAGCCGGGGACGCCGGCGAGTCCGGCGGCGCGTGCACCTCCTGCGACGAGTGCGGCGAATACGAGCAGGGCGATCGCGTTTACCGTGTCGCGTGCGAACGGCCATCGCGCGGGGGATGACCACGAGGTAACGGGCGAAGGCGTGATACTCGAGTGCGGCACAAGATAGACGACGAGCAGCGGCCATCCGGTGACGGCGAAGAGCGAGATGTTGCGGCCGGCTCGCAAGGCGGCGGCCGCACTGACGAGGATGACCAACAGCGCGGCGAGCGGTGGTCGTGAGGCCTGGCGCAACATCGCGCGCAGTAGCACCACAGTGGAGATCGCCAGCGTGACGAGAAACAGGAGGTCCTGCGGATTGTGCACGGACGGCGGCTGATACTCGTTGATCACGCGCGCGATGGTGGGGTCGCGCAACGTCTGCAGCACGGTACGATGCAGTTGGGTTCCGTATGGTGTCGTCAGCGTGGCGAGGGCGGACGCGACCAGCAGCATGAGCGACGGCCATGTTGGCCGTGCGACCACGTAGCATGCCACCAGAATCAACCCGTAGCTCCACCCGCCGTGGAGATTCGCCCAGAGTAGGAACAGCGGCGGGATTGCCAGCCACGCGCGGCGATCAGGCCACTCGAGCAGCGCGATCAGGAGTGCACTCGCGGCGATCGTGACGGCGTGCGGCCGCGCCAGCCAATGGGAGGCGGCGAACACCACACTGAGCATCGCCGCGGGCAACGCCGCGTGCAGGGGCATGCCGCGCCGCGCGATAAACAGCATGAGCCAGGCATGCGTGCACGCGGCCAGCCACGCAACGCAGACGGCGATGAGCGAGAGGCCACCACGTCGATGCAACGCGGCCAACACCACCGCACTGCCCCATGCCGGCGTCACGGACGCCGGGGCGCCGACCCGCAGGATGTCGCGCCCCAGTGCGATGTGCGCGAACAGATCCCCGTCGCTCTGCGTGAGCGCCGTAGACGACGTCATCAGTACGATGGACACCACGATGGCAATCAGCGCCGGTGGCCCGACGGAGCGCATCCACACTCGAGCATTGGCGATGGGCATTACGGACACACTGTACTGGCGCGGTGCGACCGTCTGTCGTCGGATCACCTGACATGCTGCAGAGGGAATCACCTACAGCGCACCGATTTCGTTTCACGTAAAGTCGGCTGTGCACAGGGACATACATCACAAAGTCGGTCGACCAATCGTTGCCGCCGTGTAGCGTCCCTGTGCTGGTCAGTGCCTGCGTGGAGCCACCACTGACGACCATGCCGTGCTCCGAACCATCACCATTTGCACCGAGGTTTGTCATGACTGCCATCAAAACTCTCACGCGCCGCTTCCTTGCTGACGACGAAGGCGCCACGCTGCTGGAGTACGGCATGCTCACGCTGCTGATCACCGTGCTCTCGATCGTCGCGGTCAAGTCGATCGGCGTGAAGGTCAGCAACGGATTCAACACGGTTAACACCAACCTGCCGTAAGCGGCGACCATGTCGACACTCCCCGGTGTGATCCGGCGTTTCGCCTCTGACTCCAGTGGCTCAGCGCTGCTGGAGTACGGGCTGCTGGCGCTGCTGATCACGGCACTGGCCATCGTCGCGGTGACTGCGCTCGGTGGCAAAGTCAGCAATGGGTTTTCCACCGCGAACGCGGGACTCCCGTAACGGCTCGCATTAGGAGAACAGGATGGCGATGACGTTCGAAGGTCCGTTCTGGCCTCGCCTGGAAGTACTCACATTCGTGGCGTTGTTGCTGACGGCGTGCGTGTCGGACCTTCGAACGCGTCGCATCCCGAATCGCGTGGTGCTGTTCGGGCTGCTGGCTGGTGTCTCGCTGGCCATCGTGACGGATGGCCCGTTCATCGGCGGGGGCCGCGCGCTGGGTGGGTTCGCCACCGGTATGGCGATCTGGATGCCGTTCTGGCTGTTGCAGATGATGGGCGGCGGTGATGTGAAGTTCTTCGCGGTTGGCGCGATCTGGCTCGGCCCGCACGGGGCGGTCGAAGCCGCCATGCTTGCCGGATTATGCGGCGGGGCGTTGTCGTTGGTATACCTGCTCGCGCAGCACGGATTCAGCTACACGCTGATCCGTCTGGCGCTCGGCCTGCAGCACCCGTCGTCGTTGCGGGTAGCGGCCCCAGTGGAATGGGATCGTCGGATGCCATATGCCGTGGCCATGGCCGCCGGACTGGCCGGCGCCGCGCGGTGGCCTGGACTTCTGCTGTAAGGAGAGCGCCCCATGTTGAATGATTGGTCTCGATGGGTTCGCCGTTTTCGGCGCGATGAATCCGGTGTTGCCCTGCTGGAGTTTGCGATCTTCGCGACGCTGCTGTTGTTCCTGATGTTCGGGACGATCGACTTCGGTCGTGCGTTGTTCACGGCGAATAATCTCACGGCGGCGGCACGCGAAGGCGCGCGCTATGGCGCACGGCTCACGAATCCAGGCGGCGCATTGACTGATATTCGTGACACCGCTGCCGCGAAGATGTCCCCGTTCGGCAGCGTTCCTGTGAATGCCGCCACTCAAGTGGTCGTCACCTGCCTGCCAATCTGTTCAACCGGCGCGCTCCAGTCCGTGCAGGTGCAGATCAACTATCCGTTCACGTGGCTTACGCCACTGGCGCGGCTGATGGGACAACCGTTGCGAGACACGCTGCATGCGCGCGCGACATTTCGCTGGGAAGGGTCATAACACCAGCGACGCAGCGCCCACTTTTCCCTCGTTGCACCGAGCTTCGTTCCCATGGCACTGAATCGATATTCCCTCGTGCTCGCCGCTACGCTTCTCACCGCCGGCACCGCCACGTTTGGTGTGTACCGAGTGATCGAAAATACGCGGGCACAGAACCGGGTCCTGCTGCGCGATGTCGTCGTGGCGCGGAAGGATATTCCCGAAGGTGCCGCGCTCACCCCGAGCGCGCTCGTGGTGAATGCGTGGCCGGTGGCAACCGTACCGGCGGGCGCCCTGTCGTCTCTCGACTCGGCCGTTGGCCGAGTGACCCGCGTACCGGTGTACGCGGGCGAGGTGATTGTGCCGGGTCGCCTCTCCCCCCCGGGCACCGGTCCCGGTCTGCAAGTCAAGATCACGCCGGGTAAGCGCGCCATGGCCGTGAAGATCGACGACGTGGTCGGGGTGAGCGGTCTCATCCAACCGGACTCGCGCGTGGATGTGCTCGTGACACTCCGTGATCAGCGTTCAGACGGCGAGCAGGTGTCGAAGCTGTTCATGTCGAACATGCGTGTGCTGTCGGTGGGCACCATCGATCGATCGGGACCGGACAACCGTCCGATCGTGGCGACCTCCGCCACGCTGGAAGTGACACCGATCGAAGCGGAACGCCTGGCGGTGGCCATGCGCGACGGCACGATCCAGCTGGTGCTGCGGGGGTACGGCGATCCCGATTCGGTCAGCACCAAGGGCGCCCGATCCGAGGATGTGCTGCAGCGTCCGCCCAAACCGGCGCCGCCGGTCGCGGCGCCATCGCCGCCCGTCCGACGCGCGAGCGTGTCTCGCCCATCGAAGTCCGACCCGGTGACACCGCTGCCGGCGCCGCCCTTACCGCCCGTGGTGCTGCCGCCGAAACCCGATTCACTCACGATCGACGTGATCCGTGGTGACAAGGTGTCGCAGCAAAAATTCGAGAAGCCGGATTCGACGAAGAAGAAACCACCAATGCCGTGAACTCCGCAGCTCCTGTTCGTTTTCCTGATGTCACAGTCGAGGTCTTTGCGTGCGTAACCCAATGACTCTCCAGCGTCGCCCGATGCACGCGGCGCATCCATTATTTCTGCTCACCCTCGCGGTGCTCGCGTTCAGTCCGCGCTCCGTCCGGGCTCAGAGCCCCGTACTCGCCGACAGCATCGTGAAGCTCGCGCTGTCGATCGGCCGATCGATTCCACTGACCACGACCGACCCGATCATCAAGGTCGCGGTGGCCAATCCCGAGGTGGCGACGGTGGTGGTCGTCACCGAACGCGATGTCTTGATCAGTGGCAAAGCACTCGGCGAAACGGATGTCGTGCTGTGGTCGACCAATCGGCCGCGCACGCACTATCGCGTGACGGTGCGCCCGGCCGCGGATCGTCGCATGGTACTCCTGTCGGTCCGCCTTGCCGAAGTGCGGCGCGACGTGCTGCGACAGATCGGCGTGTCCGGGCTGCACACGAGCAAGCAGCGGAATACGCGCGTGGGTACGGGCGTGTTCAAAGACGACAACGCGACCGACAGCGATGGCCACCTCGCGATTCCCGGTGAGACGAAGTTTCTCTCGGTGCTCTCCGACTTCGGGACCAAGCAGTTTCTCGCGCTGCTGGACGCGGAGGAGCAGAACGGCAATGCCCGCTTGCTGGCCGAGCCGAATTTGATGGCGGCCGACCGTGACTCCGCGTCGTTCCTCGCGGGCGGGGAGCTCCCGATCCCGGTGGTACAGGGCGGCTTCGGGGGCGGCGTCGGTGCCCAGGCGCCGGTCACCATTCAGTACCGTGAGTTCGGCGTTCGCTTGCGCTTTGCGCCCACGATCATCAGCGACAGCATCATCACGCTGTATGTCCGGCCGGAGGTATCGAGTCTCGATTACAGCAACGCGATCACCTTGAGCGGCTTCCGCATCCCGGCGCTGCGCTCACGCAAAGTGGAAAGCTCGGTGGATATCCGCCGCGATCAATCGGTGATTCTCTCCGGTCTGTTCAACGACGAACGCGAGCGGGTCCGTACGGGCGTGCCGCTGCTCATGAACATTCCAATTCTTGGCGCGCTGTTTTCCAGCTCGCGCTGGCAGAGTTCGGAAACGGAGCTGATCGTGATCGTGACGCCGAGCATCATCGACCCGGCCAATGTTGGTGGCCAGCTCACGCTTCCGCTGTTGCGCGAGATGCGGACGCCGGCGCTCGATATGCTGAAAAAGCGTTTGCCGCCGGATACGCTGAGGACACCACAGTGACGACCACTCCTGTCCCCGAAGCGCGCACCGTTCTCATCGTCGGCGACGCCGACGAACCGCGCGAAACCACGAGCCGGGTGTTGGCCGACCGTGGGTTTCTGGAGCCCGAGCGGGTTGAGACGATTGCGGCGGCCGCGACGCGTCTCCGCGGCGAGGCGTTCGACCTGGTCGTCCTGCCGATTGGCGGGGCGGGGCCACAGGAATTGTCGCTGATCGAGCACGACATCCGACGGGCCGCGCCATTCATCATTGGGACGGCGAAGGATGCGACCCAGGCGCTGATCCTCAGTGCCTTACGGGCCGGCATTCCCGAATTCGTTGCCACGCCACTGAACGCCGAGGAGCTTGATGTGGCAATCCGGCGCCTGGTGCAGCGCATGGAGCCCGGACTCATGACACGCGGCAAGATCATCGCCGTGTACTCCGCCAAGGGCGGTCTGGGGACGACCTCGGTCGCAGTGAACCTAGCCACGGCGATCGCCCGCGAGCATCCCTCCGATCGGGTCGCGCTCGTGGACTTCGTGGTTGTGGGTGGTGACGTGCGCGTGGTGCTCGATCTCAAACCCGCGTACGACATCGGCGACTTGGTAATGAAGGTCGATCGCATCGATGGTCCGCTACTGTCGTCGCTGATGACCCCCGGCCCGGCCGGCATGCTGGTGCTTCCGTCGTCGGATCGTCCCGAGGTACAGGATCTGATCGAAGCGAACGCCGCGAGCGCAATCCTCTCGCAATTGCGGGCACACTTCCCATATGTCGTGCTGGATCTCGAGCACTATCTCGGTGAACGCACCATCGGCGCACTCGACGCAGCCGATCACATTGTGTTGGTGACGCAGCTCTCGGTCCCGGCCCTGCGCAGCACCCAGCGCACGCTCAACCTCTTCAACCGTCTCGGGTACGCACCGGCGAAAGTCGCGGTGGTGGTGAACCGGTCGAATGCCGAGTCGCCGCTGACCATCAGTGATGCCGAGACCGTGCTCGGACGCCCGATCACGGCCAAACTGCCCAATGATTTCACGGCGTGCGCGGATGCGACCACCAAAGGCGTGCCGGTGCTTGAATACGAGCCTGGCTCCGCGCTCTCGAACGGCTTCCGGCACTTGGCGTCCGCACTGGCTGGCGCGTCGGAGCCAACCGTGACCTCACCAACCGGCAACAGTAACGGCCATGGTCATGGGAACGGCACGGGGAACGGCACCAGCCACAGCGAGTCCGACGTACGCAAGAGACGGCTGTTCCGTCTCGGGAGAAGCTAGATATGGCCAGCTTAAGCGAGCGCCTCATCGGCGGTCCCGCGTCAACGCTGTCGTCACTCGCCGGTCCGCGGAGTGGGGTCGGCGTAATCGACCGCTCGCTCACATCCGAGGGGTCGGCGGTCTCCGCCAACGGCACCGCTGCGGGATCGGGGGCGGCGTCGATGCGCCGTCGCGCGGCAGCGACGCCCGTCGTGGACCGTCGTCCGCGCAGCTTTACGCCGCGCCGGATCGAAGTGGAGCCACTCAGCCCGGTGGAGCAGCTCAAGGTCGACCTGCATCGTCGGCTCGTGGAGCGTCTGGACCTTGAGGCGCTCGAACGGATCGAAGACCCGACGGTGCTGTCGGCGCAGATCCGCAACGCCGTCGCCGAGTTTCTACGCACCGAAGCGACGCCGCTCACGCAGGCGGAGCGCGAGGATGTGATCGAACAGATCGTGTACGAAGTGACCGGCCTGGGTCCGATCGAGCCGTTCTTCCGCGATCCGACGATCTCCGACATTCTCGTGAACGGACCGCGCGACATTTACATCGAGCGGCGGGGGAAACTGTCCCGTGTGCCGGTGTCATTTCGGAACGACGCGCATCTCATGGCCATCATCGACCGCATTGTGAGTCGGGTGGGTCGCCGCGTCGACGAGTCGTCACCCATGGTCGATGCCCGGCTGCCCGATGGGTCGCGGGTAAATGCCATCATCCCGCCACTCGCGCTCGACGGACCGATTCTGTCGATCCGGCGATTCGGCGCCGAGCTGCCGCTGTCGGCCCTGGTCGAAAATGGTACGCTGACGCAGGAAATGGTGGACTTGTTATCCGCCTGCGTCCAAGCGCGACTGAACATCATGATTTCCGGCGGCACCGGTTCGGGCAAGACGACGCTGCTCAATGCCCTCAGCGTCTACATCCCGGCGACCGAGCGGGTGGTCACGATTGAAGATGCCGCGGAACTCCGTCTGCAGCAGGAGCATGTGTGCCGGCTCGAGACGCGCCCGCCGAATGCCGAGGGCACGGGTCAGGTGGTGGCACGGGATCTGGTGCGCAATGCCCTGCGGATGCGCCCGGACCGCATCATCGTGGGTGAGGTGCGCGGCGCCGAAGCACTCGACATGCTGCAGGCCATGAACACCGGCCACGAGGGCTCCCTGACCACGGTGCACGCCAACTCACCGCGGGATGCCCTGTCGCGCGTGGAAACGATGATTCAGTTCGCGAGCACTACGCTGCCGCTGCGTGCCATCCGCGAACAAATCGCGTCAGCGCTGGAGGTGGTCATTCAGATCGCGCGCATGGCGGATGGATCGCGCCGTGTGGTTTCGATTTCTGAGATCACGAGCATGGAAGGCGATGTGATCTCGATGCAGGAGATCTTCCGCTATCGTCGTCGCGGCATCACGGAGGCGGGTGACGTGGTCGGAGACTTCGAGGCCACCGGTGTGCGTCCGCTGTTCATGGAGCGTCTTCACGTGGCGGGCATCGACCTGCCCGGTACCATGTTCCTTCCGGAGTAACCATGCAGACCCTTGTCCTGTTCGCCGTCTTCTTCGGCACGACCCTGCTGCTGCTCGGCATTTATGTGTACGCGAACCGGCGTCGTCTCGAGGCGACGGCGGCGCTGAAAGACCGACTAACCCAGGGCGTCATTCCGACAGACGTGAACATCTTGCGCGACCTCCGGACGAGTGCCGTGCCAATGCTGGACCGTCTCCTGTCAGGTCGTTCACTGAGCGTATTCCTCGCGCGCGCGATCGAGCGCGCCGGGATGAAGTGGACGGTGGGAGAGTTCGCGATCGCCAGCGTGCTGATTGCCTCGATGGGATTATTGGCGGGGCAACAGTTCGGCGTCGTGGTGGCGATTCTCGCCGCGACGTGTGGGCTGTTGCTCCCAACCATGCTGTTGCAGCTGCAGCGTCGCCGTCGGGTGGTCCGACTCGAGGAGCAATTACCCGAGGCGGTCGACATGATCGTGAACGCCATGCGCGCCGGTTTTTCGTTTCAGGCCGCCATGAAATTTGTTGGCGAAGAAATGCCCGCACCGATCGGCGAGGAATTCTCCACTTTCTACGACGAGCAGCGCCTTGGCCTCGACGTACGCGACGCGTTGCTCGATCTCCAGGATCGTATCAACACCATCGACATCAAGATGTTCGTCACAGCGCTGCTGATTCAACGGGAAACCGGAGGCAATCTCAGCGAGGTGCTCACGGGGTTATCGGCCCTCATTCGCGATCGGGCGTCGCTGCACGATCAGATCGACACGTTAACGGCGGAGCCCAAGTTGACCGGCGCGGCCCTGGCGTCGCTTCCCCTGCTGGCGTTCCTCGCGATCATGTTGCTGAACCGCCCGATGATGGAGCCGATGTTCACGACCGACGTTGGCCGCTATACGCTGATTGCCGCGACCGGTGCGGTGGCGGTCGGCTTCCTGCTGATCCGCCGGATCGCCCGCATCGACATCTAGGAGCCCACGCGATGTCCACTCCCCTCATCATTTTTCTGAGCGTGCTGGTGATTGCCGGTGCGGTTGGCACTTGGTCCGTGGTGGCCAACCACCGGCGCGCCGTGCTGATTGCCAGAGCCACGGAGCCGTCCGATGGATCGCTGTCACGGCGGCTAGTGCTGCGCAGCGCCCGCGAGACGATGGCGCAACGTGTCCGCGGTACGCTGACGCAGCTGCTCCCCGACGGCGTGCTCGGGGAAACGACAGCCACTCGGCTCGTGCGCGCCGGTTTCGACTCAACGTCGGCGCCGGCCATGTATCTGTTACTTCAGGTGCTCAGCGCGATGATCTCGCCGGCGCTGGTCTTGGCGTTCGTATCGCGTGACAGCGACCTGCTATTCCTGGCCAGTGTCTCCGCGAGCATCGCGTTCGGCCTGATGTTGCCGCCGTATGTGCTGCTGCAGCTGGAGCAGGCGCGTCAACTGCGCGTGCTACGATCCGTTCCCGACTGTCTCGATTTGCTACTGGTGTGCGTTGAGGCGGGTGTGTCACTCGACGCAGCCGTGCTGCGGGTAGGATTCGAAATGCGAGACATGCATCCCGAGCTGGCGCGCGAGCTGCTGGTGATCAACCGAAAGGCGAACGCCGGCATGCGTCGCGACGACGCGCTCCATGGCCTGTACAACCGAACGGGCGTGGAGGAATTGCGCACCCTGGCATCCACGATGATCCAAAGCGAGCGGTGGGGATCGTCGATCGGACGCGTGCTGCGGGTGTATTCCGAAAGCCTGCGTCGCAAGCGTCGGCAGTCGGCTGAGCGTCGCGCGGCCACGGCGGCCACCAAAATGATGTTCCCGATGGTGCTGTTTATTCTACCGGCGCTATTCGCCGTAATCGGTGGCCCGATGGTCATCGGCCTCGGCCCCGTGTTCGATGTATTCGGGAAGTGATTCGGCGCTGATCGTGGCGCATGAACGAGGGGGAGCCATGCGGAGACTGAAGAATCGGCGCGGCGCCACCATGATCCTGGTGGGCGTATCGCTGCTGGCGTTGGTTGGCTTTATGACGCTCGCCCTGGAGATGGGGCGGATGTACCTGTTCCGCGCGCAGGTGCATGTGTCGTCAGATGCGGCCGCACTGGCCGGCGCCGAGCGGCTGTTGCGCGAGCAGTACGTTGGCGCTGCCGACACGGCCGTCGCGTATGGGCGATTAAATCTCGTGGAGCGCGTGGTGCCGTCTATCACGACAGCGGACATCGAACCGGGTGTGTGGAACTTTACGACCAATACGTTCACCCCGGCTGCCGGCGGCTGGGCAGCGAGCACGAACAACGCGGTCCGGGCCACATCGCGCTACACGGCCACCTATCGATTCGGTCGCCTCTTCGGACTCACCACACGACTACGCACGGCGACGAGTGTGGCGGCGGTCGGTTCGGTGTCCGGCACATCATGCGTGCGACCGATTGCGGTGCCCTATCAGCGCTTGCTCGACGCGCGCTATGGCGATGGCGTCAAGAATGCTGTGACGTACTCGCTCACGGCGGACGATGTGCAGTGGTTTGGCGACAATCATCCGTTGATTCTGCTGAAGTCAGGTGATGCCACCTCGAATGTCATCAGCGGAAACTTTTACGGAATCCGGATGCCGCCGATTTTGTATGCCGACGGCACCAGTGGCAATCCGTGGCAGGGCGGGAATGACTTTTATGAGGCTCTCGGCGCCACCTGCGACGCCTTGGCCGCCAAGGTCGCGAGTGCCGGCGGCCGTTTCACGATCGGCGTCGGCGACTGGATGCTGGCCGAGAACGGCAACATGGTAATTAAGGCCGGCGACGGCGTGGCGGCATTGTGTCAATCCAACGGTGGCATCAATCCGCCGAACGGTGGCGGCAACAAATCGTTTACCTGCAACGTGCCGACGCGCATGGTCATCTCGATGTGGGCCGAGCACGGCAATGCGCCGGGTACGTCTGGCTGCGGCGGGAAGTGTTTCAAGGTGAAGTACGTCGGCGTTTTCTATCTCACCGAGTACATCAAGGGCGAGGGAGTGCGCGGGTACTTCTCTGATCTCGCATCGCAAGGAAAGTTTTCGTCCATACCTAGCCTGATCAAGAAAATCGCGCTCGTTCAATAGTGTATTCGCTGCGTTGACTCCTACCTGCCGGTGAAGCCGCCATGACGCTCGTTACCACTTATCCGCAGCGCGCCATCGAGATCCTCGGGCGGCGCTACCACGGTCTGCGGCTCATCGGCGAGGGGCGCAGCGGCTTGATCTTCACCGGCCACGTTGGCGATGCGAACGGGCCCATGGTGGCGGTGAAGGTTGCCTATCCCACCGACGATCATGCGCATGACTCCACGGCCACCGCCCGCCTTCATCGCGAGGCCGAGATCGGAGCGCGGTTGTCGCACCCGCACATTCTCCGCACGTCGCCATCCGAGGTGCTCGACGGCATCGCGTTCTACGAGATGGACGCGGCGGGCCCGATGCGGCTGGACCAGTTGATCACCGCGGTGCATCCGCCGGGGTTCGCGCGGGTTCTCGTGGTGCTGGAGCAGATCGCGGAGGCCGTGGACTACGCGCACGCGCATGGTATCGTGCATGGTGCGCTCCGCCCGTCGGCGGTGCTGCTCGACCCATCCGGGAGCGTGCTCGTGAAGGGGTTCTCTCTGTATCAGGACGAGAAGGCGACGCAGCCCGCGCTGGCGCCCACCGCCATCGGCAACGCGGCCTACATGGCACCCGAGCAGTGGCATGATGGGCGGTGCAACCGTCTCACCGACGTCTACGCGGTGGGCGTGATCGCGTACGAACTGTGCACGGGGCATGCGCGCGTGGGGTACGATGCAGCCGGTGTCCCGGAGATCCGCCCCATCGAGCTGGCGCCCAATCATGCGCTCCGCGACGACGTGCCGATGCACGTGAACGCAGCGATCCGGCGCGCGACCAACAAGGATCCGGACGTGCGCTTCACCTCGGCGGGCGAGTTCGTCCGAGCGATGTCCCATCCCGACGAAGCCACGGGGCACAGCTTACCGACACTGGCGCCGCCACTGAGCAAGAAGGCGCATGCGCCGTGGATGCTCGTGGCGCTCGTGCTTCTGGTGGCGATTTCTCTCTTTTTCGGCGTACCATCCACCCCACGCGACATGCTCGTGTCGCGCATCATGGCGGCAGACTCGCAATAGGCCGTGCTAGCCAGCCAGCACGCGCACCGCCTCAGCGGCCGCGTGGACCCCGTGCCATTGCGCTTCTTCGAAGAGACTCAACCCACTCAGGTCGGCATGCGCCACGAACATCCGCGGCGCGGGCTGCCACGACTGCAGCGCGGCCACGCGGCCGAGGACGCCCGGTGTGGGGCGCGCCATCGCGTGCCCCCAGCGCATGATATCGATGCGCGCCACACAGTCGGCGATGTCGCGATGTGCACGCGACAGATCGGCGAGGATTTCATCACGCCACCCGCTCCAGGCGCGCTGCTGCAGGTATCGTCGCGCCTCGGGCGCCGGGCGATCGACCACGGCGTGATACCACGTCCACACCGTGCGATCGGGCGGCGTGCCCACCCCCTGATGGGCCGCATTCACGTAGCCGAGTGATCGGCTGCCATAAATCACGTTATCCCACGCCAGCTCAGCGCCCGCCGATGCCGGCGGCCGATCGATCACGAGGTTGGCCACTACCCACGGCGCGTACTCGTGCGTCACAGGGAGCGTGACGCCCTCACACACGAGCGGGAGGACGAACAGCGGCGCGCACCAGATCACCGCGTCGGCGGTGATGCGTTCCGACGGTGTATCCACGATCCATCGGGTTCCGCTGCGCACGATCTGCCAGGCCGGTGCGCCGGTGACAATGCGGCCGTCGGCGTGCGGGCGCGCCGACAGCCGCTGCGTGAGTTGCTGCGCAATGAAGTCGTTGCCTTCCGGCCAGGTGAGCGGGCCCTGCTCGTCGGCGTCGCGACCAGCGAAGTAGTGTACGGCCGCCCAGGCGCTGGCCTGACTGAGCGACGCGCCGTAGTCATCGCGCGTGCCGTACTCCACCCACCACCGCAGCGCCGGCGCATCGAAGCCTTCGCGCGTCATCCACGCCAGCGCGGTCTGCGTGTCGAGCGCTTCCACGGCCGCGGCTTGCTTGGCAGCGGCTCCACCGGCGCGAGACGCAGCACGTCGGCGGGCGTGTCCCTCCGCGCTTGGCACGCTGAACATGCCCGTGTGGCGCCAGTCGGCGATGCGCTCCTCGAACCGACGAAACTGGTCGCGGTGCGCCCGTGACATCGCATCGGTGGGCTCGAGCCCCTCGTGCCAACGGCCGTGTTGCCAGATCCGCTCCTGCGGCGTGTGACAGAGCACGCGCTCATCCCACACGCCATCGGCGCCGAGCACGCCGAGTTCGCGGAACAGCTGGCGCACGTGCACCGCATCGACGGACGGTACCGGCACGTAATGCGCTCCCCACGGTGCGCGTTGCCCGCGATAATCGGCCGAGCGCGCGTTGCCGCCGGTGCGGGCATCCATTTCCAGCAGCGTCCAGTCGTGCATCCCCGCCGCATCGAGCTTCCACGCCGCCGAGAGGCCGCCCATGCCGCCCCCCACGATGGCGACCTTCACGCGGCGTTCGGCGCGCCGTGTCGCGTTCGTACGGAATCGAGCGCGTGCGGCACCGTCACGCAGCAGATGGCCGTCGGCGCTGCCATCGGGCACGAAGCCCCCGCCGATCACGCGGCCCTTAGCGGTGAGCCCCACCAGTGCCGGTGCGGCCGCGATGATGCCGAGGGCGCGCACGAAGTCGCGACGCGACGTGGTCATCGGAACACGATCACCGGTTGATCGCGTCGAACTCGTGCTCGTAGTAGCGAACGAGCACCTGATCATTCAGCCGGTTGGCCAGCGCCGGTACGCGCTGCATATCGGCCGGAAAGTCGAACAGCGCCGGCACAGTGGACGCGGTGAGATACCGAAGGCCGTCGGGGAGCGTGGCGGGCGGCGCATAGCTGCTGAGCCCCGCAATCACGAAGCCCCACTCGCCGAAGCTCGGCACGTACACGTGATACGGCCACGTGCGCAGTCCGGCGCCTTCGAGGGTGGTCACGATGCTCCAGAACGACTGACGCGCGAACATGGGCGACGTGCTCTGCACTACCAGAAAGCCGCCCGGCGCGATGTGTTGCTTCACCAGCCGGTAAAACGCACTCGTGTACAGCTTGCCCACGTGGTAGTTGGACGGATCGGGAAAATCGATCACGACGAAGTCGAAGTGTACGGCTGAGCTGTCGAGCCAGGTGAAGGCATCGGCGTTCACCACGCGCACCCGTCGGTCGGTGAGGGCGTTGGCGTTGAGGCCGGTCAGACGCGGATGCTGCTGAAAGAGCGCCGTCATCCCTTCGTCGAGGTCGACCAGCGTGACCTGCTGCACATCGGGATACTTGAGAATCTCGCGCACCGCGAGACCGTCGCCCCCGCCCAGTACCAGCACGCGGCCGCGTGCCGTCGCCGCCGATAAGCCGGGATGTACGAGCGCTTCGTGATAGCGGTATTCATCGCGCGAGGCAAACTGCAGGTGCCCGTTCAGATACAGGCGCAGATCGTCCTTCCAGCTGGTGAGGACGATGCGCTGATAGCGGGTATCCTTGGCGAGGATGATCGGATCGGCATACATGCCTTCTTCGGCCAGCGTGGTGATGCGCTGTCCCTTCCAGAGACCGGCACTCAGCACCAGCAACGCCACGGCGCCGCCGGCGCGCAGCCAGTTCTTGCGCGGTAAGACGTCGCGAAACAGCCACGTGCTCCAGAGCCCCACCAGCACGTTGATCACACCAAACAACAGGGCCGACCGTACGAGCCCGAGTCGTGGCACCAGCAGCAACGGGAAGAGCAACGAAGCGAAGAGCGCGCCGATGTAATCGAACGTGAGCACGTTCGCGACCACATCCTTGAAGCTGAACCGATCCTGCAGAATGCGCATCAGCAGCGGGATCTCGAGCCCCACGAGAATGCCGATGAGCAACACGATGCCGTACAGCGTAGGGCGAAACGCGTCGGTGTAGGCGAAGGCGAGAAAGAGCAGCAGCGAACTCAGGCCGCCGACCACACCGACCAGCATTTCCACGACCACGAACCGCGTGACCAGCCCACGCGTGACAAAGCGCGAGAGCCAGCTGCCGATGCCCATTGCGAACAGGTACGTCCCGATGATGGTCGAGAATTGCGTGACACTATCGCCGAGCAGGTACGACGCCAGCGCGCCGGCTACGAGCTCATAGATGAGCCCACAGGCGGCGATGAGACAAACCGAAATGAACAGCGCGAGGGGCACTTAGTGAATCGCAGCGGCGACGATGATGCCGAGCGCGATAGCGACCGAGCCCATGAGAATGGCGGCCGCGGTGTTCTTCTTCACGCCGATCTCATCCCACAGCTTGCCGGGGGTGAGCACGTCGATGACGATGAACGCGAGGATGAACATCACCACGCCGATCAGGGCGTAGGCGGCGGAGCTGATTGCGTTCTGAACGAACTGGTCCATGACAGGGGCCTCACTTGCCGCGGAGCGTACGCCCCGGGATGTAGTACGAAGAGCGATACGCGCCGGGATTGTCGCGCACCGACCGGGGATTATTGCGGGACTCATTGGCTCGGGTGAGACTCCAGCCGCGGTACTGGGCCGCGCCCAGCACCGCCAGCACGGCGACCACCCACAGGGTGTAGATACGCGCGCCCATCAGGGCCTCCCTCTACTCATCGTCATCGCTCTGACCGCTCGACGTGGGGGCGTGATCACTTTCCGCCCAGCGTCGACTTTCGAAACTGGCGGCGGGGAAGATCGACAGGACCGCGGGCAGCAGCAGCGCCAGCACGGCGATGCCGTAGAACCCGTAGTGCGGCACATCGCGACGGAGGCGCATGGTGTAGGATGCCGACGCCCGACCCGGTTCGCCGCCCTCGGCTTGCACGCGCACGAAATAGCGACCAGCCGGTACCGATGCGATGCGCACTGTCTCGCGTTTGTCGCCCTCGGTCCACGACCCGTCGCTGTCGGAGCCGTGGTAGTAACTGAGCTGTCGGGTGACCTCGCGGGTTTCGCCGGTGGTCTCATTGATCAGCGACAGCACGAGAAAGAGCCAGTCGTTGTCGAGGTCGGACTCGAGATCGATCGCCACGTTCGACGTGCGGCCATCGAGGTCGAAGGCATCGGTGACCGAGGCCTGCTCTTCCTGTGCGCGCGAAAACGTAAACGCGCGCTCGAAGACGGTGCGGTTGCCGGCCAGCGTGACGTTCAGCACGAGCATCAGCACCAGCGCGATCAGCGACAGCGCGAACCGCGCCATCAAGCGCTTCGGCGTGTCAGCGTGGGGATTGGGCTGATTCGCGAACACGCCGATGGGCTGCATCAGCGGATTCGTGAGTCCGAACGCCTTCTGAATCACTTCGGGCGGCGTGTACGTGCCTAGCGACCACGTGGTCTCGTTGTCTGACGCTTCGGCGCTCAGGATATACGGGGGCGCCACGAAATCGCGGCCCACGACGCGGTCGCCCATGCGCAGTTCCCAGGGGAACTCGCCCAGGGCCGCCGTGGTGCAGGCACTGGCCGTTTGGAAGTGCTTGTACGTGGTGCCGTTGAATTCGACGGACGGGCGAACGCCACCCATTTCGTGCTCAGGACGCCGGCGCAACTTTTCGATGACGTTCCAGTGTCCCTGATACTCCGAGAGATACAGGAAGCCGCGGTACGGATTGAAGCAGACGTACTCGGTCCACGAGTAGTCCGTATCCTCCACGCTGATGGTGACAACCTGAAAGCCGATCACCTCCCATGGCGCACCCTTCCACGTCCCGCGCGTGCCGAGTGGAATGCGCGGCGTGGCCGAGACTTTCTCGCCGTACTGCAGGATCTTCAGATTTTCGTCGGTGGCGTCGAGCTGCGCCCCGCAGGCGCCGCACACGACCGTCACCGCCCATCCCTGCGCGTGCAGCTCGATGGCCGCACCGCACGAGGAGCAGTTGAATCCGGCGGCCTTAGGTACGCGCGCCGACGGCGTCTCGAGCGGCGCTACCATCCTTCGAACTCGCGCAGATTCCGGAAACGGAGATCGTCGAAGTTCACGAACTCACCAAGGAACAGCATCGGCGGGGCTTCCGAGCCGTCAATCGTGGCCAGTCCGTGCTGTGCGTTGAGCAGATCGATGAACAGACAGGCCGACTTCTCCCACGTGGTGAACGGGAGCTCGCCCTCGGTGCCGAGATAGCGGGCCTCGGTGATGCTAGCGACCTCGTACGGCGTGTCGTTCCAGAAATACGTCTCGCCCACCCCCACCTGCATCACGGCGGGCACCTCGAAGTCTGTCGGCGCGGCGATCGTCATGGCGTATTCGAGTTGCGCATCCGACAACCAGGCGCTGCTGCCGTCGGCAAGTACGCAGTGCCACTCGTTCCATTTGCCGCGCGCCCACCCGTAGGCAATGCGCCCCACGACGACGAAGCGCTGATCGTGCCACTCGCCTTCCGTGCCGATCTGAATCGGCGAGCCGGTGGCCGGGAAGTCGGCTTGTTGCCCGAGCGTGGCGAGATCGAGATCGCGGCGCACGAGCACCGACCGACAGTAGACGCAGGTGGTCTGCACCGCCTGTGCCCAGAGGAAGCGTACCGGCGCGCCGCAATTCGGGCACGCGACGCCATGCGGTTGTGGCACCGTCACCGGAGTCCCTCTGCAGTGGCCGGGATGTTCGCGTACTCGCGGGCGAGTTCGCGCACGCGCACGGCCTGTGCCCCCAGCAGCACCGCAAGCCGCGCCTCCCAGTCCCACGCGGCACGCGGTGTGCAGCAAAACAGGTTGAGGCACGCCGAGGCATGCTCGGGGAACGTGTGCACGGTGAGATGCGACTCGGCGAGCATGAGCATCCCCGTGATGCCGCCGGGCGCCGGAAACTGATGCCACACGGGCTCGCCCACCGGATGCAACGAGAGCTCGTGGACGAGGGCGCCAAAGAGCGCCCGCAGCGACGCCGGATCGGCGAGACGCACGGGATCGCACCCGTATGCCTCGACGACCCATTCGCTGCCGGTGTGGTGCACCGACGGAATCACGCGATGTGTGAGGATGCGCCGTGGCCGCGTCAGCCCTGCGGCGCGCCGCAGGACGAACAGAACTTGGCGGCGACCGGCAGCTTGGCGCCGCAGTTCATGCAGAACTTGGTCTCGCCGGAAGGTGCCGCTTCAGCGGCCGCACCGGCCGCCACGCCCGCCGCCGGTGTACCCGTCGCGCCGCGCATGGCATCACTCACGATGCCACCGAGCCCGACGCCGGCCCCGATGCCGGCCGCGAGTCCCGCCATCCCACCGGTATTCGCGGCGGCAATGGGAATCGACTGTGCCGCCTGGAACTGCGTGTACTGACGCAGGTCGCCGATCATGTTCATCGAGATGCGCTCGTCGAGGCGCTTCTGCAGCTCGTCGGGGAGCGACAGGTTCTCGACGGTGAACGACTCGAGCGCGAGACCGAGTTCGGCAAACGCCGGCTGCACCGCCGCGGCAATCTGCTTGGCCAGCTCCGCTTGATTCGCCGCCATATCGAGAAACGGCACCTGCGCGTTGGCGAACGCCGACGTGAAGCCACTCATGATCGCGTTGCGTAACGCCGGATCGATCTGCGCCACCGTGTACGCGGCGTCGGTGGCACCGACCTTCGCCTGAAACACCGCCGCATCGGCCACACGGAACGCATACATGCCGAACGCGCGCAGACGAACCGCGCCGAATTCTTTGTCGCGGATCGTGATCGGCTGCTGTGTGCCCCACCGCTGTCCGGTTTGGACGCGCGTGGAGAAGAAGTACACGTCGCTCTTGAACGGCGACTGGAACGCCTTGTCCCAATTCTGGAGATTCGTGAGCAACGGCAAATTCGCCGTGACGAGCGAATGCAACCCCGGCACGAAGAGATCCGCCGCACGGCCTTCATTCACGAAGAGCGCGAGCTGCGATTCGCGAACGGTCAGCTGGCCGCCGCTCTGGATCTCCATGTCCTGCATGGGGAAGCGATACATAAGGACGCCGGGACCGGATTCGGTCCACTGAATGACGTCGATGAACTGCTTACGGAGAAAATCGCCCAATGCCATGGAAGCCGCTCCCGATTCGTTAGAGAAGACGTGACCCTACGGAGCGCGCGGGAGAAAGTGTCATCGCCTCCCGTCGCGCGGCGATCACTTCACAATATGGAAGGTCGACTGACGGCCGAACGCCCACCGCACCTTGCCGCTCGCGTCGATGATCACGTCTTCTTCCTGCGCCGAACGGACCTGCTGATTGTTCCACTCCGGCACCGGGGTGGTGGCCTGCAGCTCGATGGAGTACCACATGCCCGGAATGATCTTGTGATCGCCACGCCCCGGCACGCCGTCCTGATAATCCCACAGGCCGATCAGCGCGCCGGCACCATGGCCGTGCAACCCGATGGGATGCGAATACTCGGTGCCGTCGATTTTTTCGTCGCGCATGCGCTTGAGCGTGGCCGCCAGCACCTCATTGCCGGTGCGGCCCGGCCGGAGTTCCTCGACCGTGATATCCTGCAGTCGGTTGGACGCGCGCATCGCGTTCTTGAGCCCCGCCGGCACGTCGGTCTCGCCCTCGCGGAGCACGTAGCCGTTGTGCTGCGTGTCGGTGTTGAGCCCCAGCGCCGTGATGCCGAAGTCGCAGTGCAGCATGTCACCACGCAGAATGGTGGGATTGACGCCCACCAGCTCCGGGCTGCCGAACTGCCGCTGAATTTCGACGCTGGGCTGGAACCAGGTGGAGAGCCCGAGATCACTGATGCGCTGGCGCATCCACCAGACCACGTCGTCGGCCTTCGTCACGCCGGGCGTGATGACCTTATTGGAGAACGCTTCCTGAATGATCTCCCACGCCACGCGATTGAGCTCGCGGAACATGGCCTCCTCTTCGGGCTGGCGCGCCGCGACCAGATCGACCGCCAGCGCTTCGGCGGGCACCACCTTGGCCGCCCACACCGGTCCGAGCGCCTGCAGCATGCCGTCCCGCTCCCCGCTGGCGAGGCCGTCGGCGAAGGCAAAGGTGCGCGAGGTGTTGACGGCGATCTTCTTCGGCTGCCGCTCCTCGATGACCTGCTTCAGGATGTTCCACTGCTCGTCCCCCCAGAGCTCGGCCTGCCGGTCGGTGGACCGGCTGCCGGCGGCGGGGGCCGACACGGCCTTCATGCTGCGCACCGCCTTGAACACGCTCCCCTGCGACGTGCCGCCGAGCGCAATGCGCTCGATCCCGGCGGGCCCGCGATCGAAGAACACATAGATCGTGCGCCGGCGTGCGGCGAACGTCGTGGGCGACGTGATGGCGGTGAACACGGGGTCTTCGTTGTACTCGCGCATCGGCACCACCCACATGTCGACGCCCTCGCGCCGCATGAGCGCGGGGAGCGTGCGTTCCATGCGGAGCTCGAGCCACTGCTGCTGCTTGAACGCCTGCTCACGCAGCGTGCCGAAGGGGCGGAGCGTGTCGGCGGCCGTCGAACCAGAGGTTCGGGTGCCGGGGGTGGCCGGCGTGACGACCGGTTGGGCGCTGAGCGTGGCGGCCGAGGTGGACACCGACGCGGCGGCCAGCAGGAGCACAGGAAGAATGCGCATAGAGAAAGACCTTCGGTTTGAGTTACGCGTCGCGCGTTGGCGCCTCACGCCGTTCTATGGCGCGACGAACCAGCTGCACGGTACCGCCCAATACGAGCGCAAAGACGGCGAGCACGATGGTGCGCTCGACCAGGGTTTGGCCGGCCATCGGCCACCAATCAGACCACGCAGCCACGCGCGAGCCTACGCGCTCGCGCGAGAAGGCGATGAGCAGCGAGCTGGTGCCCATCTCGGCGAACACTTCGATGATCAGGAACAGGGCCACGCGAGACGGCCAGCGCTTCACCGGGAAATTACCGAGGTGCCAGGTGAGCATGCCGCAGAGGAACAGGACGCCGCCCACGAGCCCACCGACAAAGAGCATCCAGTTTGTGCTGGCCAGGAGCGCGGCGCGCCAGAGACGTATCAGCAGGCCGGTGATACCCGCCGGCTCCACCGTGCGGATCGCAAAGGCGCGCAGCGGATGCAGGCGCTCTTCGCCCCAGTGGATGACGTCTTTCGGAAAGAACCGGCTCATGCTGGCAAGCTACGTCCCGTCGGGGCAGACGCCAGCCTTTCCCGCGCGCGGCTAGCGGCCCGCCACGTTTCCCAGCAGGAACTGGAGGCTCTCGGCGGCGTGCGTCTGCCAGTAGGCCCAGGTATGCGCGCCAGGCCACTCCGTGTAGCGATGCGGCACCCCCACACGGGTGAGCGTGGCGTGCAGGTCGCGATTCTGGTCGACGTACGCGTCGGACACCCCGACGTCGAACATAAGCTGCGGCAGTTTCGGTCCACCTGCGACAGCCCGTTGCTGGAGCCGCTGCGCCATCTGCCCCGGATCACGCGCGTTCCAGCCGATGGTGTCCTTCCCCATCACCCAACGCAGATCCGACCACAGATTCCGCGCAGCCGCCTGCAACTCGGCGGTCGTGTTGGCGTAGCGGGCGGGCGGCGCAAACGGTGTGGGGCCGAGGTAGCGCGGCGACACGACGCCCGAGTGGCTGGCGGCGGCGGCGAAGACGTCGGGATACTGCAACGCCACGGTGAGCGCGCCGAAGCCACCCATACTCAGACCGGCGATCCCGCGGCTCTCGCGGTTGGCCTTCGTGCGATAGCGCGTGTCCATATGCGACACGATGTCGCGCGCGATGTAGTCGTCGTAGCGCGTCCACGGCACGCAATAGGTCGTGGCGGGTTCGCGGCGAGCGGTATCGGCCCGACAGGCGTTTACGTCGCCCAGCTGATTCCAGGTGGCGTACCACCCGTCATCGCCGTCAGGCATGGCGATGATGGCTTCGGGCGCCCCGGCGCGTACCAGCGAGTCCATCGTGAGGTGGAGCCGGCCAGCGTCCACCCAATTGCGCTCGCTGCCGGTGCGGCCGTGTAGGTACACCAGCAGCGGATAGCGGGTACGCGCCGCCGCGTTGTACGAGGGCGGCAGGTACACCACGAGCGCTTTGGAGGCGCCCAATGACTGCGACCAGATGGTATCGGTGCGCACCGTCCCGGTGGCGGTTCCGGTCTGCGCCCACGCAGCGGTCGCGCTCCCGAGGGACAGCGCAAAGGCAAGCAGCCGCGAGGCGCGCGTCATTACTTGAGGATCGTCCCGATGCGTCCCCACCGGATATCGGTGATGAACGGCAAGGGGCGTGTGCTTTCGTCGGCGTTATACGAGTAGTACACGAACACCGGGCGTCCCCGCACGTTCTCCCGCGGCACGAAGCCCCAGTAGCGACCGTCCTTGGAGTCGTAGCGATTGTCGCCGAGCATGAAGAGGAAATCCGCGGGTACGACCAACGGCCCCCAATCATCGAGCGTGGGCGACGCGGGCGGATCGCCGGCACGCGTTCCGCGGACTTCAAACTGTTTCTGCCAGCTGAAGAGCGGGTGGGAGAAACCACCGTCGCCCTTCGGATTCTCGGAGGCCGGGAAGCCCTGCCGCTGCGCCATGCCGTTCACATGGAAAACGCCTCCGCGCATCCAGACGGTATCGCCAGCCACGGCAACGAGGCGCTTCACGAGAATCGGGTTCGGATCGTCGGGCTGATCGACCTGATTGGGCGAGACGAACACCACCACATCCCCACGTTCCGGGTCGTCGTACCCCGGCAGGTTGATGTCGGTGAACGGGACGTGCGGACCGTAGGCCAGCTTGTTCACGAACAGCCAGTCGCCCACCAGCAACGTGGGGATCATGCTCCCGGACGGGATGCGGTAGGCCTCGATCAGAAACGTCCGGATGGCGAGGAAAATCGCCAGCGTGACGAGAATCGCCTTGACGTTTTCCCAGAGGGTGGAGCCGCCGCCACCGCCTGACGGCTTGCCGGAGGACTTGCCGGCGCGGAGGTTCGCCACACTCTTGCGATCGGTGCTGCTTGTCGACGAGCTGCTTTTCGAGGCCACGGGCGGTGCGGTTGGGAAGTCGAGGACGGACTAGATCAAAGGGGCGCGCCCATCACGGACGCGCCCCTTCAACATACGCAGCAAACCGTCGGGAGTTACGACAGGTGCTTGGAGACCAGCGACGTCATCTCGAACATGCTGACGGACTTCTTGCCACCGAACACGGCCTTGAGCTTGTCGTCGGCGTTGATGTTGCGCTTGTTCTTGGCATCCTGCAGGCCGTGCTTCTTGATGTAGGCCCACAGCTTCTTCACGACTTCCGTACGCGGAAGCGGCTTGTCGCCGACGACGGCGGCGAGCTCGCTGCTCGGCGTCAGGGCCTTCATGAACGCCGCGTTCGGCGTACGCTTGGCGGCCTTCTTGGCCGGCGCCTTCTTCACGGCGGCCTTCTTCGGGGCGGCCTTCTTCACCGCGGCCTTCTTCGGGGCGGCCTTCTTCGCAGGCGCCTTCTTGGCGGCGGCCTTCTTCGGGGCGGCCTTCTTTGCAGCTTTCTTCGCAGACTTCTTCGCAGCGGCCATGTTGTCTCCTGGGGTGGTAACCCGTCGGGTCGCGTCGAGCGGTACAGCTCTCGACAGATCTCGCGAAGACGCGGTTACGTCTCAGCGGACGGCCAAAACTACAATCACGAATACGTCGCGCAATAGTGCTTTTCACGTTTTTCCCTCTGAAACGCGCACTTCGTAGCGAAATCAGCGGGTTTTTTTGGCCGTGCTTCCCTCGGAGAAACGATTTTTGCCGTGCTGCTGCGTGAGAAACGCGACGAGCGCGCGCAGCATCTCCCCCTCGACGCGACGCGCCGAGAGGCGCACGTAGCCGCGCGGATCCCCGTCGAAGTCATCGAGCAGGAGGTGATTGGTGTGCGGGACCCGCACGGTGCGCGCGTCGTGCAGCGCGGCCGCGAGCTCCTCGGACTGCTCCACCGGCACCTGCCGGTCGTTCGCGCCATGCAGCAGCAGCACGGGTTGGCGGACGTCACGCGCGATCGCGCGAGGGTCGAGGGAGAACCAGGTGCGCAGCCAGGGATCGGTGGCGGCGATCGCATCGGCCTCCGATTCGGCACGCGCCAGCACCGCCGCACGTTGCGCCGGCGGCCAGGTGGTGAGATCGCCCGCGACCAGCGTCGCGCGCTGCCATCGCGCGATTTCGCGCCCGGGGCGTGAGGCCGCGCCCACGAGTCCCAGCGCCCACACGCGGGGATCGCGGCGCGCCACCAGCAGGGCCACGAGGGCCCCCTCGCTGTGTCCCACGAGGGCGATCCGCTCGGGATCGACGCGCGGCTGACCGCGCAGCCAGGTCACCGCGGCCGCGGCATCGCGCGCAAAGTCTTCGGTCGTCGCGCCATCCGCGCGCCCGCTGGAGGCCCCAACGCCGCGGTCATCGAGCCGCAGCACGGCGAAGCCGGCGGCGAGCAACGTGTCGGCGATATCGACGAAGGGGCGATAGCCGGGCAACTCGGTGCGCGCACCATCGCGGTCCTGCGGGCCTGAACCACTCAACATCAGCACGGCCGGCGCCGGCGTGGGTGAAACCGTCGGGGCGGCCGTCGGGATCGGCCTCGACGGCAGGGCGAGATCGCCCGCCAGCGTCACGGTACGGTCCACGACGATGCGCACCTCGCGATGCTCGATCGCACCGGTGGTCGGCCCCGTGCGGCGCTCACAGGCCGGCAGGGCCGCCCACACCAACGTCACCGCGAGCAATGTCCGCCGCCCGCTGCGCATCAGCGACCCATCAGCCGCGCGGCGGCTCCGCCGCCAGCGCGCGCAGCACCGCGAGCGAGCGTACGTCCCACGGATCGGGCGTGTCGTCATCCTCGGCGATGTCGGCGAGTTCCTGCGGCGTCTCGAGGATAAGCGGCACCCCCTGCGCGCGGCGGTCGTGCAGCAACCAGCTGAACGCATCGGCCCCGATCAGCCCTTCACCGATCAGCGCATGCCGATCGCGATTGGAGCCGAGCGCGCCTTCGCTGTCGTTGAGGTGAAAGAAGGCCGGCGGTTCGCCAGTGGCGGCTTCGAAGGCATCGAGCACCTGCGTGAGATCGGCGCGCGACGTCGCGATCGGATACCCCGACGCGAAGAGATGACAGGTATCGAGTCCGTAGCCGGTGCGCGCGCGATCGGCCGCCGGGATGCCGGCCAGCATGGCGCCGACTTCTTCGGGGGTACGCCCCACCGTGGTACCGGCGCCGGCGGTGTTCTCGATGAGCAAGCGGGTGTGACTGGCCGGCACCGCCGCCAGCGCACGACGCATCGCTTCGGAGACGCGGGCGATCGCCGCGTCTCGGTCGCCGTCGGTGGCCGCCCCCGGATGGAAGCACACGCCGGCCACGCCCAGCGCGGTGGACCGCTCGAACTCCTTGGCCAGCGCGGCGGCCGCGCGATTCCACTTCTCTTCGTCGGGCGTGGCGCAGTTGATCACGTACGCCGCGTGCACGATGACGTGCTCGGGACGGATACCGGCCTCGGCCAAGGCTTCCTGATAGCGGGCGAGCCGATCGGGTTTCACCCCGACCTTGTCGTTGTAGAACTTCGGAATGGCGCTGAAGATCTGGAGGGCCTGCATGCCCGCCTTACCGGCGCGGCGCGCGGCCATGGGGATGCCGCCGGTATCGATGCAGTGGGCGCCAAGAAGAAGCGACATACGAATCAGAACGGAATGAGGAGAAGTGCGAAGCGTGCCCGCATATTCAGCGTGCCACGCGGGCTCGGCGCAACCGGAACACCGGATCGGCGCCGTCGGCCGTTTCACTCCAGCCAACCACGACCGCGCGTCCACGCACGATCAGATGCGGGTCGCGGGCGTTGGAGATTCCACCGCTGGCGGTGAGGCGGTCTTCGAAGAGATGCCCCGCGGTGCGCGACACGGCCAGCCCGATCTTGCGGCGACCGAGGCCGCTGTTCGGATCCTCGTATGCCACCGCCACCAGATCGCCATCGACCGCCACGCGCGCGTCGCCGATCCGCTCGCCGTAGATGATCGCGATCGGCGGCTCGAACTGCGATCGCGGATCCATCTGGTGCGCGTAAAACACACCGGGGCCTTCGGGACCGGTGAGGGCATAGGCGACGTGGACGTACCCGTACTTTTTGTCGATGGCCAGACTGGGGGCGGGACGGGCGCAGCCGTAGGCGCCGCGTTCGGCCGCCTGCGCGTCGCCGGGCCCCTGATCGAGCGAGTCGACCATGATCGGCCCGCGCCATGCCCGCGCCGGCGCGGCGACAGGGGCACCAGCGCCCCCGCCAGCCGCCGAATCGGGGGTCGGGGCCATGATGCTATCCCGCCAGGCCGCCGCGAGGCGTACGCGCCCGCCAGCGCCGCGACTCCACCACACCGCGACCTGCCCCCGCGCACCGGCCGAGACGATCCGGATGGAACGGGCGCAGCGCAGGGAATCGACGGGCGCGTTGCCGTTGCCGAGCGACGTCAGGGGCGCCGGCGCCGTCTGTACCGCCGGCAGCATGGCATGGGGCTCCACCACGTCGCCGGCCTCGGCCATCGCCGCCGCGGCGGGAGCGAGCAGGCTGGTGCCGCCCGCCTCGCGCCACAGATCCTGCGTGAGGAGGAAGTCGGCGTACGGCGATGACGCCTGCAGGGTGGAGTCGGTGGCCACGTACGGCGGGTACGTCAGTGGCGACGGCAGATTGGTTGCCTCGGCTTCGGTATCGACCCAGCGGACGGCCGGCGTCTCGCACGCCGTGAGGGCGACGATGAGCACGAACGGGGCCGCCCACGAGGGACGGCGGGTCCGGGAGCACCGGAACGGGACGGACAGACGGGCGGAAGGCAGGGCCATACGCGAAGGGTACTGCAAGAACCGCACGACGCTAGCTTTCCGATTCCTCATCCTGCCCTCTCGGAGAACGTCTCATGTCTTTTGCCGCCTTCGATGGCACGCGTCGCGTGCCGGTCGCCGCGAACGAGCCGGTGCGTACCTACGCGCCGAACTCGCCCGAAACGAAGAACCTGAAGCTCCGTCTCGACCGCATGGCGGCCGAGCAGGTCGAGATTCCCATCGTGATCGGCGGTCGCCGGATTCACACCGGCAACACCGGAACCGTGACGATGCCGTGTGACCACCAGCATGTGCTGGCCACGTACCACAAGGCCACGCCGGCGCTGGTGCACGAGGCAATTGCGGCCAGCGCCGCGGCGTCTGCCGAGTGGTCGAGCTGGCGTTGGGAAGACCGCGCCGCGGTGTTCCTGCGGGCCGCCGAGTTGCTGACGACGACGTGGCGCGACACGATCAACGCCGCGACGATGCTCGGGCAGGCGAAGACGGTACACCAGGCCGAGATCGATGCCGCCTGCGAGCTGATCGACTTCTGGCGCTTCAACGCGCAGTTCGCGCAGGACCTGTACAGCGAGCAGCCGATCTCCGACCACACGATGTGGAACCAGCTCGACTACCGTCCGCTGGAAGGGTTCGTGTACGCGGTCACGCCGTTCAACTTCACGGCGATCGGCGGCAATCTGCCGGGCGCCCCGGCGTTGATGGGCAATGTGGTGCTCTGGAAGCCGTCGGCCACCGCGCTGCTGTCGTCGTGGTACACGATGCAGCTGCTGGAAGAGGCGGGGCTGCCGCCGGGCGTGATCAACTTCATCCCGGGCGACGCGGGCATGATCTCCGACATCGCGCTGGCGCACCGCGATCTGGCCGGCGTGCACTTCACCGGTTCCACGGGCGTGTTTAACAGCATGTGGAAGACGATCGGCTCGAACATGGGCACGTACAAGTCGTATCCGCGCATCGTGGGTGAGACGGGCGGCAAGGACTTCATCGTGGTGCATCCGAGCGCCGATCCGCAGGCGGTGGCCGTAGGCATCGTGCGCGGCGCGTTCGAATACCAGGGACAGAAGTGCTCGGCGGCCAGCCGCGCCTACGTGCCGAAGTCGATGTGGCCCGACGTGAAGGAACGCTGCATCAAGATGATGGCGGAGATGAAGCAGGGCGACGTGCGCGACTTCTCGAACTTCGTGGCGGCGGTGATCGACCAGAAGGCGTTCAATCGCCTGAAGGGATATCTGGACGACGCCAAGACGTCGGCCAACATCGTCGCCGGCGGTGGCTACGACGACTCGAAGGGCTGGTTCATCGAGCCCACGATCGTGGAAACGGACGACCCCAAGCACCGCATGCTGTGCGAAGAGCTGTTCGGCCCGGTGATCACGATCCATCCGTACGACGACGCGGCGTGGCGCGAGACGCTCACGCTGGTGGATACGACGTCGCCGTACGCCCTCACCGGCGCGATCTTCTCACGCGACCGCGGGGCGGTGCGCGAAGCGATGAGCGTGCTGCGGCAGAGCGCGGGCAATCTGTACATCAACGACAAGCCGACGGGCGCGGTGGTGGGGCAGCAGCCGTTCGGCGGCGCGCGTGGCTCGGGCACGAATGACAAGGCGGGCTCGAAGCTCAACCTGATGCGCTGGGTGAGTGCGCGGAACATCAAAGAGACGTTCTCGAGCCCGTTGGATTGGCGGTACCCGTTCTTGGGATAACGGCGAAGTAGGGGGTATGGAGTAGGGGGTCGGGAGTAGAACTCTCTGTCCGCTACTCCCTACCCCATACTCCCTACCCCTTACTGTTTTTCTCCTTCCCGCTCTATGCGTACGATTCGATTTATCACCTGCGACGTCTTCACCTCCGAACCCTTCACGGGCAACCAGCTCGCCGTGGTGTTCGGCGCGGAGGGATTACCCACCGAGACGCTGCAGGCGATCACGCGGGAGTTCAACTACGCGGAAACGACGTTCGTGTTCGCGCCGGAGGATCCGTCGCACACGCGGCGGGTGCGCATCTTCACGCCGGAACTCGAGGTGCCGTTTGCGGGGCATCCGACCATCGGCACGGCGCATGTGCTGGTGGCCAGTGGCGAAGTGCCGGCCGTGGGGAGCGAGATGACGCTCGTGTTGGGCGAGAATGTGGGGCCGGTGCCGGTGCGTATCACGCTTGCCGATGGCGTGCCGGTGCACGCGCAGCTCACGACGGCGCAGTTGCCGGAGGAGCGGGTGGAGGTGACCGATCTCGAGGCCCTGGCGCGTGTGCTGTCGCTGTCGGCGTCCGATCTGGTGGGCGGCGCGCATGCGCCGACCGGGGTGAGTTGTGGCCTGCCCTTCCAGCTGATTGCGCTGAACAGTGTGGAGGCGGTGGAGCGCGCGCGGCTGCGCACCGATGCGTGGGAAGCGGTGCTCAAGGGGAAATGGGCGGCGTGGCCGATGGTGTTCGCGATGTCACGCGACGGTGATGCGGCGCGCAACGCCGCCCGTGACGCGCTGCTGCCGGCACATGTGCGCGGCTGCGACATCCGCGCGCGGGTGTTCGTGCCCGGCTCCACGGTGCCGGAAGACCCGGCCACGGGGTCGGCGAATGCCTGCCTGGCGGGCTATCTGGCCAAGCGCACGCCGCGCGACGGGCTGCTCACGTGGAACGTGGCACAGGGCGTGGAAATGGGTCGTCCCAGCCGGTTGCAGATCGAAGCGCACAAGCACGGCGGTGTGATCGATGCCGTGCGCGTGGGTGGCGCGACGGTGCTGGTGAGCGAAGGGACGATGGTGGTGCGGTAGCCATTATCCCTTGAACGGCGGGTACTCCCCGCTGGAGTGGCTGAGGCGCAGTGCATCGAGGCCGTGCGACCAGAGGACCATGCGATTGCGGCCGCTGCGCTTGGCGGAGTACAGCGCCTCGTCGGCCCGCGCCCG
>CANHJV010000001.1 GCA_947461225.1 Gemmatimonadota bacterium | reverse complement strand
CAGTGGCCGCACCAGATGCGGGGCAAGCGCCAGCAACAGTCGGCGTTCGCGACTCGATTCGAATACGAGCCTGAGGTGCCCGTGCTCGAGATAACGCACGCCCCCGTGCACGAGCCGTGATGACCGGCTGGAGGTGCCACTCGCGAAGTCATCGCGCTCCACCAGCGCGGCCCGGTATCCCGCCAGTGCCGCTTCGCGTGCGACACCCGCCCCCGTAATGCCGCCACCCACGACGAGCAGGTCGAAGGGCTCCGCCGCGAGTGCGGCGAGCGCCGCCTGTCGGGTCACCGCGGCGACGGACCTCGGGGATTCTGGAGTTTCCTTCGGTGCGGGCATTGTTGCAGAGTTGCCCTCGAAACCCTCGCCGCGCTAGGGGATGGACCGTTACCTTCGGCAGATGCCCACCTTTGGAACTGGCCGTCGTGTGGCCATCGTCGCCGGCGTGCGTACGCCGTTCGCGCGCTCGGGAACGGTCCTCAAGGACTACACGGCCATCGACCTCGGCAAGCTGGCCGTTGCCGAGTTGGTGCAGCGCACCGCCCTCGACGGCGCGTCGGTCGACCTGCTCGTGTTCGGCACCGTCGTGCAGGCGGTCGTCGCACCGAACATCGCCCGCGAAGTGTCGCTGCTGCCGCACTTTCCGAAAACGCTGCAGGCCTACACCGTGTCGCGCGCCTGCGCCTCGGCGAATCAGGCCATTACCGATGCGGCCGATCAGATCATGCTGGGGCACGCTCACGTGGCGATCGCCGGCGGTGCCGAGTCGCTCACACAGGTGCCGATTCTGCACTCGCGCGGTATGAGTGATGTGCTGGTCGCGGCATCGAAAGCCAAGTCGCTGCCGCAGCGACTCGCTACACTCGCACAACTCCGTCCCAAGGACTTCATCCCGATCACGCCGGCGATCGCCGAGCCGAGCACGGGCGAGTCGATGGGTCAGTCGGCCGACAAAATGGCCAAGTTGAACGGCATCACACGCGAAGCGCAGGACCGCTTTACGTTACGGTCGCACATGAGTTCGGCGGCGGGTACCGACGACGGGCGCCTCACGGCCGAGATCGTGCCGGTGCCGGCACCGCCCAAGTTCGAGCGCATGATCGCTGCCGACAACGGGGTGCGCCGAGATTCCACGTACGAGCAGTTGGCGGCGCTCAAGCCGGTGTTCGACCGTCAATACGGCACCGTGACGGCAGGAAACGCGTCACCCCTCACCGACGGTGGGGCGGCGGTGTTGCTCATGTCTGAGGAGCGGGCGAGGGCACTGGGCTATACGCCGCTGGCCTATATCCGGTCGTATGCGTACGCGGCGGTGGATCCGTCCGAACAGCTACTGCAGGCGCCGGTCCTGGCGGCGCCGATCGCGCTGGCACGCGCCGGACTCACGCTCGGCGACATCGACCTGATCGAAATGCACGAGGCGTTCGCGGCGCAGGTGTTGAGCAATATTCAGGGACTGGCGTCGAACATGTGGGCGGCGCGCGCCGGGTTGAGTGCGCCGGTCGGTGAGGTGGATTTCGACAAGTTGAACGTGATGGGCGGCTCGCTGTCGATCGGGCATCCCTTCGGCGCCACCGGCGCCCGCGTGCTCACCACGCTGTGCAACGAACTGGCGCGCCGTGGCAAGCAGTTCGGCATGCTCACCGTGTGTGCCGCCGGCGGGATGGGTCACGCCATGATCGTGGAGCGCGCATGAGCATGGTCATGAGCACGGTGACGGGCACGGTGATTATGGAAGATGCTGCCACCGGGGTTTCGCTGTCGGTGTACGATGGCGTCGCGACGGTGCGCTATGACCAGCCGCAGTCGCCGGTGAACACGTTGAATACGCGCGTGGGACCGGTGTTCGAACAGATCTTTACGCGCATCGAACAGGACGCCTCGATCGTCGGCGCGATGCTCGTGAGCGGGAAAGCCGATACCTGGATCGCCGGCGCCGACATCGACGAACTGCGGCGAGTGACCTCGCCCAAGGACGGCGAAGCGCTGTCGCGTGGCGGACAGCAGCTGCTGAATCGTCTCGCCGCGATGCCGAAGCCCTTCATTGCGGCGATTCATGGCGCGGCGTTGGGCGGCGGTCTCGAGATCGCCTTGGCGTGCCGGTATCGCATTGCGACCGAGCATCCGAAAACGGTGTTGGCCCTTCCCGAAGTGCAGTTGGGTTTGCTGCCCGGTGCGGGCGGTACGCAGCGGTTACCGCGCACGGTGGGGTTACAGGCCGCGCTCGACATGATCCTGACCGGCAAGAACATCCGGGCCAAGAAGGCGTGGCAAATGGGGCTCGTGCACGAACTGGTGCATCCGTCCATTCTGTACGAGGTCGCAGCCAAACGTGTGCACGCGTTGGCACGTGGTGCAGCCACACCGGCGCGCGTGCGCGCGCGTGCTGTGCGCGACGTGCTGCTGGAGGACAACGCGCTCGGTCGCAAGATCGTGTTCCGGCAGGCGCGTGAGACCGTGCTCAAGAAAACGCGCGAACAGTATCCCGCCCCGTTGGCGGCGATCGAGGCGATCCACGCCGGGTATCTGCAGGGGCAGGAGGCGGGTCTCCTCGAAGAAGCGCGGCGTTTCGGTGAACTCGCCGTGAGCGAGGTGAGCCGCGAGTTGGTGTCGATTTTCTTCGCGACCACCGCGCTCAAGAAGGACCATGGACTCCCCGATGGCGTGACCGCCGATCCTGTGCGCGTGCGCAAGATCGGTGTGCTCGGAGCGGGCTTCATGGGGGCGGGCATCGCCACCGTGGCGGTGCAGGCGGGCACGCTCGTGCGCATCAAGGATGCGTCGCTCGATCGAGTGGCGGCGGGCGGTCGCGCGGTGCGCGAGGTGTTGCGCGAACGCGTGAAGCGGCGGCAGCTCACACGATTGCAGATGGACGACACCCTCTCGCTGCTGGGCGGCACCATCGACTACAGCGGCTTTGCGAACGTGGACCTCGTGATTGAAGCGGTATTCGAGGACCTGGCGGTGAAGCATGCGGTGCTGCGCGAAGTACAGGCCGTCGCGCCGAGGGCCATCTTCGCGTCAAACACGAGTACGATCCCGATACGCGACATCGCGACGGCGGCGGCGCATCCGGATCAGGTCGTGGGCATGCACTTCTTCTCGCCCGTCCACAAGATGCCGCTGCTCGAGGTGATCGTGACGCCCGAGACGAGCGCGCAGACCACGGCCACGGTGGTCGCCTACGGTCGGCAGCTCGGTAAGACGGTGATCGTGGTGCGCGACGGACCGGGCTTTTACGTGAACCGCATTCTCGCACCGTACCTCAACGAGAGCGGCAAGTTGCTCGACGACGGCGCGTCGATCGACGCGGTCGACGAGGCCTTGGTGGCGTTCGGCTTTCCGGTGGGACCGATCACGCTGCTCGATGAAGTCGGTCTCGACATCGCCGGCAAGTCGGGGCCCATCATGGCCGCGGCCTTCGGCGAACGCATGCAGCCCTCGGCAACCCTACAGCGCGTGATCGAGAGTGGTCGGCTTGGGCGGAAGGCGAAACGCGGCTTCTATCGTTACGACGAGCAGGGCAAGCGACGTGGCGTGGATCAGGGGGTATATGCACTGACGCCGGCGTCCGGGTCGCGCCTCGCGGTGGCGGCGGACGAGATGCAACGCCGTACGGTGCTTCCCATGCTCAACGAAGCGGTACGCTGCCTGGAAGACGGCATTATCCGTTCACCGCGCGACGGCGACATCGGCGCGGTGTTCGGCATCGGATTCCCCCCGTTCCGTGGTGGACCGTTCCGGTTCCTCGATGCGCTCGGTGCGGCCACCGTCGTGGCCCAGCTCGAGGCGCTCAATGCCCGCTATCCGGGACGGTACGAACCCGCCGCCATGCTGCGTGCCAATGCGGCTTCAGGCGCGCGATTCCATCCCTGACCTATTTCCTCACCAACTACCCAGCACCCATTACCCAGTACCCCAAGCCCACAGCCCACAGCCCACAGCCGTGGGCTGTCGTTCGCTGCTGGCTTGGAGCCGTGGGTTTTGCGTGCTGGGTGCTGGGTTCGACCGCGCGGAGCGGGGGCGCCAGGTATATTCCGATCGTCGTTCGGTGGTGTCCCGGCAGTGTTCCCGTCGGTCACGCGCAATCCCTCTCTGCTGAACTCCGCGTCTCTGCTCCGAAATGCTTCGTTCCTCCCTCCTGTACCTGTCGCGCCAACAGCGCATTTTCGATTTCGTCAAGAACGTCGGCTTCGCGCGCAAGATGGCGTCGCGATTCGTCGCGGGCGAAACGGTCGCGACGGCCCTCGCAGCCGTCGAACAGCTCAATGCCAAAGGCATTACCGCTTCGCTCGATTTGCTCGGCGAGTCGGTGTCGAGTGAAGCCGAAGCCCGCGACACCGGCCGGCAGTATCTCGAGATTCTCGACCGCATCGAGCAGAAGAAGCTGCAGGCCAACGTATCGGTGAAGCTCACGGCGCTCGGGCAGGACATCTCCGACCAACTTGGTCTGGACGTCGTGCGCCAGGTCCTCGAGCGCGCCAAGCAGTACAAGAGTTTTGTGCGCCTCGACATGGAGTCGAGCGCGTACACCGATCGCACGCTTGATACCTTCGAGCAGCAGCTCTACCCCGACTTCTCCGAGAACGTCGGCGTGGTGCTGCAAAGCTCGCTACGTCGCACGCTCGACGATGTGGAACGGGCCAATCGCCTTCAGTGCCGTGTGCGCATCTGCAAGGGCGCGTATCTGGAGCCGGCCATGGTGGCGTTCCCCGACAAGGCCGATGTTGATCGCAACTACGTCGAAGCCATGCATCGATTGATGGAGCATGGTAAATATCCTGGTATCGCGACGCACGACGAAGTGATCATCAACGAGGCCAAGCGCTTCGCGAAAGAGCGTGGCATCGCGTCCGATCGCTTCGAGTTCCAGATGCTGTACGGGGTGCGACGCGACTTGCAGGAGCAGATCGTGAACGAAGGCTACCGGATGCGCGTGTATGTACCGTTCGGCAGCCAGTGGTACCCGTATCTCATGCGGCGTCTGGCCGAGCGTCCCGCCAACATCGCGTTCATGGCGGGCAACATTGTGAAAGAGTCATTCTCCCGCTGACCGAACATCACGGACACCACCTGCCCGCGGATCATGACGCGGGAGACGAGCGCACGCTGGGCGGCTATATGGCCGTCCACAAGCGTCCTGCCGCCTTCGAAGGCGTGGATGGGCACGCGTACTCCGCGGACATCCTTACCGATACAACCGGCGACCGCTCGGCGCCTTGGGGGGCGTACCTGATGTTCGTGAAATGGGGTTTCGGTGAACCGGAAGTGCAGGGACATCTCGAAACCGGTTTCCTCATCACCGGCGCCAGCGAGGCCGTCGTGCGCCATCAGCTTGGCAGCATGGCGCTGGGTACGGTGAAGGCGACGCTCGACGGGTTGATCCGGGGCCAGACGCCGTGACCGATGCGACAGACACGACGGATCTCGTCGACGGCACGTTCGACGGGACCTTCGACGGCGTGGTGATGCAGGGCACCGGCGGTATCTGGCAGGTGCGCACCGACGACGGCGTGTTGTTTGACGTCTCGCTCCGTGGGCGGCTCAAGCACGAAGCGCACGGCTCGCTCAAGCTCGCCGTCGGGGATCGCGTCACGATCGGCCGTGTTGCCGACAGCGATTCGTGGGCGATCGACCGCATTCATCCGCGTCGCAGCAAGCTTGCGCGTCGGGCGCCGGCCGGTGCGCGCGGGGAGCGCATCATCGTCGCCAATCTTGATCAGGTGCTGGTGGTGTTCGCGGCGGCACGCCCCGAGCCGCACCCACGCATGCTCGACCGTTTTCTCGTGATCGCCGAGGCGAATGGACTCGCCGCGCGGATCATCATCAACAAGATCGACTTGGTCGACGCGAGTACCATCCGCGAACGCTTCGACGAGTTCGTGAAGGCGGGCTATCCGCTGCACCTCGTCAGCGTCGTCACCGGGGAAGGGCTCGAAGAACTGCGCGACGAAGTGGCGGGCAAGGATTCGGCGCTGACGGGCCCATCGGGTGTTGGCAAGTCATCGTTGATGAACCGATTGTTCCCGGGGCTCGATCTGCGAACGGCCGAGATCAGCGACAGCGTGAACAAAGGGCGGCATACCACTGTCGGGGCGGTTTTGCATCCGCTGCCGGGCGGCGGGTTCGTCGCCGATACGCCGGGACTGCGCGAAGTGGGTCTCTGGGGCATCGACGCGCGCGAGATCGCCCAGTGCTTTCCCGAGTTCCGTCCGCTCATTCACGACTGCCGGTTCGCCGATTGCACGCACACCGTCGAGCCGGAGTGCGCCATCAAAGAAGCCATTCGTGGTGGGACGGTGGGCCGTGGGCGATACGACAGCTACGTGAAGCTGCGCGAGGAGCTGGCCGAACAGGGCTAGCCGCTCGTCGGCCCGTGCTCGGCGACCGTCTCCCCGAACCACTCGTCGTGGTGTCGACTCGGAGCGGACTCAGGATGCAAAAACGGCGCGACACGTCGGGCGGTTTGGGCCCGGAGCGCGTATCATGTACGACATGACGCCCCTCACCCTCGAACAGCTGCGCGTTCTCGTACCGTCGTACGTGCTCGGCCTGCTCGATGCCGAGGAACGGGTGGCGTTCGACGGTGGGCTGCAGGATCCCGCCTTCAGGGCAACACTCGAGCGCGATATGGCCACGCATCGCGCGACGATCGAGCTCATGGCGGCGGCGCAGCCGGCCGCGTCACCGCGCGGCGCCGAAGTGGCGACCGCCACGGCCAACCGGGCCAAGGCGGTTCGGCACGCGCCGACCAGTCGCGCCACGCGTGCTCTCACGCCGCCTCCCCCGACTGCGATCATCGAACGCGTGACGCGCCGCACCGCACGCACAGCGTGGTGGACCGCCGGAGTGCTCGGCACCGCGCTCGCGGCCTTCGTCGTGATCGCCGTCATGTTCCGCAATCAGGCGACCGCGCTCGAGGGACGCGCCGTACAGGACCGCGCGCGGATCGCCCGTGTCGAAGCGAAGCTGGCCGAGCGTGAGAAGACCCTCCAAACGATGCTGTCAGGGCGCGGCAACGTGGTCGTGGTCAATCTCAATCCGGCGCAGGCGGCCGGCCCCGGCATGCAGCTGTTCTGGAGCGTGCGCGACGGAAAGGCGGTGGTCAACGCCTACGGCCTCGCACCCGTGGCCCCTGATCGTGCCTACATGTTGTGGATGATCCGCGACGGCACGCCGGTTCCACTGAAGCTCTTCACCCCCGACGACGACGGTCGGGCCATCGTCGCGTCGGTCGATTTGCCGACCACCACCAGTGGTGTCACGATGCTGGCGGTGACCGAGGAATCGTCGGCGGGCGCCGCAGCGCCCACGACGACGCCGTTGCTCATGGGCGAAGTGCCCGCCAAGGGCGCCACACCGTAGGGCACACCTCGGGCGCGGCTACTTCGAACGCACCGTGCCCAAGCCACCGTCCACGCCGTACAGCTGTCCGGTTACCCACGTGGCGTCGGGGCCGAGGAGCCACGCCATCAGGCTGGCCACGTCGTCCGGCTGACCGATGCGTCCGAGGGCGTGCATGGCTTGTGATGCTTGAACGGCGGGCGCCGAGCCCGTAATGCGTGCCGTGAGTGGCGTCTCGACCAGCCCCGGGGCCACCGCATTCACGCGGAGTCCGCGCGAGGCGTACGTGGCAGCGGCCGACAGCACGAGACCGTTCACGCCGCCTTTGGCCGCCGCGATGGCTTCGTGATTGGACAGGCCGATGCGCGACGCGGCGGTGCTGCACAGCACGACCGCACCGCCGTCGGGCATTACACGCGCCGCCGCGCGGACGACGCCGAATGCGCTCGTGAGATTCTGCGCGATAGTCTGCTGAAATTCCTCGAACTTGGTGAGGTGGGCCGGCTTGAGGATCAGCGAGCCCACGCAGCTCACCATGCCACCGATGCTGCCAGAGCGCTCACGCGCCAAGTCGGCCACGCGGTCGATTTCCGCCCAGTCGGTGGCGTCGCTGGTGGCGTAGGCGGCCCCCAGCTCGGCGGCCAGCGCGGCCAGTGGTTCCTCACGGCGCGCCGTGAGGAACAGCGGCGTGCCGGAGGAGGCAAGACGACGGGCAAGGGCGGCGCCAATGCCGCCGGTTGCCCCGAAAATGAGAACCGCGTGCGATGTCTGTGACATGCACGCGGAACTCATAACGCACGCGTTCGGTTCCCGTGACCGGCCTTACGGTGACAGTCGGCGCTTCACCCACACACCCGCTTCGCGACGGAACTGAATGCGATCGTGCAATCGGCTCTCGCGACCCTGCCAGAACTCGAGCTCTTCGGGAATGATGCGGAATCCACCCCAATGCTCCGGGAGCGGTACCGCGCCCGCGGCAAATCGCGTCTCGTTCTCCGCCAGCTGCTGCTCCAGCACCGAGCGATCGGTGAGTACCATGCTCTGGTGCGACGTCCACGCCCCCACGCGACTGGGCAGCGGACGTGACTGAAAATACGCATCCGACTCAGCGCGACTCACCCGCTGTACCGCGCCGTTGATGCGCACCTGCCGCTCCAGCTCCGCCCAGAAAAAGCAGAGTGAGGCGTGCGGGTTGTCGGCCAGCTCCTGTCCCTTCCGGCTGCGGTAGTCCGTGTAAAACACGAAGCCCCGCGCATCACAGCCCTTCAAGAGCACCATGCGGGCCGACGGATAGGCGTCTGGCGTCGCGGTGGCCAGACACATGGCGTTCGGCTCGATCACGGCCGCCTTCACGGCCTCGTCGAACCAGCGCGTGAACTGCGCGATGGGATCGTCGGCGACGTCCTGCTCCGAAAGCGAGTGGCGACGGTATTCGGTGCGGATGTCGGCGATGGTCATGACACGTCCGCCATCGGCAGGGCCGCCCTCGGATACGAGTCGGGCACGCCGGCGAACGGATCGCCGACCAGCGGTTCGCCATCGGGCGTTTCCAGCACGAAGCCCGCGTCTTCGATCATCCGCAGATCGTCGCGCGCGGTCTGCCCCTGCGTGGTCAGGTAGTCGCCCACGAAAATCGAGTTGGCGGGATACAGCCCCATCACCTGCATGCTGCGCAGGTGCACTTCGCGCCCGCCGGATACGCGAATTTCCTGCGTGGGCAACAGGAAGCGGTACAGCGACAGAATGCGCAGGCAACGACGCGGATCGAGTTCGCGAATGCCGGCGAACGACGTACCGGGCACCGGGATCAGGAAATTCACCGGCACGCTCTTCACATCGAGTTCGCGCAGCGACAACGCCAGATCGATCACGTCGTCGTCGCTCTCGCCCATTCCCAGAATGCCGCCGCTGCACGTCTTCATGCCGGCCGCCTTCACCGCTTCCACGGTGTTCACGCGATCTTCGAACGTGTGCGTGCCCACCACTTCCGGCGTGAAGTTCGCCGAGGTGTTGAGATTGTGATTGACCGTCTCTACGCCGGCCTCCTTCAGACGCAGCACCTGCTCTTCGTTGAGCAGGCCGAGGCACGCGCACACCTTGAGGTCGTGCTTCGCGCGCACGGCGCGCACGGCGTCGAGCACCTTGTTGAACACCGTCTCGCCAGGGGCACGGCCCGAAATCACCATGCACAGCGTGCCGGCCTTCAGCTGCGCCGCGCGATCGGCCGCTTCCATGATCTTCTCCTGCGCCATCATCGGATACTTCTCGATTTCGGCCGTGGAGATCTTCGACTGCGAGCAATAGCCGCAGTCTTCCGGGCACAAGCCGCTTTGCGCGTTGAGCAGGAAGTGCAGACGCACCCGGTTGCCCCACGTCGCGCGGCGCACCCGGTACGCCGCCGCCAGCTGGTCGAGCAGCTGATCATCAGGCGCGGACAACACGGCATGCGCCTGTTCACGCGTGATGACCTCACCCGCCAAGGCGCGGTCGGCGAGGAGTTGCCAGTCAGAGAATCCGGACGACATGGAGATCATGGAGAAGAAGGGGAGAGCAGCACATCGAGACCGCCGACTTCGGCGGCCGCCGCGAGTGCATCGAGATCATCGGGACGGTCAACCCACGGGAACCGCAGGATCAAATACGTCGGCAGCAGCGTAACCAGCGCATCGAAGTTAGTGGCCTCGGCGATGGTGGCGTCACGGTCGGAGAGTGAGGTGAGGACGATCGCCCGCACCGGAACGCCAGCCGCCTCGGTCGCACGGACGGTCAGCAACACATGATTCAACACACCCAACTTATTGCCGGCCACCAGTACCAGCGGCAGCTGCCACCGCGCGAACAGGTCGAGGTACGACGTGTGGCGATCAATCGGCACCAGCAAGCCGCCGGCGCCTTCCACCAGCACCACATCGGCGTCCTGCTCGACCTGCACGAGCGCTGAGTCGAGGACGGCGCTGTCGATCATCACGTTGGCACGGGCTGCCGCGATCATGGGCGCCAGCGGCTCCTCGAGCACGTACGGGCGCACCACCGAGAGCGGCAGCGTCGACCCACAGGCCGCACGCAATCGGTCGGCGTCGGAGGCCAGCCCGCTGTCGGACACGGGGCGCTCCACGACCCCACTCTCAATCGGCTTCATCCCGGCCACGCGGTGTCCGAGTTGGCGCGCCCGTGCCGCCAGTGCGCACGACACCACCGTCTTGCCGATACCGGTGTCGGTGCCGGTGATGCCGTAACGAATCAGACTAGTCATCGACCGGGCCACCTGTGGTCAGCATCTCCGCCCGCGCACCGCCAAGGAAACGGTGCATCACGCCATACACGAGATCGAGCTCCTCGTCGGTGATGCAGTACGGCGGCAGGCAGTACGCCACATTGCCAAGCGGTCGCAGCAACACGCCTTCCTGCAGCGCATACGCCGCGAGCTCGCGGCCGATGTCACTGAGATAGCCGGCGGGCGCGTCCAGCTCGACCGCCGCGATCGTGCCGATCTGCCGCACCGTGCGCACCCCCTTCACGCGACGGAGCGCGTCGAGATGACGGGCGTGGGCCACTTCAATGCGCACGCGATCGTCTTCGCTGTCGTCGTCGAACAGTTCGAGCGACGCGAGCGCCGCGGCGCAGGCGATGGGATTCGCCGTGTATGAGTGGCCATGAAAGAACGTCTTCGCGCGGTCTGCACTGCGGAACGCGTCGAAGATGTCTTCGGTGGCCGCGGTCGCGCCGAGCGGCAACACACCGCCGGTGAGCCCCTTCGACATGCACAGCAGGTCGGGGCGTACGTCGGCGCGTTCACACGCGAACAAGGGACCGGTGCGTCCAAAGCCAGTGAGCACTTCATCGGCGATCAGGTGCACGCCGGCCGCTGCCGTGCGCTCACGAATGTCCTGCAGCACCTGCTCGTCCCACACGCGCATGCCGCTGGCGCCGAGCACGAGCGGCTCCACGATCACCGCCGCCAGTTCGGAACCACGCTCGGCGATCAAGGCATCGAGCGCCGCGATCGTATCCCCCTCGGTGGGATCGGGTAGGCGCGCCACCTCAAACAGCAGCGGTTCGTACATCTGCGTGAACACCCCGCGTCCACTCGCCGCCATCGCGCCGAACGTGTCGCCGTGGTACGCGTTGTTCAGCGCCGCGATCAGGCGACGCGGCGTGCCACGATTGGCGAAGGACTGCAGGGACAGCTTGATCGCGACTTCGACCGCGGTGGACCCGTCGTCGGAGAAGAAGATCTTCGAGAGGCCGCGCGGTAGCCGTTGCACGAGTTCCGCCGCCAGCGCGGCCGCCGGCTCGTGCGTGAAGCCCGCGAAGATCACCTGATCAAGGCGCTTGGCCTGTTCGGTGATCGCGTCGATGATGTCGTCCTGACAGTGCCCGTGCGTGGTCACCCACCACGACGAGATCGCATCGAGGATCGGACGCTCATTCGCGTCGTACAGCCAGGCGCCCTTGGCCCGCACGATCGGCACCGGGAGCGGCGCCTGATGATGCTGGGTGTACGGGTGCCACACGTGCGCCGCGTCGTGCAGCAGCACCAGCTCGGCATTGCTCTGCATCGGCACATCGTCGTCGTCGCGGTCGATGCCATCGCCGAACCCGTCGAGATCGTCGACGGAGTTCTCCTCGAGGTCGAAGCCATCGTCATCGTATGGCGCACTCATACTGGCATCCCGCGCATGGCATCAATGAGGTTGGCGGCGAGGGCGTCCACCATTTCTATGGGGTGTACGGCCGACACCGAGATTCGCAGTCGCGACGTGCCGTCCGGCACGGTCGGGGGCCGCACGCCGCCTACCAGAAAGCCGCGCCGACGCAGATCAGCCACGATTCGCATGGTGTGCATCGGATCGCCGATCAACACCGGAATGATGTGTCCGTCGCTCATGCCGGGTGCCGCTCGGCCGGCGGCACGCAGGCGCTCGCGCAGACGCGTGGCCCGTTCGCGCACGGCGTTACGACGCCATGATTCCTCCTGCACGATGCGCAGCGCCTCCAGTGTCGCTGCCGAGATGGCGGCGGGCGCACCGGTGGTGTAGATGAATGATCGCGCGCGGCTGGTGAGATAATCCACCAGCACCTGCGAACCGGCCACATACGCACCCGATGTGCCCATCGCCTTGCCCAGCGTGCCTACGATCACGTCGATCTGTCCCGTCACGCCGAAGTGCTCGACGGAACCGGCGCCCGAGGCGCCAAGCACACCCGTACCGTGTGCGTCGTCCACGTACGTCCACGCGTCGTACCGACGCGCCAGTGGCACCAGCTGATCGAGCGGAAAGAGATCGCCGTCCATCGAGAAGATCCCTTCCACCACGATCAACGCCCGACGGAACGTATGGCGGTCGGCCTCGAGCATGGCGGCCAGCGCCTCGATGTCGGCGTGCGGGAACACGCGGATCGTCGCTTTTGACAGCCGACAGCCGTCGATCAGCGACGCGTGACTGAGCGCGTCGGAATAAATCACATCGCCGGGGCCGACCAGGGCCGGAATAGCACCGACGTTGGCCATGTAGCCCGACGGAAACAGTAGCGCGTGCTCGCAGCCCTTGAAGTGCGCCAAGGCGCGTTCGAGGACCTCGTGGATCGGATGATTCCCCGAGATGAGCCGCGCGGCGCCGGCCCCGACGCCTTCGGCCTGCAGCACCGCGCTGGCCGCGCGCGACAGCCGCGGATCGGCGGCGAGTCCGAGATAGTCGTTCGACGCGAAGTCGGCCACGCGCTCGCCGTTGAGCAACACGGTGCCGGCGCGTCGCTGATGCACTTGCCGTAGGGTGCGACGCAGGCCGGCGCTCTCGAGCGCCTGCAACTCCTCGTCGAGCGCGGCATCCATGCCGCGCGTTTCGGTGGTGTTCGCTGACACCCAGGGGTCGACCATGAGGCTGCTCACCGGATCACGAACGTGAGGTGCTTGCTGGTCGGATGTGCCGAGCAGACGCCACCAAAGGTGCCAGGTGGCACGGTGTACTCGGTCTGCTCGCCCGCCGGGATGTTGAACATCGCCAGCTGGTGCTTGACCGTATCCTCGTTGACCACGCGGATCGTGCGTCGGGCGCCGCCGCCACCCACGAACACGGTATCGCCGAGCGGCGACGTCCGGCCGTAGGCATCGGTCACGAGCGCCACGCCGCCGCGCGTCACGCGGATCAGGGTATCCGGACGCGGCCAGCTGAACCAGGCGAGTCCTGCGCTCACCGCCACAATGGCGAAGAGCATCGCGAGGCGCGGGGCGGTCACGGTGTCTGCACCGGTGCCGTGACGTCCACGGTCGTGCTGTCGCTGAATCGCAACCGCAGACGGACACTGTCGCCGATGACGAACGCACGGCGCACGTCGACCAGCATCACGTGCAGTCCACCCGGCGCCATCGTCAGCACGTCACCGGCCGGAATGCGCACCTCGGTACGCGGCATCATGTGGGCCATGCCGTCGTGCTGCATGGTCTCATGCACTTCGGCCGCGCCGGCGTCGTTGGTCGTGACGCCAACCAGCGTGATCGCCACGGTGTCGTTGTTGGCGATCTCCAGGTAGGCGCCGCTCGTTGCACCGGAATCTGCGATGCGCGCCCAGCTGTGACGCACCTCGATACGCGGAACTGACGGGGCGGAACGGGTATCGCACGCCATCGCAACGACGCTGGCGGTGGCAAGGAAAACGAGGCGTGATGCCGAAGGGACGCGCAAGCTCATAACAACCGCTCGAGATCGGCCGCCAAAGCGTCCCATCCCGTTCCAAACGGGTACAGCGCCACCAGCTTACCGTGCGAATCCACCAGAAAGACCTGTGACGAATGACTGACGAGATACCCGGTCGCGCTCGTGCCGGGCTCGGGGGCCGCGGCCACGCCAAACGCGTCCATCATGCGCGATGTCGTGATGGCATCGCCGGACACGCCGATAAACGACGGGTCGTACATCTTCGCGTACCGCTCGGCGACCGCCGGGGTGTCCCGATCGGGATCGACCGTGACGAACACGAAGCGGACCGACTTCGCGTCGTCGCCCAACGCGGCGCGTACGCGTTTCCAGTCGGCCAGCGTGGTCGGGCACACATCGGGGCAGTGCGTATAGCCGAAGAACAGCACCGTCGGACGGCCCGGCTCCGGCGCCGTGCTGAACGTCGAGCCGTTGGCGCGCGTGAAGACGAACGACGGCATGTCGCGCGGCGGATCGATCGCCATGCCCTTGAAGCCACCGAACAGATCGCACGCGGTCAGCAGCACGGCACCCGCCAGCAATGCGCCGCGACGCATCACGCCAGCGAGCGTCACGCGGCGGCGCATCGTGCGCACTGTCCGTACAGCGTGACGTCGTGCGACTCCAGCCGGAAGCCTTCGGGCGTAAGTTCGCGCAAATCGCCGGGGCATCCATGGATTTCGAACACGCGGGCGCAGCTACGGCAGCGAAAGTGATGATGATGTTCGATGCCGGCCCGCTCGTAGCGCGGCGCTTCGCCCGGGAGTTCCACCGGAACCAACCAGCCGGTTTCCACCAGCGCATTGATCGTGCGATAGACCGTCGCGATGCCGAGCGTCGCCATCTGCTCCCGACCGGCTTCGAGCACTTCGGTGGGCCCCAACGGACGGGGCGTGACCTCGAAAACCTGCCGGATCGCATCGCGCTGTTTCGTGTTGCGTTCCATCACTCAAATATGCCTGGGGACCGAGTGGCGTGCAGGGCTGGCGCGGCGTTGATTTCCCGTTCATGACGTCCGCCAATTCCACGCGATCCCGTTGGATCCAGTTCGTGCTCATCGCCGTCGTGGCCATCGCGTGTGCCCACCTGCTCGATGGCACCGCGTGGCGCTCCGCGCGGCTGCTCACCGTGAACGACAAGGATTGGGGACGCCTGCTGCGTTCCATGGGATATCTCCCCACCTGGGGGGTGATCGCCCTCGGTTTTTGGTTGCAGCAGCGAGACCATCCGCGTCGCGCCGCATACGCAGGGGCCCTCGTGCTGGGTCCGGCACTTGGCGGCGCCCTCGCCGAAGGGCTGAAGCTTTCCATCCGTCGGTTGCGCCCAAATCCCGACGTCTTCGAATACGCGTTCCGTCCCTTCGTCGACGGGCCGCTGTCGAATCGTGGGATGGGCATGCCGAGCAGTCATGTCCTGGTCGCCTTCGCGGGGGCGGCGGTGCTGGCGCACCTGTATCCGCGGGCACGCTGGCTGTGGTACGCCTTGGCCGCCGGTTGTGCCGCCACGCGGGTGCTGGCGATGGGCCATTTCCTGAGCGACACGGTGGTGGCGGCGGTGCTGGGGGTGGTGGTTGGCGGTTGGGTTTGGGGGCGGGCCGACAGGCGAGCCAACGTCGATCTCGTTCCGTCAGCCGGAAGATCCACTTGATAGCGGCTTCGCAATAACACTATCTTTCGGCATGTCGCTCATACGGTCGATGGTCGGAGCACACGGCCGCTACGCGCATTCGTCATGAACCACGCCATGCTCCTCGCCAGCATGGCGGGCCTCGGCACCGGGCCCCTCGTCGCGCGGGCGGCCAAGGCTCGGCCCCAGATGCTGGCCTTCATCGATGGGTTCGTGCTGGTCACCATCGGTGGGTTGGTCCTGCTGGACGTGATTCCGCATGCCCTCGAGCATCGCGACCTGTGGGCCGGGCTGTTCATGCTGGCCGGCTTCACGCTGCCGAATCTGGCGGAGCGGCTGTTCCGCTTCGGCGTGCGGCAAACGCACACCGCGGTCCTGCTGCTGGCCCTCGTCGGTGTCGCCATTCACTCGGCCCTCGACGGCAGTGCGCTGGCGCAGTCAGCCGCGAATCCGTCGAGCCTCATTGGCTACGGTGTGGTGCTCCACCAGCTCCCCGTCAGTCTCATGGTGTGGTGGGTGCTGAGCGACCGGCCACGCGGCGTCACCTGGTTCGTGCTGTTCCTGATGGCCGTCACCACCGTCGTCGGCTATTTCGCCGAGCCCACGATCTTTGCCGTGCTGCCCGATCGCGCCGGCGTCTGGTTTGAAGCGGTGGTTGGCGGCTCGTTGTTGCACGTGATCGCGCACCCCGCGCATTCCCATGATGACGAGCATGGCCACAGCCACTCCCACGCGCACGATCACGGGCACTCCCATGCGCACTCCCATGCGCACGATCACGCGCACGACCACGCGCACGCGCATCGGGCGCCGGATCCGATCGATGCCGAGCACGATGAGATCCGTCTTGACGCCGCCACGCGACTCCCCAACGGCATCGGTGCGCTGCTCGGCATCGCGTTGCTGGTCGTGCTGCATCTGAGTCAGAACGGTCACGGCGACGCACCGCTGTATGCTGTGTGGACAAGCTTTCAGGGGCTGGCTCTCGAGAGCGCGCCGGCGTTGCTGGTGGCGTACCTGATGGCCGGTCTGGTGCATGCCTTCGTGGCACCGGGAAAACTCGTGTGGCTGAATCGCGGCTCGAGTGTGCGGCAGGGGCTCTCGGGCATGGCGCTCGGACTGCCGCTGCCGATCTGTTCGTGCGGCGTGGTCCCCCTGTACGAGGGACTGGTGCAGCAGGGCGTTTCCACGGCCGCCGCGGTGGCGTTTCTCATCGCCACGCCGGAACTCGGGATCGATGCCGTGCTGATGTCGGTGCCGCTGCTTGGCGCGCCGTTCACGGTCGTGCGTGTGGCCGCCGCAGCCATGGTTGCGCTGGTTGTCGCGTTAGTCATGGCGCGTTTCGCACCATCGCGCGCGGCCTCACGCGCGCTACCGCTCGCCGTGGCCGACGTGGCCGACGTGGCCGCACCGACACTGAGCCGCCGCTTGCAGACGGCCATGCGCAGCGGCTTCGGGGACATGGTCGATCACACGGCGCCATGGATTCTGGTGGGGCTCATCATCGCCGCGCTGTTGGGTCCCCTCATGGAGGGCTCGTGGATGACGCGTCTGCCCATGGGTGTGGATGTGCTGCTCTTCGCCGCCATTGGCCTGCCGCTGTACGTGTGTGCGTCGGCGTCCACGCCGTTGGTGGCGGTGCTGGTCGCCGCCGGCGTGTCACCGGGCGCCGGACTCGCGCTGCTCATCACCGGACCGGCCACGAACATGGCCACCATCGGGATCCTCTCGCGATTGCACGGCGCGCGTTTCGCGTACGCGTTCGCGGCGGCGATGGTCGTGGCGGCCATTGCGGTCGGCCTGCTCGTGAACGCGGTGCTGCCCGCCGCGTCGATGCCGACGCTGTCGCAATCGTCACTCGAGCGCACGTCGCCGCTGGAACTGTTCTCGGCGATCACGCTCGCCGCGTTGTATGCCGCCTCGGTGCTTCGTCGTGGGGCCCGTGGGTTTCTCGGCGAACTCCAGATGACGCCGGCATGATGTCCCACGGTTCGCGCGCATGATCCCGCTCGTGCTGATGGCCGGGTTCCTTGGCGCTGGGAAAACGCGTTTTCTCACCACGCTCATTCCGCAGCTGCTCGAACGCGGGGTGCGCGTACGCATCGTGCTCAATGATTTCGAGAATGCGAAGATCGACGCGGCACGGTTGGGCGAGCTCGATGCGCTGGTCACGCCGTTGAACGGCGAGTGCGTCTGCTGTGGTTCACTGCGGGAACTCCTCGATACCTTGCAGGCGGTGCCGAACGATCCCGGCAGCGTGATGCTGATCGAAGCGAACGGCGCCACCGAAACCGACGAGCTGCTGGGTTATCTCACCACCGACACCACGCTCACGCAGTTCACGCTGCCGTTGCAGCTCACGGTGATCGACGCCGCGCGCTGGCAGAAGCGGTGGTGGAACAACACGCTCGAAGCGGCGCAAATCACGACGGCCACGCACGTGCATCTCAATTGGACCGACCGCCTGTCGGCCGATCGACGCCGCGCCGTGGAGCAGGGAGTGGCGTCGGTGAACGCCCGCGCCGCCTTCACCACGCCGGCGGCATTCGCCGACACGCTGCAGTCGCTGGCGGAGTCGCTGCGCCACACGGAGCGGCGCGCCACGCAGGGCGTTGCTGCCGTGCACCGGCACGCGCACGGACATACGCATCCCTTTGGCAGCGTGGCCTTGCCGCTGCCCCGGTTGGTCGAGCGGGCGCGGTTCCTGGCCTTCGTGCAGGCGCTGCCGTCGGCGGTCGTGCGCGCCAAGGGACTCGTGCGCTTTGCCGATCAGCCGGCGGACATGTTCGTGTGGAATCGGGTGCCGGGGCGAAAGAAAGTGCAGCTTGACGAGTCGTCTCCGCACGCCGATGCCGAAGCGACCGCCTTGTTCATCGGCGTTGGGATGTCCCTCGACGATCTCGAAGCGCGGATCGCGGGGCTGGAGTAGGCGCGGGCCTCCGTCTCGGCCGCTGGCATTTCTCCGCGCGCTCCGGTGTAGCAGATTTGTCTGTCCCGTCCTTCCCGCTTCCGGAGCTTCCGTCGTGATGTCTCGCTCGCTCTTCCAGCCCACTGTGGTCGTCGCCGCGCTCGCCCTCGGTCTTCCCGCGCTCGCGTCGGGTACCGTGATGCGACATCTCAAGTTGGTGCGCTCGTTCCCAGCCGCCGACACGGTGCTGGCGACGTCGCCCGAGAAGATCACGGTCGAACTCAGTGAAGCCGTCGAACTCACCGGGGCCAAGCTCACGCTGGCCAAGCAGGGCGGGGCACCGGTCGCACTTGGTGCGCTGCGTCGCGAACCGACCGCGCCCAAGGTGTTGCGTGCCGACGTGACGACGGCGCTGAGTGCCGGCGGTTACGTCGTGTCGTGGCGCACCATGTCGAAGGATGGGCATGTGGTGAAGGGGACCTTCGGGTTCCGCGTCGGCGCGGCCAAGTAACTCGCTCGACACGTGGACGTTGCCGCACCGCTGATTCGCCTGCTGCTGTATGGCGGGGCGGCGCTGGCGATCGGTCGCGGCACGCTCACGGTATTCGCCCGCGAGGTGAACGATGCGCCCACCGATCCTCGGGCGGTGCGCGTGTCGCTCTGGTTGGCGGCGCTCGCGCTGGTAGTGGCGCCGCTCGCGCTGTTGTTGCTGCAGCAGCAGGCGCTCGAACTCACCATGGCCGAGTTGCCGGGGCTGTTGCGCGACACCACGTGGGGGCGCGGATGGGTGCCGTTGGCGATGTCGTGCGTGCTGTCGGCGATCCTGCTGCCCATGCCGCGCACGCGATCGTGGTTGCTGCTGGCGGCGTTGGGCCTCGCGGTCGCGATGGGCGGGTTGGGACACGCGGCCGCCGATGACCAGTGGCCATTCGCGTCGCGCGTATTCGACGCGCTGCACGTGGTGGGCGTTGGGGCGTGGATCGGCGGGCTGGTGCTGATGCTGCTGGCCGGTGCGGGCGATGCCGTGCCGTCCGCCACGGTATGGCGCGCCTTCAGCCGCACGGCGACCGTGATGGCGCCCGTGGTGCTGCTGTCGGGCGTGGGCAGCACGTGGCGTCGGGTCGGCGGCAGCGCACCCATGGCCATCCTGGCGAGTGATTACGGAAAGCTGCTGCTACTCAAGGTCGCGCTGGCGATGGCCGTGATGGCCATGGGCTTCACGCAGCGACGGCGAATCGCGGCGGGCCAGACCCCGTCGCGAACGGTGGTGCTGCGCGAAGTCCTGCTGGCGGCCGTGGTCCTGGGGGCCACCGCGTGGATGACGGGCACCGAGCCGCCGGGCGAGTAGGCGACCGTTCGGTCACACGTACGAAAAAAGCCCGCGAGCAGTGCTCGCGGGCTTCTCCGTACCACATCGCAGACCTTAGCGGCCGTAGCGCTTCTTGAACTTGTCGACGCGACCCTGCGTGTCGATGAGGCGCTGCGTGCCCGTGTAGAACGGATGCGAATCGGCGGTGATTTCGAGCAGGATCAGGGGATATTCGTTCCCGTCTTCCATCTTGATCTTCTGCTCGCTCGTCATCGTGGAGCGCGTGATGATCGTCGCGCCCGTGGACGAATCCTTGAACACCACCGAATGGTACGGCGGATGAATGCCTTCCTTCATGGTAACTCCAGCATGCGCCACCATTTCCGGCGGGAGCGCGTTCTTAAATGGGGTCCGATCGACAGGGAAAGCCCAGAAGGCTCACTCACGCGATGCGGTCGCCTGTTTCGGCGAGCCTGAATGAATCGCCGTTTTGGGGGGTCAGGTCAAGCGCTGCCGGCGGTTTGGGCGTAGTTTGTTGACTAATGAGAACCAAATATCGTTAGTGGATCTTTCTTCGACCGCTGTCCGCCCGCACGGCACCACGAGGCGTACGGCACCACGAGAGGCGAGGATCGTGGTGCATGAAACCGGAACGCGAACGTGGCGTACAACCGCTCGGGAGTCTGATTCCACGTGGAACGTTCCGCACGCACTTCAATCGCCGACCTCATGCAGGAAATGCCCGTCGTCCCCATGCAGGAAATTCCCGTCCTCCCGGCTCCCCCGCCAGCCCCGTTTGTGGTGCAGACGGCGACCGGTCAGATCACGGGCGCGCCGACCGAGGTGTATCAGGGGGCGCTCGCCCAGCGGCGAGAGCTGCGCAATCAACAGGATCGGCTCCAGGACCAGCGCCAGGAGCTCCGGAATGAGCTGCAAAACGAGCAAAATCTCTCGCCCGCCGATCGTGCGGGCGCCGAGGCGCGCATCAAGGAGATCGACGCACGCCTCAGCTCGGTCGACCAACAGATCGCGCAAGCCGACGCCGCCGTGGCACAGGCCGCCGCACTTCCCGGTGCGACCGTCGAACCGCGAGAAGAGCGCAACGGTCCACCGGAAGAGATTCTGGCGGTACCCATCGTGTTCACGATCTTCGTGCTCATGCCGATTGCGGTCGCCTATGCGCGGCGCATTTGGCGAAAGGGCGCCACGACGGTGGCCCCAATCCCGCAGGACGTCACCGACCGCCTCGAGGCCATGGGGCAAGCCGTGGAGTCGATCGCCATCGAGGTCGAACGGATCGGCGAGGGACAGCGCTTTCTCACGCGCGTGATGTCCGACAAGGGCAAGAGCCTTGGTGTCGGCGCGGTTGAGCCGATTCCGGTGCCGCAGGTGCACGGAGAACAGGTCGCGGTGCCGCGGTACGAGCGGTAACAGCCGGAACTGCAACACCCTAGGAAGCAGGAGGGAGGGTCTCAGGAAAGAGGAAGCAGGTGAACCGCGCGTGGTGCCTGCCCCCTGCCCCCTGATACCCTCCCTCCTGCTTCCTAGGGTGTTGGCTGTTTACGGATTGAGCGGCATACTACCGCACCCCAACCCGCCTTCATGCCTTCACTCCGCCGCATCGCCGCCGCGCTCGCCCTGAGCGCCTCCGCCCTCTCTGCCCAAGCCCCCGCCGAACCGGCGCGTGTGCGCTGGGAGCGTCAGTGCCAGATCCGCAAAGACAAGTTCGAGAAAATTCTCCCGCGTGCGATGCGCGAGAATGGCGTCGACATGTGGATCGTGATGCAGAAGGAGAATCAGTTCGATCCCATGTACGAGGATCTGGGGCGCGGCTATGTGGGCAGCGTGGGCTACTACATCTTCACCGATCGTGGTGGTGATCGCATCGAACGCGCCGCGATCGGCGTGAGCGGCTACCTGCTCGAGCAGTGCAAGGTGTACGACATCGTGCGTGGCTTCGCGCCGCTCAAGGCGTTTATCGCCGAGCGGAACCCGAAGAAAATCGCGCTCAACATGTCGGAAGAAGTCGGCGCCGCCGACGGACTCTCGAAGACGTCGTATGATCGCCTGGTCAAGGAGATCGGCCCGGAGTTCGCGTCGCGCGTGGTGTCGGCCGAGAAAGTGGTGAGCGACTATCGCTCTGGCTTCACGGCATCGCAGATCGTGGCACTTGGTGAAGCCGGCGAGATCTCACGGCGCATTGCGCAACGCGCGTTGAGCAACGAGGTCATCACGCCGGGCGTGACCACGCTGGAGGATGTGGCGTGGTGGATGATGGATCAGCTGCAGCAGCGCGCGCTGGGATCGTCATTCGACATGCCGTCGGTGTACATCACCGGCCCGAAGGGGATCGAAGCCACGAGTACGGATCGTATCATTCAGCGCGGCGACCTGCTGATCATCGATTGGGGCGTGGGCTACCTCAACGTGTGGACCGACGTGAAGCGCATGGCGTATGTGCTCAAGCCCGGTGAGACGGCGGTGCCCAAGGGTATCCAAACCGCGTTCGACAATGCGTTGAAGGTGCGCGACGTGATTCGCCGTACGATTCGCCCCGGCCCCACCGCCGGCGACATGGTGGAGCAGCTGAAGACCGAGATTACGAAATCCGGCTTCCGCATGCAGGGCGCATTCAACGAAGTCACGAACGACGGACAGGTGGAGGTCATGTTCGGGTGCCACTCCGTGGGCGATCGCGGCCACGGCGCCGGCCCGTCGATCGCGACCTTCAATCCGCGACAGATGACCTTCGCGATCAAACCGTACAATCCGTTTTCGATCGAGCTGTTCGCGTGGACGCCGAACCCGGATTGGGGCGGTGCGAAAGTGCGCATCCCGCTCGAGGACAACGCTATTGTCACCGAGCGCGGTGTGGAGTGGTTGTATCCGGTGAATGAGCGGGTGTGGGTGATAAAGTAGGGATCGCAACTGAGAACTCCCTAGGGAACAGGGGGGAGGGTTTCAGGGGGCAGGAAGCAGGAACCACGCGCGGTTCACCTGCTTCCTCTTCCCTGATACCCTCCCCCTGTTCCCTAGGGAGTTTGCAGTTTTCACCCTATCGGCGTCGCACCGTCACTCGTACGACCCGTTCAACTCCAATTTCCACGTGATCGGCATGGTCGGATCCAGCGAATCACGCACCGAGCAGTATTTGGTGACGGCCAGCTCGATCGCCCGTTCGGCGTGCACGCGTTCCACATCGGCGCCGATGATGCGGTACACCAGCTCGATCTTCGTGATGCGGCCGGGTGTACCGGCAAAGCGCTCACCAACGACGTCGACGGACATCGCACTCATCGGCGTGCGACGCTTCTCCAAAATGTCGACGACGTCGACGCCCGTGCATCCCGCCAGTGCGCAGAGCAGCGTGTCGATCGGCGATGGGCCGGTCTTGCCGCTGGCGTCCATGTGAATGGCGGGACCGCCCGCAAGGCGCACGCCGTCGAACTGGTGGTCGCCAGCCCATGTGATCTGCACCGTGGCCGGCGGCTTGCCGACGACCGGCATCGCGGTGGTGTCCTTCAGTTGCTCTGCGCTCATCACGGCTCTCCTCCCTGGCGAATAGGTGCGCGGACGGCATTGCCCCATTCCGTCCACGACCCGTCATAGTTGCGAACCTTCTCGAAGCCCAACAGATACGTCAGCACGAACCACGTGTGCGAGGAACGCTCGCCGATGCGGCAATAGGTCACCACGTCGTCGCCCGGCGCAAGTCCGAGCTCACCCTCGTAAATGGTGCGCAGCTCGATGGCCGTTTTGAAGGAGCCATCGGCCGCCGCCGCTCGGGCCCACGGCATGCTGCGGGCGCCCGGAATATGTCCGCCGCGCAACGTGCCTTCCTGAGGGTAGTCGGGCATGTGCAGCCGCTCGCCCGTGTACTCCTGCGGCGAACGCACATCCACCATCGGCTTGCCCGCCTGCATGTGCGCGCGCGTGTCGTCGATGAAGGCGCGGATCGACCCATCGTTGCGCTCGCGTGCGGTATACGCGCTGGCCGGAAACGACGGCACGTCGGTCGTGGTCGGCCGGTCTTCAGACAGCCACTTGGCGCGACCACCATCGAGCACGACGGCGTTGTCGAAGCCGAACAGCTGGAACACCCAGAACGCATAGGTGGCCCACCAGTTGTTCTTGTCGCCATAGAACACGACCGTCGTGCTGTTATCGATGCCTTTGGCGCGCAGCAGTGACTCGAAGGCCGCGCGCGCGATGTAGTCGCGCTCAACCTGATCGTTCAAGTCGATATGCCAATCCAACTTTTGCGCGCCGGCAATGTGCTCGACGCCGTACAGGAGCACGTCCTCGTTGCACTCGAGGAGGCGCAGCGACGGGTGATCGAGGTGCGACGCCAGCCAGTCGGTGCTGACGAGGCGTTCCGGGTGCACGTAGCCTTTGGCGGCAATACGCGGATCCGGCGTGTCGGGCAGTGCGGAAATTGGAGACATGCATGGAGGCTAGTGACCAGGGCCCAGGGTCGCGAGGGGCGCTTGCGGCCGGCCGTGGCGCAGTACATTGCAACATGCTCTCCGTCATCGGATCCGCCATTGCGTATCGACTGTTCGACGTGGGATACGCCATCGATCTCGACCGTGCGCTCGACCTGCTTGCCGCCAGCGCCCCGGAGCGCGTCCGGCCCATCCGTGGCGAGGGGCAGGCGCTCCAGATCAACAATCCCCCGATTACGGTCTGGCTGGGCGGCGAGGTCCTCGTGGTCGACGAGACGGCCCATGACGTCGAGCTCTCGGCACGGATCTTCGATTTCGGCGTCGTGTCGCTGCGCGTGCGGGTCCGCCCGCCGGCCGCCTGCGATTGGGAGCAGTTCACGACGTTTGGCCGACGGCTCGAGCACCACGCCGGCATTACGGCGCTGGTGCACGCGCAGCTGGAGCGGCTCTGCGAGCGCATGCGGCCGGCGATCGAGCGTCCGGCGGTGGCCGGCGTGCACGAGGATTACACCGTCTTCCGCATCACGCATCTCACGGACGAGAGTGGTACGCCGCTGGCGGCGGCCGCGCTGGCCGCATTGGATGTGGTGCCGCTGCTCCTGAACGAAACGCGCCCGCTGAGCGCGGAAGCGCGCCGTGAGCTGCTGCCGCATCGGTTCACCTACTACGGCGACGATCTGGCCCTCCTGACTTGGGAGAACGCCCTTGTCGTGGAGCCCCGTGAGGAGGATACCGACCTGCAGTACATCCTCGAGTTCGCCAATGCGCAGCTGCTCGAACTGCGTTACTACGATGCGCAACTCGATGCCGAACTCCCTCGGCTCTACGATGCGATCGAAGCGGCGCGCGCCCGTCGATCGGTGTTTCCCGGCCGTCGCTTCGCGGCGCTGCTGTCACGACTGCAGGCGCAGGTGGCCGATTCTACCGAATTGGTGGAGCGCGTCGAGAACGCGCTCAAGGTCACCGACGATGTGTATCTCGCCCGCGTGTACTCCGCCGCACTGGAATTGTTTCGGGGCCGGGCGTGGCGGGCGGGGATTGATCGCAAGCTGGCCATCCTTCGGGAGACCTACGCTATGCTGAACAGCGAGGCGCAGGCGCTGCGCAGCGAGACGCTGGAAATCGCCATTGTCGTGCTGATCGTCGGCGAGTTCGTCATGGCCTTCCTGCGGGGCTGATGCGCACCGAATAGGTTAGGGCGATGCAAAGCAGCCGCTTACCCGACATGGAGTCGTACGCCCGGCACGTGCTGGTCTGTACCGGCAACTTCTGCGGCGAGAATCGCGCGGGTCGCGCGATCTATGCGCGCTTGGCGTCGCTGCTGCAACGCGAAGGACTGCTCTTCGGCGCCACGCGCGTGAAGCGCAGTGAGGCGCCCTGCCTGGGCGTGTGCACCGGTGGCCCGATCGTCGTGGTCTACCCCGAGGGCGTGTGGTACGCCGGCGTGACCTTCGCCCTGCTGGAGCGCATCGTCCTCGAGCACTTGAAGGAAGGCCGCGTGGTCGAGGACGCGGTGTTCCATCGGCTAACAGCGAAGTAGGGAGGACAAAGTAGGGAGTACGGAGTACGGGGTAGGGAGTAGCGTACCCCCTACTCCCTACTCCTTACCCCATACTTAGCTGTTGTAACGCCTCAACCCGCTCCTGTGTCGGCGGGTGCGTACTGAACAATGTGCTCGCGCCGCGCATGCTGAAGGCGGCCAACGGGTTCACGATCGCCAGGGGGGCTGCGCTCGGCGACACGTGCATCGGGATGCGTCGCGCACCAGTCTCCAGCTTCATCAACGCGCTGGCCAGCGACAGCGGCCGGCCGCTGATCTCGGCGCCCACCGCATCCGCCTTGAACTCGCGCTGACGGCTGATCGCGAACTGAATCAGCATCGCGGCGATCGGGGCGACGATCAGCATCACGATACCGGCGATGGGATTGCTGTCCTCGTCGTCGCCGCGTCCGCCGAAGAAGAACGCGAACTGCGCCAGATTGCTGATCGCGCCCGCCATCGTGGCCGCCATCGTTTGCAGCAGCATGTCGTGGTTCTTGATGTGCGCCAGTTCGTGCGCGATGACCCCTTCCAGCTCGTCCTTCGAGAGCGCGCGCATGATCCCCTGCGTCACACACACGACCGCATGCTCCGGATTGCGGCCCGTCGCGAAGGCATTCGCCTGCTCCTGCGGCGCAATCGCGACGGTCGGCATCGGCAGGCCGGCCCGTTGACGAAGCCGGTCGACCATCTCATACAGCTCCGGCGCCTCAGCGGCCGTCACGACCTGCGCGCCATACGAGCGCAGCACCATCGTGGATGAGCCCCAATACATGAAGAGGTTCATCGCGGCGGACATGAGCAGGGCGATGCTCGCGCCCGTGCCGCCGCCGAGTGATTGCCCGATGGCGACCACGAGGGCCGTGAGCCCCGCCATCAATACGAACACCTTGACGTTATTCATCGATCTCCCGTTCGCTCCCGGATCCTGACGGGCTGTCCTGCCTAGTCTCGGAGGACGCGTCGCGCCGCTGCACGACGTTAGCGATGGCCTCGGAGCTGCGCAGCCCCCGGATCCCCTCCACGAGCTCCGTTGAGGCCACCACCACGCCCCGGCGCGCAAGCTCCTCGGCCACCGCTTTCAGATGTCTCGCATGGACATACCGCGCGAACTGGAAGAAGTTCCGCCGGGCCTCGGGATGCTCGGTAAGGAAGCGGGGGAGGGAGTGGCCAGCCTTGCGTGTGTTGCAGCCCCTACAGGCGGTCACTACGTTGCCCTGTGACCCGTCGCCACCGCGCATCCGCGGTTGGACGTGGTCCACGCTGAGAGCGTCCGGTTCCTGCACGAGTCCGCAATACACGCAGCGGTACTCGTCGCGCGCGAAGATCTCGAAGCGGTTCACCCGGTTCTGCCTGTCATCACTCCCCCTGTGAATCTCCCGGATCGCGGTCGTCGGATGATCTTTGATCAGCTGACCAGGTTCCTCGACACCGAGGAGGCCACGGCTACGCCCGATGACGTCCCGCCCCGCCTTACCCACAAAGCCCTCGAGGGCCTGCGTATGTCGCGTTCCCGTGAACGGATCCTGACCAATCTCGAAGAGATGTACCGCGAAGCGTTCGATCGCGCCAAGGAAACGGCCGATCCCGCTGCCATGGCATCCCTCGACTTCGCCTATCGTCGTGAACAGCTCTACTTCGAGATCCTGCTCGACGTACGGGACGCGATCGAGAAGAAGTAGCGATCGCGCGTCAACGACGGCGCGTCAGCGTTTCGGCGCGCGCGATCCGACATAGGCCGCCAGGGCGACCATGTCGCTCACGGTCAGCCTCTCCACCACGGGCGCCATCGTCACGCTGGCGGAGTCGTGTCGGGCGCCGGTGCGGAAGTTGATCAACTGGCGCAGAATGTTCGACGGCGCGCGCCCGGCGATCGGTGGCACGGCATCCTTACCCAGCAAGTCTGCGCCGTGACATGCCACGCACGACGTCGCCGGGCCGGCCGGGCCGCGGGTGGCGATCCGGCGTCCGCGCGCGATGCTCCCAACGGGGACATACGTGATGTACGCGACGCCCGGATCGCGCAGCTCATGGCGCGCGAACGTTTCGGGCACTTCGATCAAGCGGCCGTCAATCGGTTCGGTGCCCGTGTCGGCGTACGCATACAGCATCACCTCGATGCGGGTCTTCGGTACCTGCGTGACTTCGACCACGCGATTGCGACGCGTGAGCGCGAGCTTCTCGAAGTAGCGCGCCGCCGACACGACGTCGGAGTCGGCCACCCACTTCGCCAGGGTGTGCATGCTGTTCGTGCTCATCACCGGGTTCGCCGACAATCGTGTGCCGTTCTTGAACGCCGCCACCTGCCGGATGATGTAATCGGCCGGCAATCCCGCCAGCGTGCCATTCTCCGGGCGCCCCTGGCCGTCTGGCAGATGACAGTACCCGCAGGCCCGGGCATTCGGGGCGACACCATACTGCACCGATGACGGCATGGGTGGATGCGATGCCGGAAACCAGTCGGGAATGTCGAACCCGTTCCCGACCTGCCGCATGGTATAGCTCCGCGCGGAGTTCGGCACGCGATGCCGCACCACGCTGTCAGGCTTGGGCGCCGGGCTTGGCGCCGGCGACGTCGGAAACGCCCACGCGGGCACGTCGAACGGCGCACGCGCGGGTTGTGCCCCGAGAGACGCGCTGGTGAACAGCGCAGTCAGACCGGTGGCGATCCTCGCACGACGATTCATCGCGTGAGCAGCCGGTCGGCGATCTGCTCGGCGGCCGACTTCGCGTCGAAGCGATCGTCGTTGGTGAGAATGATGATCGTCGTCTTGCGCCCCGGATATCGCACCCACGCCGAGCGTCGTCCTTCGCTCAGGCCGTACACGACCTGCATGGCGTCGCCGCGCGTGACCTCGAGCCACAATCCCTTCGGCTCCGTGTTTTGCACGGTACGCGCCCGATCGAACCGATAGAGATCGTCCACGTTGCCGGTCCACAGTCTCTTGGTGCTGTCGTAGGCCAGTCGCTGCGTGCCGCCCATCCCCGTGACGCGGCGCACCGATGCCGCCGTGACGCGACCCGTGCTGTCGGGGGCAAGCGCGGCGTTCAACACCGCCGACAATCCAGCGAGCGCAAAGTGCGGCGCACCGGTTTCCGGCGTAAAACGGCCCTGTACGCCGATGCCGTACGTGCGGTTCACCAGCACCTTGCCATCCTGCGCCACCAGTACGGCGGCCCCGCCGCTGGCCGATTGGCCGTACGAGGCGAACACGTTGTCCACGAACTTCTGTGTGAGCGGCGTGGCGTCGATCGCGCGAGATACGACCCGACGCGTGGCCAGATTGTAGCGGTCACCGGGGCGCAGCGTGAGGAATGGCCTGCCCGCGTCATTGGCGTCGCGGCCGTTGTACACGAACGCCTTGTTGCGCCCGATAATCTCGGCGCTGTCACCGCGCACCACCCACACCGTGCCTTCGTCTTCCGAAATGCCGAGCAGGTCGGGGCGACGGGAGGTGAGTGAGTCGTGCAGATCCGGGAGTCGATCGCGTGCGACGACATGCTGGTCGATGGCGACGCCGCGCAGATACGCGAAGCCCTTCAGATACTGCGGATGATTGAACAGGCGATTGTCGTTCGACGGCGCGCCGCGCACGAGATAGTCGCCCAGGATCGACGCGCCGGCCGACGAGCCACCCACCACGCCGCCGCGATCGAGGACCGCCTGAAACGCGCGTTCCGACTTCGTGCCGGCGTACGAATTGACCAACCGAAATTGGCGACCGCCGTCGAACCACACGCCACGCGCATTCGCGATCTTCGCGACAAAGCTGTCCGCGTCGGCGACCGTGCGACTCGTGGTGTGGTACACCACCACGTTGCGTGCGCCGGCACTCTTCAGTCCCCGTCCACTTTCCGCGGTGTCGATGGAATCGCCACCGGCCGTGGGCACGTCGACGATCAGCGCATCGGGCCCGCCGGCGAGTTCGATGAACTTCGCGTACACCTCAGGGCCCATCTGACCGCCGCCCACCACCATCACCGAGCCGGTGCGCGGACCCACCGATGGGGTTCCGCGCGCACTCGCGGTCGCGGCGGACGTACCTGCGCCGCTCGCGGCACCGGTCGTGCTGGTGCAGCCAACGGTAATCGCGGACAACAGCAGGATCGTCGTCACGGCACGGCAACGAACGCGGAACGATGGGGCAGGCATAGGCGGCGTCGAGAGGAAGGCGAACGGGGCGGCATGTGAACTCCCCTCAGCTTACGCTCCGGACACCCACCTCGCTGGCTACCTGTGGGCTACGGGCCGGGCTTCCGCGTCGCGGATCGCGCGCTGGGTCATCCTCGCGAAGAGCAGTCCCAGGACCACGGTGGCCACGACACCCAGCACGAGCACCGGCATCGGCAGTGCGCCTTTGCCGTTCGCCGCCTGCACGCCCGCTGCGCCGAACGCGGCGTACGAGGCGATGATCGGCAGCATCCCCGGCATCGCCATTACGAAGTGGCGTGTGCGAACCCGGGTGACACCAAGTGCGTAGTTCGACAAAACGAACGGGATCGCCGGCGAGAGGCGCAGCAGGAACATCAAGCGAAGCCCGTCGTCGCCGATCACGCGATCGACCGCGGACAGCGTAGGGTGCGCGGCTACCCGTCGGGCCACGCTGGCACGAAGCACCGTGCGTCCCAGCAGGAACGCCAGCGTGCCGCCGATCGTCGCGCCGGTCAAGACCAGCAGGCTGCCGTTGACCACGCCAAAGACGGCGCCGGCGGCCATCGTGAGCAGGAAGGCCGGGAGCATCAAGAGCACCACGCCGACATACGCGGCCAGAAAGGCGAGCGGTGCCCACACGCCAAGTGTCTGCACCCACGTGGAGAATCCCGGCAGATATGGCGTGGCCAGCTGGCCGATCGTAATGCCGGCGATCAGCGGCACCGCGATGCCAGCGGCACGCACCAGTCCGGTCGTGGCACGCTTGAGGTCGATGGGCATGATGAAATATACCCCACCAAACACAACGGCCCCTGCGCGAAACACGCAGGGGCCGTCCTCAACCGCGGTGTGAACTACTGCAGCGGCTTGGTCGGGCGCTGGAATCCGCCATCGAGCGCGTTCAGGAACAGCTTGTACGTCCCGTGCGGCTGCGTGCGGAACAGAATTTCCGGTCCGAAGAGCCACATCGTGCCCTTGCCCATCTTGGCTTCGGCCATCGCGACGCCGCCCTTGAGCAGCTCCTGTCCCCACGCCCAGCCGCTGGTGAGCGGCTTGTCGGTGTCGAACGTGGCGAGCACACGCACACCCTTGGCCGCGGCATCGGGGCCCAGCTTCATCACCGGGCTGTTGTCGAACATCACGCTCGGGCGCGGGTTCATGCCCGTGGCGATCGTGGTCGACGTGTCGATAGCCACTTCGAGCAGCGAGCCGGGGATGTAGTACTTCTCGCCCGCGTACGGGCGGCCGTTCGCTTCGGTCATGTAATTCTCGATCGGCAGACCCATCGCCTTACCAAGGCCGATCGACGACCCGATCGCGACGATGCGGCCACCGGCCTCCACGAAGGTCTTGAGCGCCGGCACCGACTTCTCGGGGCTGACGCGGCCGATCGTGCGGCGGAACTCCGCCGCGATGAGGGTGGTGTCGGGCGAGCCACCGAAGCCGCGGCCGGCGCCCGCTTCGGAGAACATACCGTCGGTGACCACGATCACATCGTACTTCGCTTTGAGATTGCCGGCGTCGACATCCTGCGGATAGATCGTCGTGAAGGCAAACTCGAACTTCTCCAGCAGCAGACGCGTCCAGCCCGTCGGCATGTTGCCGCCGTAGCGATCGATGAGCGCGATGCGGAGCGGCTGCACCGGCTGGGCCGAGCCCGGCTTGCTGTTCGCGGCGGCGAAGTTCACGCCGAGATCCTTCGCGGCCTGCGTCACGACCTTATCGGCCGCACCGCCGGCGGGAATGAACCACGAGCCGGCCGGCCACGTCGTGCCCCCATCGGTGAACGCCGTGGGAATGCGTGACGCCTTCACCTTCACCGCGGCGAGGCGATTGGCCACCGTCGACGCGTCGTTCACTTCCGGCCGCACGAAGTATCCGGCCTTACCCTTCGCGACCATGCCCATCGGCATCGCGGTGATGCCGTTCACCTTCTCGAACGGGCCCGTGAGTCCGTCGAGCACGCGTTCGAACTGGATGCCCATCTGGAACGCGAGCGTCCAGCCGGCATTGTCGTACGGCGGAATGGGCGGGCCACCCGGATAGCGGAAGTCATTCGGGTGATCCTGCGGCTCGAACATGTCGAGCACGTGCGAACGGAACGCCTGGTTCGTCATCACGACCCACGAGCCGGCCGGGAACGACTTGCCGTTGGCGTTGAACGAACCGGTGGCGCGGTGCACCTGGATGCCCGAGTACTGCAGCGCCTTGATGAACTTGGTGGCCGTCGGGAAGTCGTTCTGCGCGCTGCTCAACACATACGCGCGCGGGTCACGGTTTTCCGGCTTCTTGAGTTCGGCCATGTAGCGATCGTTGGTGACCGCGCTGCCAATGTTCGGCGCGGTACCGGTGCCACGCGGGCCACCGGCGCGATTCGCTTCAGGGGCCGCTGCAGCGCGGTCCTTCGTGATCTGCGCGATCATCGCGTCCACGCGCTTGGGCGAAATCGTCCAGTTGTCCTTCGAGCCGTTCTTGATCTGGTCGTTGCCCATCACCCAGCGATTGAACAGGAACGTTTCGCGATAGCGCGACGCGAGGTCGAGGAACGCGTAGTTCGCCGACACCGAGTAATCGATGGACTGACGGAAATGCCATTCCTGCGGCGCAATCGGCAACGGCAGACCGGCCGAGCGTACCTGGCGGTCGGGTACGAGCGACACACGAATGGGCGTCGGATTGCCGATCGTCTCGGTGAGGATGCCGATCTGGTTGTGGAAGTAGCCGACGGTGCGCATGCCCCCGTTCCACCACGTGCTGTAGTTCGAGCCGGCGCGGAAGGTGAGGCCGGGCTTGTGCTCGAGCACGAACCGATGATTCAGCGCGGCGCCCACGAGATCGAGACCCGTGATCATGGCCGGGTGGAACCAGTAGTTGGCGGGATCCCGATACGGCGGTGCCGCCATGACCGTGCCCGTGGGGCCCGTCTGGTGGTGGTTGTACATGATCTGCGGATTCCATTCCACGAACAGCTGCTGCGACATGTTGCGCGTCTCGGCCAGCGCATTCATGTACGCGTCACGGTTGTTGTCGTGACCGGCGTACTTCTCGTACAGGCGCGGGATGTTCGTGTTGCGGCGCAGCTTGTCGGGTTCCTGCATGTACCAGTTGGCTACGAGCTCCATGCCGTCCGGATTCGCATGCGCCATGAGAATGATGCAGTCGTTCAGGATCCGCATCGTCTCGTCATCGGTGCGGCTGGTGAGCTGGTAGAACGACTCCATGAGCTGCTGAGCGCCGAGCACTTCGGTCGCATGCAGGCCACCATCGATCCAGAACACCACCTTGCCTTCCTTCGCCAGCTTGGCCGCTTCGGCGGAGTCGAGCCCCTCGGCGTTGGCCAGCCGGTTCGAGATCTCCTTGTAGCGCGCCAGATTCTTCAGGTTCGCGGGCGAGGAGACGATCGCCATGATCTGCGGGCGTCCCTCTTCGGTCATGCCGATCGTGTCGAGGATCACGCGGTCGCTCTGCTTCGCGATGGTCGCAAAGAAGGCGTGCAGTTTGGTGTAGTTGGGCAGCTCGTAGTCGGCGCCGATGTCATGCCCGAAGAATTCCTTGGGTGACGTGAGGCGCGGCTGAGCCGAGAGCGTGGTCGGCAGGGCCGCCGCGAACAACATCGCGGTGGAAAGCCGGGTGGCACGACGCAGGCTGATCATGCGAGGGACGGGTGGGGAGGATACTGGGACAGCCGGACCCGGCTGCCGGATTTTCCCGCGAGGGGAGCCAACAGGCATACGATGGGGCAGGGTGAGGCGTTGGGCAAATGATTGTCCGAAATGGCCCGAATGACGAACTTTGCGGTATCACCGGAGTCCGATGGCCCTTCGTCCTACGTTTCGACCCTTATCCCGCCCTGACATGACCATGACGCCGACCCGTTTGGCCGCGCTGTTCGCGACAAGCGCCGCCCTGATCGCCGCTCCGCTGTCCGCCCAGGAAAAGCCCCCTGCCAAGCCGCCCGCTCCGGCGATGGACCATTCCAAAATGGACCACAGCAAGATGGACCACGGCGCCGCCAAGGCTGAGAGCTGGAAGGAGCTCGACGCGTACCACATGCTGATGATGGCTACCTGGCACCCGGCCAAGGACCAGAACGATCTGGCGCCAATCCGCGCCAAGGCCGCCGACATGGTGGCGTCGGCGAAGCTCGTGGCGGCGTCGAAGTCGCCGATGGCGTGCCAGAAGCCGGAACTGCTGAAGGCCCAGGCGGAGTTGCCGGCAGAGACCGAGAAGGTGGCCGCCATGGTTGTGGCCAAGGCCGCCGATGCTGAACTCAAGGCGGGTCTCAAAGGGCTGCACGACCGCTTCGACGTGCTGGAAGGGTGCGCGGGCGCGGGGATGAAGCACTAGGCTGGGTAACTGAACAGAAAAGCCAACACCCTAGGAAGCAGGAAGGAGGGTATCAGGGGGCAGGAAGCAGGAACCACGCGCGGTTCACCTGCTTCCTCCGTCCTGATACCCTCCTTCCTGTTTCCTAGGGTGTTTGGTTCGGTCAGTTCACCAGCACTCGCCTAAATGATCTCGCACGCCCCACCCGCACACGCCACCGTGTCGGCGAGCGTGGTCATGTCCACGCCTTCCAGCAGCATGGTGTAGTCGACCTCGCGATACGACAGCGCGTTCCAGCGGATCATGTCGGACTCGGTCGTGACTTCCTCGCGCGGCGCCTGCGCGTAAATCTTGTCACCCGTTTCGCGCAGCAGCGAGATGCCGGCGAAGTATTCCTTATTGTCCCAGATGAACTGCTGCACGGCTTCCCACTCGTCGTCCTTCACGGTGACGGTGTTGGAGACGTTGTGGTGCAGGCCCGGGTTGTACTGCTCGTGACGACGACCGGCGCGGACCCAGTGCTCCTGCACCAGACGCACGTACTCGAGGAACTGCACGGCGCCCACATCTTCGCGCAGGATCGCGTCGGGCTCGGCGCTCACCGGGAAGGTGATCACGTCAGTCGTCTCGGGATCCCACACCGACGTTTCGGTCATGTGCGGATTGTGCAGCTTGAACCACTGGTACAACGGCTCCGTGCGCGCGGCCTGCACGCGACGGAAGTAGTGACGCGCATGGTGCGGATGGATGCCCGAGCCCGCGCCCAGCACGAGGCTGGCGGTGCCTTCCGGCTTCACGCACGTGATACGCGCGGCCGGCTCGATGCCAAGATGTTCGGCGATCGCCGCGTTGGTATCGAGGCATTCCTTGGCGCCACGCTCCAGCACCGACGGATTGAGCAGCAGCGACGGACGATCGAGAATGCCGCAGATGGAGACACCCAGCAGCGACTCACGCTCGTTGATCACACGCGTGGCGGCACCGAGGTACGGAATGTTGGTGTAGGCCGCCTGCATCGTGCCCAGCAACGCCGCCGCGCGGCAGCACGCCAGGAACGACTCTTCGCTGTCGCAGGCGCCGGCGTTGATCGTGGTCAGGTTGCACATCTGCCAGCCCGACACGCGCGAGCCGATCGCGACATCGGGACGGCCGTACTTCGCGAGCTTCGCCTGCGCCGCTTCGTCCACGATCATGTACGGCGCGAGGCCGATTTCCACGCACGGATTGGCGCCATACTCGGCGTCGTCCACGAAGTAGAAGCCGGGTTCACCGAACTCCTTCTGGAACTCGAACAGCTTCGAGAAGTCGGACGGCTGCACCGTCTCGCGCACGAGCACGGCGGAGTTGTTCGACTTACCGCGCTGCGGGTTGGTCTCGAACCAGTTGCCCGTCTTGGCCGCCGCCATTTCGTCGTCGTCCGACGAGAACAGGCAGATGGTGGCCGAGCGACGGATGCCGCCGGAGAGCACGGCGACCGCCACGTGCATCATGATGTCGTACACTTCGATCGGACGGAGCGCGCGGCCCGGCACCTGCTCGAGCATCCGTTCGGCCGCCAACAGCGCCTTCTTGAGCGGCAAGTGACCCGGCGCGCGCCCCCCAGAGGTGCGCAACGGCTGGCCACGCGAGCGAACGGCGCTGAAGTTGAACTCGACCTTGGTGCCGTCGAGGTACGAGCGGATCAGGGCGTCGAGGGCATCCGCCCACCCTTCGAGCGTATCGGGCACCAGGTGGTGCACCACGGGCAGCTCGTTCTCCGCCGCCCGGAGCGGGAAGGTGGGGAGCTGTGCCACGTGCTGCTTCTGCACGCTGAAGCCGACGCCCGTGCCCGACATGAGCAGGAAGAAGGATTCCTTGAACGCGTCGAGCCGGTCCATGTGCGTGAAGGCGCAGTTGAACATGCGCGCGTTGTTCGCTTCGATGGCCCGGCCGCCGAACTGCAGGGAGCGCATGGAGGGCAGGATCGCGCGACGCTGCAGCGCAGCCTCCGTTTCCGCCATGAGGGCCCGCATGGTGCGTCCACCGAAACCGGCGACCGGAAGGTCGACCCGGTCGGCGAAGTGGTCGCGGTGCATGTCCATCACGCGTGTGAACGCTTCCGACGGCGTTTCGCGGCGACCGAGATCTTCCCGGTAGCGCGAGTAGCGCGAGAGGAAGATGTAGTCCTGCAAGCCGTTCTCGGCGTGCACGTTGATGCGATGCTGGGCGCGGGCGGCGCGATACAGCACGTAGCGCTTGGCGATGTCCCAATGACCGCGGGCGGCGATCATCATTTCGACGATGTCCTGGATCTCTTCGACCGTGGGGACATGATCCTGGGCCCGACGCTCGACGGTGTTCACCACCAGCTGCGTGATCGCGCAGACGTCGGCAAAGTCGGTGAAGCCGAGGCCGAAGCGGTGGGCGGCGTCATCGTGCAGCGGATTGGGCGCATCGTCGTGACGCGACGCGTAAAACGCGAGCGCGATCGCACGAGTGATACGCTCCGGATCCCACGCGGATGACCGGCCGTCACGGTTGACGACCTCGGTGACTGCCTTCATCCCGACGGCGTCGTAGCTGGCTCGGATCTCGGAACTGCGGGGGGCGACGGACGTGGCCAACTGAGCCTCCTTCGGGTGAACCAGCGATTAAATGCACACCCCCGAGGACCTGCGCTTTCGTCCCTCGGCGGACGCCGGGGGACAAAACAGGCTCCTTGCGATGCGCAGCAAGGAGCCCAGCGGAGCTGGCGCCACTCAAGCGAATGGCACGCAGCAATCCCCGGCGTGCCCTCCCTCGAGGGTGCGCGCGGACTCCGGCAATCTGGTAGGTCTTCTGGCTCGGGATTCATCCTCTGGAGCGGCCTTCCCGTGTACCCAGACATGAGTACCCAGTGGCGTGCAGCTCCTTCGTCATCCCTCACAGCGGCGGGGCCGCCCCGGAATCGCACCGGGTTCCCTCTTAGCGCCGACCCCAGTGTCGGGGTCGTTGACCAAATGCCTATGTCTTGAAACAGTTGCCTGCTGTCACGAACAACAGCCGGAGACCCAAGTTCCAGCCAAAGGGCGATTAAGTCAATACTTGTTTCCTTACACAAACATCATCTTGCGCCGAATTTCACACCCCGATTCCGGCGCGTCAGGAGAACGGCGTTACGCTGTCTCGAAGGTGCCACGGCGAACGGTCATTCCGCCCGGAATGTGCCAACCTCCACGCGCCAGCACGTCACGGACGCGGTAGCGGCATCGAGCACGACCAGGTCGGCGTCGGCCGCGGGCGATCAGCTCGCGGCCCGTGTCCATTAGGCTGCGGGCGGACGGTTGGCAGGGTGACCCGCTGCCCGCAGCCGATTCGACCTGATCGGACGCTACGTGAAGGAGCGCCGATCGGTCTGGTTACATCGCGATCTTCTTCCCCTCGAGCTTCTTCTTCTGCTCGCGCAGATGCTCTTCCAGCTTGAGGCGCGGGATGCCCTTGGCCAGCCACTCCGGGGCTTTCTCCCCCTTCAGGTAGCTGTCCCAGTACTCCATGAGCCGCAGATCGTAGTCCTTGCGGTTCTTGAGCTGCGCGAGGCCGTGATTCTCGCCCACGTACTCCAGCAGGATCACGTCCTTGTCGAGCTGACGCAGCGTGTTGTAGAACGTGATGCCCTGATTGAAATCGACCGCGCCGTCCTTGTCATCGTGCAGAATGATGAGCGGCGTCTTCACCTTGTCGGCGAAGCGGTTGGGCGAATTGCGCTCGTAGGCGTCCTTGTTCTCCAGGAAGTTGCCCTTGAAGCGACCCTGCGAGCTCTGGAAGATGCCCTGGTTCGTGCTGCCGGAGTTCCAGTACACCGAGCTGTACATGCTCACCATGTCGGTGAGCGGTGCGCCGGCCACGGCGCTCTTGAAGATGTTGGTCTGGCCGATCAGGAACGCCGTCTGGTAACCGCCCCACGAGTGACCGTGCAAGCCCACGTTGGCCGAGTCCACGACACCCGTCTTGATGGCCGCCTTCACCGCCGGCACCACGCTCCACACCGCGCTCATGCCCGGATCGTTGAGCTTGTACACGATGTCCGGCAGGAACACCGCATAGCCGCGCGAGTTGTGCACGCCGATCAGGGCGTTCGGCGAGCTCGAGAAGTTCGGCGAGTAGAAGCTATTCAGGTTGTCCGACTGCAGCTCGTAAATGAACACCAGCGTCGGATACTTCTTGCCTTCTTCGTAGCCCGCGGGGAGATAGAGCGCGCCCTGCAGCGAGTCGCCCTTTTCGGTCACGTAGTTCACAATGCGCGAGCCGGCCGACCACGCCACGCCGTTCAGGTTCGGGTTCGCATCCGACAAGCGCACCGAGTCGGCAATCGCGCCGTTGCCGAAACTCACGCGCCAGTAATCGGGGAACCGCGTGGACGTCTGAATCGACGACACCCACACCTCGGCGTCGCGCGCCTTCATCGGCGCATGACGCGCATCGCGCCAGCCGGTGATCGCCACCGCGCCCGCCTTGGCCGGATCGATACGCACGATCGCTTCCTTCTTGGTGAGCGCCTGCTGCGCGGCCATGTACACCGGCTTGGCGAGGTCGATGTTGCGCTCGCGCGGGTCGGTGTTGATCACGCGGGTATAGCGTGTGCGCGTGGCGCGACCGTTCACCGTGAGATTCGCCCAGCTCTTGCCCGCCATGCCGATGCGCCACACGTCGTAGTTGTCGCTGATGAGCGCGAAGCGTCCATCCTTGCTCCAGCCCACGATGTTCGTGCTGGGGCGGTCCACGTTGTGATCGTCTTCGGTGTCGATGAACGACACCGGTGCGCCCGCCGTCACGTTCGCGATGGCTTTCGTGGCCACGTCGTACGCGTGGAAGTTGCCGTCATCCCAGAAGAGCACCGACTTGCCGTCGGGCGACAGCGTGGACGTGCCACGCAGCTCCTTCTTTACCAGCGTGCGCGTGCCGGTGCGGGCGTCGATGAGATACAGATCGCGGCGCTGGATGCCGTCGGTGCTGCTCTGGCGCTCGTACGCCTGATTGTCGGTGCCGAGCACGTAGCGATCGCGCGCGCCGAGCGTGCCGGTGCGGACCACGTCATCGGTGAGCTGTACCACCTTCTGCGTGGCCGGCAGGTACGTCGCGAGGAATGAGAAGCTCTTGTCGGCGTTCTCCTGCACGATCTGCATCGACTGCAGGCGCGCGTCCTTGCTGTGCCAGAGAATGAGCGACGGACGATCGTCGTCGTCGAGCTGCTCGCTCTTGGGCACCGGCGGCGTGGCCACGCGGAGGCCGATCGCGAGGCCGTCCATCTGCTCCAGCCAGCGCGGCGTGCGCTCGGGGCTCACTTCCATGCCGTTGGGCAGGGCAGCGGAACCGCTGGTACCCACGGCAATCATCTGCTGCGTAGGCGTACCTACGCGGGATACGGCGGCGGCCGACCACGTGGTGTCGGTGGCGGCGCTGTCGATCGTGCCCTTGAGATACGCAAACGCGGGAAAACTGTCGGTCCACGCGAGGCGACGATACAGCGCCTTGCCGGCGTCGATCGACTTCACCGTGCCGGTCGCGAGATCGCGCAGCTGCACGCCGTTGCCAAGCTGATCGCGCGCATCGATGGTGTAGCTGAGCCACCGGCCGTTGTCGTCAAAGGCGAAGTCGCCCACGTTGCCCACGTTGAAGCTCGCGTTGGTGCCCAACTCGTGGAGCAACAGGTCGGTGCCGTCCACGCGGCCCGCGCCGCCGCCGAGCGGGTTCCCGCCCATGCCCGGCGCGCCGGGGCCCGGCAAACCGCCACCGCCGCCACCGCCACCACCGCCGCCGTTCGCTTCGGGCGCATAGGCCTGCATCGCGACCCACTTCGGCGCGTCACCACCGAACGAGAAGCGTCGGATCTTGTCGAACTCGCGTGCCTCGCCGGTGGCGAGATTCACCAGCCGGAGCTTCGACTGCACGGCGCGACGCTCGCGGCGCATGCGCTTCTGATCGGCCGCCTTGGGATACACCAGCATGGCGGCCCACTTGCCGTCGCCGGAGAGCTGGAGGGCGGCATTGCCCCCGCCGCCGGGTCCGCCCGCTGCCGCCGGCGCTTCGCCGATCGGGAAGCGATGCTCTTTACCACCCGATGCCGTCTGGCGGATCACCACCTCAGCGTCGCCTTCGTTCGGCGCGACCGTGTAGGCGAACCACGCCCCGTCGTTGGACAGCGACGGGCCGCGGATGGACTTCCAGGCCGAAATATCAGTCGGCGTGATGGCGCGGGGGGCGCCGGGGCGGGCGGGGCCCGCGGCCGGCTGGGCGACGAGCGCGGCGGGGGCGGCGAGCACCAGCGCACCGATGGCGAGGGAGCGCCTCGGGAGAGCGAACATCGAAACTCCGGATGTGAGGGGACAGCGAGGAAGCTATGGCCGGGGCCGACGAGCGCCATAGTGCGGAGTGGCGCGGGGGCGGATGGAGGCCGGCTCCGGACGCGCCGCCGTTGAAGGCCCCGCAACGCAACACCCCGGCGCTGCCTCTGTGGCGACGCCGGGGTGCTGTGCGATGCGGTCCCTGCCGGTTCGCGGGGATCAGTACTGCACGATCTCGAGGTACGCGGTACGGAAGGTGTCCACTTGAGGCAGCGTCGCATCTTCCAGCGACGGCGCGTATCCCACAAAGACATCTCGGCTGGCCACGCGCTTCACGGGCGCATCGAGCCACGCGAAGCATTCATCCGCGATGCGCGCGGCGATCTCGGCGCCGTAGCCCCACGAGCGCGAATCCTCGGTGGCCACAATGACCCGGCCGGTCTTCTTCACACTGGAGAACACGGCCTCCTCGTCCCACGGCGAGAGCGTGCGCAGGTCGATCACCTCCACGCTGGGTCCCCCTTCCTCGGCGATCTGATTCGCCGCCACGAGGGCGCGCTGCACAGTGGCGCCGTAGGTCACCAGCGTGACATCGGTGCCTGCGCGCAGAATGTTCGCCTTGCCGAACGGGATCATGAAGTTGGGGCCCGGATAGCGGCCTTTATTGTACGTCTGGCGATACAGGTGCTTGTGTTCGAGGAAGAGCACCGGGTCGTCGCTGCGGATGGCGGTGCGCAGCAGCCCATTCGCGTCGAGCGCGTTGCTGGGGCACACCACGCGCAGACCGGGGGTGTGCGTGAACAGCGACGCGCCCGTTTGCGAGTGGTAGGGGCCACCGCGGATGTAGCCGCCGTACGTGGTACGGATCACGACCGGCGCGGTGAACGAATTGTTGGAGCGCCAACGCATCGTGGCGAGTTCGTCGCGGATCTGCATGAACGCCGGCCAGATATAGTCGAAGAACTGGATCTCGACGACCGGCTTGTACCCGCGGTGGGCCAGTCCGATGGCGCGACCAATGATGTTGGCCTCGGCCAGCGGCGAGTTGTATACGCGGCCGCCACCGAACCTGGTCTGCAGGCCGTGGGTCACCTTGAACACACCGCCCTTGCCCTTGACCTTGCCCAGGTGCTCTTCGCGAGAGACGTCGGCCACGTCTTCGCCGAACACCAGGATGCGTTCGTCGCGCGCCATCTCGTCGCGCATGCAGGCATTGAGCAGATCCACCATGGTGGTGGGCTCGCCGGTGAACTGCGGATCGTCCTCGGTATCGAAGGGTTCCGCCGTCGGGTCGACATCTGGCGCGTATACGCCGTAGGTGACCATGTCGGCCGCCGGCTGCGGCTGCGCCAGCGCGTCGTCGGTGGCCTCGAGAATCAGCGCGTCGACCTCCTCGCGCAGCGCCTCGAGTTCGGCCTCCGTGGCGAGCCCCTCGGCCACGAGATAGGCCGGGAACGTGCGGAGCGGATCGCGCGCCGCGTCGACGTCCCGCTCGTCCTGCGGACGGTAGAACACCTCGTCGTCGGAGAGCGAATGCGAATACGGGCGGATCACCTTCGCGTGCACGAAGGCCGGCCCCTTCCGTTCGCGCGCGTACGCCACCGCGCGCTCCATCGCCGCATACGAGGCGTGGAAGTCGCAGCCATCGACTTCCTCGATGTACAGGCCGGGAAACGACGCCACGAGCTTGGAGATCGATCCGCCGGCGGTGTTTACCTCGACCGGCACGGAGATCGCGTAGCCGTTGTCCTCCACGAGATAGACGATCGGGAGCTTGAGGTTGCACGCTGTATTCAGCGACTCCCAGAACTCGCCTTCGCTCGTCGTGCCGTCGCCGGTGGTGACGAGGGTGACTTCGTCGCCGGGAAAGCCGTCGGCGATCCCGCCCTGGGAAGCGCGCAGCGTGGCTTCGGCGTTGCCGACCGCCTGCAGGAACTGCGTACCGGTCGGCGAGGACACCGACGCGATGTGGAGCGCCTTGCTGCCCCAGTGGCTCGGCATCTGACGACCACCCGAGTTCGGGTCGATCGCGGCGCCGACGGCACTGTACAGCATTTCGGCCGGCGTCATGCCAAGCTGCAGGCAGAGTGCCCGGTCGCGGTAATACAAGTAGAACCAGTCGTGCGACGGACGCAGCACCAGACCGGCCGCAGCGAGCACGGCTTCATGGCCGGCGCCTGAGATCTGGAAGAAGATCTTGTTCTGGCGCTTGAGCTGAATCTCTTTGTCGTCCAACCGGCGCGACGTGTACATCACGCGGTAGGCGTGTACCATCTGCTCACGCGTGAGCGCGGTCTCGGCGGCAGCTCCCTTGCGGGGGCGGCTCGGGCGGGTCGAAGTGGCCATCGAAGTGATCTGGAGGGCTGGAGACAGACAACGCTGCAACTTAGCGCGTTCGCGAGCGGAAAGGACTTTCTCCGGCCGGGATCATGCCATGCTTGCCGGACGATGGTTTTGGCGTCAGGTTGGCAAGACGATCTCCACTCTTTGGTGAAATCCTATGCATGCTCCTACAGCTCCGATGACGCCGTCCAGCGGCCACTGCACGTTCTGCGACCTGATTCGCGGTGCCGGCGAAGTGTCGATCTGCTACGAGGATTCGGTCGCCATCGCCTTCCTCGATATTCAACCGGTCAACCCCGGTCATGTGCTGGTCGTCCCGCGTGAGCACTACGAAGTGCTGCAGGATATCCCGAAGGACGTCGGTGCCCACCTGTACATGGTGGCGGCACGGCTGATCCCGCGCGTGCAAACGGCGTCGGGCGCGACCGACATGAACATCGTGGTGAACTCCGGCGCGGCCGCCGGCCAGAACGTGATGCATTACCACATCCACCTGATCCCGCGCCGCGAGGGCGACGGGTTTGATGTGCCGCTGCCGTTTCCGGGATCCCAGATGCCGAACCGCCAGCAGCTCGACGGCATGGCCGCCCGCATCGGCAGCATGCTGCGCGATCCGCTCACCAACAGCGGCATGAAGGGGTAAGTCGGATACGAGGTAACGGTTCGGCTTTCGGCTTGACGGGAGCAGGAACGTGATCGTATCCTCGCGAGGTCAGACGGATCGTAGCAGCGATCGCTCCAGCTTTGGTGTGCGTGTCCACCCGGTTTTCCAGGAGGATGATGCGTTCCAGTCGCGGTAGTTCCTGCCCATGCCCTTCGGCCCAGCCGTCGGCACGCACCCGGCCCTCATCGCGCCGGCTCGTTCGCACCGACCGTTCTCCGCGCCCCGTCGCGAGGCTTACCGCCTCCGCCGGGGCGTCGTCACTTCGGCCACGGATCGCCGCGCACGTGGCCGCCAAGCAAGCCATGCGGCGCACGGCGTTGCGCGACTGCGGTCAGCGGTGCGTATACTGCGCGGCGCGTCTCGATCATCGCAGCGCCACGCTCGACCACGTCGTGCCCCTCGCACGGGGCGGGGCGCACGACCCGGGCAACCTCGTGACCGCTTGTGGCCCCTGTAATCGCCTCAAGTGCGACATGCTGCCGTTCGACTTCTTTGCGCGACATCCGTGGGCGGGGGCGAACTTTGTGCGCTACGCGCGGTCGGTGCATCGCGCACTCAAGCGTGGCGCTCGACGTGCGGTGAGTCTGGCGTTCGCGCGGGCGGATCTCATGGCGGCGTAGGACCAGACGCTCGAGCGCACTCGCGCCAGCGACGCGGGCGTGCGACCATTCCCAATGCTTCGGACTCTGGCGCTAAGCGCCTTGGCGGTGTTGTGCACGCGCACGGCGTGGGCACAGACGTCGGCGTCAACCTCGCCGCTTCCGCTCGTGCCCTCCGATTCGGTGCTGCGACTGGCGGTCGATCCGGCGCGCGCGGTCGGGCAGCCCCTCGTGGTGCTGTTGCAGGAATCCAGTTTTCGCGTGGAGGCCGACGGACGCTGGCAGCAGCGCAACCGACGGGCGGTCCAGGTGGTCGACGAGAGCGCCGCGCGCGGCCTGGCCGAGCAGGCCTTCGCGTTCGCGTCGTCCCATCAGACATTGACCATCGAGTGGGTGCGCGTGCTGCGCACCACGGGTGTGGTCGTCGCCAACAAACCGGCGCAGCTGCAGGATGCCGACGTGCCGGCGGCGATGGCGAATCCGATCTATCAGGATCAGCGCGTGCGCCGGTTGTCGTTGGCGGGCGTGACGGCGGGGACGGTGGTCGACATCGCGTGGTCAGTAAAGGAATCGGCCTCGCCGCGCGTGGGTGACTTTCTCTTTCGCGCCGGCCTGAACGGGCCGGTGGCCATCCGGCGCTCGTTGATCGAGCTCGACGTGCCCGAGGGATACGCGCCCACCATCGTGGAACGCAACCTCACCGTGCCGCGTCGCGATGACATTGCGAACGGGCGTCGGCGCTACACGTGGGCGGCCAGCGATCTGCCGGGCATCCGCGGCGAGCCGTTCGCGGCCGATTCGAATGGCGTGGTGCAAACGATCACCGTGGCGCCACGGAGCACGTGGACCGAGATCGCGAGGTGGTATCACGGCCTGTCGAAAGATCGCTACGCGTTGAGTGCCACCGCCGCCACGCGCGTCGATTCGCTCGTGCGCGCGAGCGGTGCGCGCACGATGCTCGACACCGTTCGTGCGGTGCATCGGTTCGTGGCGCAGGACATCCGGTATCTCTCGGTGGCCCTCGGCATGGGCAGCTACCAGCCGCGCACGCCAGATGACGTGCTCGCGACCTCGCTCGGCGACTGCAAGGACAAGGCGACGCTGTTCGTGGCCGCACTGCGCCGGTATCGCATCGCGGCGAACACCGTGTTGCTGTCGCTCTCGCCGCGTCCCGATCCCAACGTGCCAACGGTGTTCCAGTTCAATCACGCCATCGCCGCCGTGCGCGACGGCGCGGGTTGGGTGTACACCGACCTCACGGCCGAGTCGATTCCGTATGGTGAGTTGCCTGATGCGTATCAAGGAAGTTTCGCGATCATTGTTGGCGAGGACGGCGCGGCGCAGCGGATTACGCTGCCCGTGCGACCCACGGAGCAGAACGTGTCGTCGTTGCAGCTCACGATGCTGTTAGGTGCAGACGGTCGGGCGACCGGCCGCGCCGTTGAGCGTGCGCAAGGGTCGCCCACGTACGCCATGCGCATGGGGCTGAGCACGCCACTCGACTCCACGCGGCGCGCCGCGTTCTCGCGATCGATCACGCAGCGCCTCTTCGGTTCCGAGCGCTCCGGTACCGCGAGGATAGACTCGCTGGTGCTCTTCAACGGTCGCGATCTTTCGGCGCCCGCGCAGCTCTCGTATACGGTGTCGTCTGATGCGCTGATCCGCACGATCGGAACGACCAAACTCCTCGCCATACCGTCGGTGGTGCGCGGACCGGCACGGAGCGTCCGCGCGGCACTCAGGGAACTCGAAAGTCGCGGCGCGCGGCAGTTGCCGATCGACGCCGGCCAGATTCTGGCCCCGATGGCCAATGTCACCGAGTGGATCGTGACGTTGCCGCCGGGCTGGACCGTTGAACTCCCGGCCAACGTGTCCGCTACGAGCTTCTTTGGCAGTTACAGTTCGACGTGGAGTCAAAACGGGCGCGAGCTCCGACAGGTGCGCCGGTTACAGGGACAGCGGGGTATTTTCGGACCAGAGCGCATTGCCGAGGTGCTGGTGTGGCTGCGCACGGTCGGGGCGGATGATCAGGACTTTTTACCGGTGAAGCCGACTTCGGCGCCGTAATCGCGGAGAACGACAGATGCGTTGGACCCCGGGTGGCCGGAGTGACAATCTCGAAGATCGTCGTGGCGCGAGTGGCGGCGGAGGATTCCGCGGCGGCGGAGGCGGCGGCGTGAAGCTGGGCCTCGGCGGCACCGTGATCTTGTTGGTGCTGAGCCTGATCTTCAAACGCGATCTGCTCACCGAGTTCACTGGCGGGGTGCCGGGTGATGCCATGGCACCGGCCGCGCAGCAGGCGCCGGTGGCCGACGCTGCCGAGGAGCAGATGGTGCAGTTCGTGTCGTTCGTGCTCGACACGGCGCAGGCGTCGTGGCACACGCTGGTGCCGGGATACCAGGACGCGCGGTTGGTGCTGTTCCGCGATGGGGTGCAGTCGGCGTGCGGCGACGCCAGTGCGGCGTCGGGGCCGTTCTACTGCCCCGGCGATCAGCGCGTGTACGTGAATCTCTCCTTCTTCGATCAGCTCGATCGTCAGTTCGGCGCGCCCGGTGATTTTGCGCAGGCGTATGTGTTGGCGCACGAGATCGGGCACCACGTGCAGCATCTCACGGGTACCGAGAAGGCCATGCGCAGCGCCGTGCAGCGCAATCCGGCGGCGGGCAATCAGCTGTCGGTGGCCATGGAGCTGCAGGCCGATTGCTATGCCGGCGTGTGGGCGCATTTCGCGGCACGCGAGGGCATCATCGAACCCGGTGACCTCGACGAAGGACTCGGCGCGGCCGCGGCGGTTGGTGATGATCGCCTGCAGCAGATGTCGACGGGTCGGGTGAACCCGGAATCGTTCACGCACGGGTCGAGTGCCGACCGGAAGGCGTGGTTCCGTAAGGGCATAAACTCGGGCGATCCGCGCTCGTGTGATACGTTCGGGCAGGGGCGCTGATTCGTGAGTACGTCCGACGCATACGCACCGCGCGCCGGTGTGCTGGAAGAGCAGACGTGGCCGACCATGCGTGACGGCGAGTGGCCGGTGGCGCTGCTGCCCTTCGGGGCCACTGAGCCGCACAACACGCATTTGCCGTATGGCACCGACACCATCATGGGGCGTGAGGTCGCGGCTCGCGTGGCGGCCTCGTGCGCCGCCCAGAGCGTACGTGTGGCGGCGTTACCGGCAGTGCCATTCGGCGTGAACACCAAGCAGCTCGACCTGCGCTTCACGATCAACATGATGCCGAGCACGCAGCTGGCGCTGTTGCGTGATGTGGTGACGAGCCTCGAGCCGCATGGCGTGCGGGCGCTGGTGTTACTCAACGCGCACGGCGGCAATGAACTCCGCGCGCTGGTGCGGGAGCTACAGCCCAGCACAACGATCGTGCTCGCGATCGTGAATTGGTGGCAGGCCGGCGATCATGGTGTGTTCGAGAGCGCGGGCGATCACGCTGGCGAACTCGAGACTGCGGCGATCATGCACGTGGCGCCGCACTTGGTCGTGCCCGATCGCAGCACGTGGGGCGATGGGCACGCCAAGCCCAGCGTGTTCGACGGCGTACGCAGCGGCTGGGCGTGGATGCCGCGTCGCTGGACGCAGGTGACCGCCGATACCGGCGTGGGCGACCCGCGCGCGGCGACCGCGGAGAAGGGCGCCGCGTTCGTGGCGCAGGCCGTGGAGCGGATTGCGACGTTCTGCGTAGCCTTGGCGGCGGCCGACCCGGACGCGATGTGGGCGGACCGGTAACGGACGTCTAGCGCCGCAGGTTGACGGTCTGCGCCAGCATGTCGCCATCGCCGAAGTACAGCGAATGGCGCTTCTCGCCTGGCATCGACAACAGCACCACGATGTTGGCCTGATTCGAAAAGAGTTCGGCCAACAGCGTGTTGCGAATAGCAAGCATGGCCGGTGCACGCCCGGCGTCGAACTGCAGCAAATACCAGTGCACGGTGCCGCCCACCGGATCTGTGTCCACGCCCTGCTGCACCAGCTGCGCCTTGAGCGCGCGGCCGTCGGCCGATACGCTCACCGTGGCGTTGAAGTACGCGGTGAAGAGCGAGTCGGCTTTGGGGTCACGGTCCAGCGCGAAGGCGGGGCGACGCGCATAGGCGCGCAACCCCTTTTCCAGATCATCGCTGAACAGCCGCACCTTCCACATCACCGTGCCGCCCTCGACGACGGCGCGCGTGTGCGTGCTGTGCACGTCGTGCATCACACGGTCACCTGCGTCGCCGCCACCGAACAACAGGGCGGCCAAGGCCAGCGTGGCGAGTTTCATCCAATCGGGCGCGTGCTCGCGCCCTTCGTGAACGTGTTGTTGGTACGATCCACGTCTGCAAATCCCGAATCGGGATCGGCCGTGACCTTGGCGATCTCCTTGTCGGAGAAGAAGCCGTAGTCGTGGGACTTCTCGTTGTTGCGCCACACTTCGGCCGGCATCTTCACGCGCTCCTTGGTGCCGTCGGTGAACTCGATCTCGAGCTCCAGCGGCAACACGAGCCCGCCCTTGTTCTCGGCGGTAATGCGGTGATAGAACTTCCCACGCTTGGTCGTGCCGGCGAACGCCTGCGCATCCTGCGACTCGACCTTGGTGATCGCCTGATCATTGTTGTAGGTGCTGTAGAACCACCCACGCCAGAAGTAATCGAGGCGCTCACCCGCGCCGCTGGCCAACGTGCGGAACAGGTCGGCCGGCTGCGGATGCTTGAACATCCACTTCTTCGAGTACTCCTGAAACGCCAGGTCGAAGCGCTCGGGGCCCAGCACCTTCTCGCGCAGCATGACCAAGCCGGCGGCCGGCTTGCTGTAGCCGTTGTTGCCGAACTGTCGATGCACAAAGTCCGACTCGGTCATGAGGGGCACCTGGTCGGCGTCCTTCATGTAGTTCACGATGTTCGGCGCCGGCCCGCGCAGACGCGCCGCCGGCCAGTTCTTGTCGTAGTCGAGCGAGCCGTAGTACTCGAGGAACGAGTTCAGTCCCTCGTCCATCCACGTCCACTTCCGCTCGTCGGTAGCGACAATCATCGGAAACCAGTTGTGTCCGACCTCGTGAATGGTGACCGAGGCCAGCGCGTATTCCTGATTCTTGGTGTACTTCCCGTCCGCGCCGGGGCGCCCGCCGCAGAAGGCGATCATGGGATACTCCATGCCGCCCACCGATCCGTTCACGTTCGACGCCTGCGCATATGGATACTCGAACGCCAGGCGGCCGTAGCTGCGCATGGTCTGCGCGATCGCCTTGGTCGAGATGTCGCTCCACAACGGCATCGCGTCGCGCGGGTACACCGAGTGCAGTTCGATCGTGCGGCCGGCCGGCGCGTAGCGGAAACCGGCGGCGTCCCACACGAACGTCTTGCTGCTGGCCCACGCGAAGTCGCGCACGTTCTCGGCGGTAAAGCGCCACGTGATCGGGGCCGTGCCAGCTGGACGCGCACCGGGCGTGGCCACTTCGTTGGGGCGCACGATAAACACCGACGTGTCGCCGGCGATCGCCGTCGCCAAGCGCGCGCGCTGCGTGGGCGTGAGCACCTGTAGCGGGTTCTTCAGCGTACCCGTGGAGCGCACGATGTGATCGTGCGGCACCGTGATGCTGACGTCGTAGTTGCCGAAATTGAGATAGAACTCACCCTGGCCGAGAAACGGGTCGTTCTGCCAGCCGGTCACGTCGTCATACACGGCAGCACGCGGGAACCACTGCGCGATCTCGTAGATCCAACCGTCCTTTACCAGTTCACGCACGCCGCGGTTGTTGTTGCCGCCCTCGGGCACTACGAACGACCAGTCGATGTCCACCACGGCCTTGCCACCGGTGGGGATCGGCGTGTCGAGGTTCACGCGCATCTGCGTGCCGTTGATGATGTACCGCGCCGGCTTCGCCGTTTGTCCGTTCACCGACATCAGCGCCACGCGCGTGATGTCGTAGCCGCCCACCGGCTCTTCCTCTGGCAGCAAAAAGCGGCGGGCCTGCGGTGACATCGTGGCCGGCAGCGCCGACTTCGTCATGTTGGCGCGGCTCGTTTTTGCTTCGATGTTCTGATCGAGCTGGAACCACAGGTAGCCGAGTGGCTGCGGCGAGTTGTTGTGATACGTGATGCGCTCCGAGCCCTTCACCGAGTGCGTCGTGGTGTCGAGCGTGGTGCGGATCACATAGTCCACTCGCTGTTGCCAATAACGCGGTCCTGGCGAACCGGACGCATCACGGAAATCGTTCGGCGACGGCCATTCGTCGAGCGCGCGGAACGACGACTTGTTGACCTTGGGGTTCGGCTCGGCGTTCAGCCACTGTTGCGCTTCCAAGACGGTAGGCAGCGCGGCCGGGAGGAGCAGGAGCGCAGCCGCAAAGGCGCGGAGAGACGTTCGCATGCGATGAACGGTGAAATGGGTGATCACGACCAGTCGCCGAGGCGCTGGACCAGCAGCATGAGCGCGAGACCACCGGTCACGCCCACCAGAATTTGTACCCACCGGCGACGCGGAAGTATCGCCGGGACGAGCGCGGCGCCAATGGCGAGGACGACACATAGAATGACGAGCTGGCCGAGCTCGAGTCCGATGTTGAACGCGAGCAGCGGACCCGCGATGCTCTCTTCGTCGCCGAGCAGCGCCCGGAGGTACGTCGAGAAGCCCAGTCCGTGAATGAGACCGAAGCACAGCGCCATGCCGTAGCGCGCGATCGTGACCGGGTTCTCGGGGCGCCGCGGGGTGTCGGCGGTGTACGCGCCGAGCGCCGTCACCAGAATGGTGGCCGGGATCAGCGTTTCCACGAGCTGCGACGACACCGAGACTAGCCGCAGCGTGGCGAGGGCCAGGGTGAGGCTGTGGCCCACGGTGAACGCGGTGACGAGGATGGCCAGACGTCGCCAGTCACGGATCCCGAAGGGAATGGCGAGCGCCGTAACGAACAGGATGTGATCGTACCCGGCCAGATCGGCGATATGCCGAACGCCGAGATCGAGGTAGATGCGAAACTCGTCGAGCATGCGCTACGCTGGCGCGTTCAATAGTCCACCGGTCGCAGATACGATTCGCCGATGCCCGATTGGCTCACCAGTGCCGTGGCGGGCGGACGACGCTTCCAGTGTGTGCCGTTGAGGCGCTTCGACACGAGCGTGAGTTCATCGCGCTGGAAGCCGCGCGCACGCAGGGCCTCATGCGAGAAGCCGTGCAGCATGCCGTTCAGGATCTCGTCGGCGCGTGCGTAGCTGATACCGAGATCGCCTTCGTCGGTCTGGCCGGCGATGAGATCGGCGGTGGCCGGCTTGGTGATGATGATGTCGGGCACGCCCAAGTGCCGGGCGAGGGCCCACACCTGCGTTTTGTAGAGATCACCGATGGGGTTGATCGGCGGAGAGTCGTCGGCGTGCCAGGTGAAGTAGCCGAACAGGCGTTCGGTCTTGTTGCCGGTGCCCAACGGCAGGGCACGATAGCGGGCCGAGAGGTCGAACAGCGCGATCATGCGCGTGCGGGCCATGATGTTGCCACGACGCGAGGCGTCGGCGTCGGGTTCGGCGGTGAGGTAGCCGTCCACGGCCGGGCTGATGTCGACGGTACGCGACTCGATGCCGAGGGCGTCGATCACCAGCTGCGCGTGGTCGAGCGATTCTGCGCTCGAGGTGCGGTACGGCAGGCGGATACCGATGACGTTCTCGCGACCGAGCGCGCGCACCGCGAGGAACGCGGTGACGGCGGAATCGACGCCGCCCGATATGCCGATCACGACTTTCCCAAAGCCACGGCGCGTGAGCTCTTCGCGCAGGAATCCGGTAAGCCATTCTTCCGTCATCTCGGCGTCGATGGCGAGCGGCGGCGGCCCGCCGTGGTCGCGCATCTCGTGCCGGATCACGGGCAGCGATTCGGGAATCGCGCGCACGATCGAGTTGGCGCGCTGCAGCGCTTCGGTGGGAACGGCGAATTCCCCGGTGCTGAAGCCTCGGGCGCCGCGCACGAGATCGGCGGCGGCGGGCTCCGGTCCGTCGTACGACAACGACACCGGTGCGCCATCCTGGACCCGACGGATGTTGTCGAGCACGTGCGGCAGCGCCACGCGCAGGTCGCTCAGCAGGGGCCCGTCGGCGCGGGCGCGGACGAGGTCATCGAGATCGACCGTGAGGGACACGAACGACTCGTCCCATACCGGTGCGCGGCCGCGCACGTCGCCACCCGGCCCAACCAGGTGCGACGTGCCGAAGAAGCGCTTGCCACCTTCGGAACCGACCAGGTTCACGAAGCTGGTGTAGACGCCCTGTTCTTCCGCGATGTCGCGGATGAGCCGCTCCCAGCGGGCGGCACTGTACGGACCGGCAATGCCGTCGTCACGGGGCCAGATGCCGCGGGCGGGGGCGGCCGACGACACGAACACCACCTGGGCGCCGTCGAGGGCGGCGATGGTGCCACTGATCGAGTGCCAGGCGTCTTCGCACACCAGAATGGCCGCCCGGCCCCACGGAGTCTCGAAGGCGCGGATGTCGGTGCCGCGTTCCACGAAGCGCTCTTCGTCGAACAGTCCGTAGGTGGGCAGGTAGTTCTTGCGGTGCACGTGCCGGATCACGGGCGGGCCGTCGTCGAGGCCGATGGTGAGGTAGGCGGCGCTGTTGTACAGCGTGTCGCGCCACCGCTCGTAGAAGCCGATCACGAGGTCCATGGCCACGCAGTCGATCCCAGCTGCCGCGCAGGCGGTGCGGTAGGCGTCGTCGAGATCGTAAGCCAATGCACCGGCCGTGCAGGCCACCTCACGGACGCCCCCTTCCACGAAGTACCCCGACAGGGCGGTCTCGGGGAAATGCACGACCTGCGGGCGCGGGTCGAGGGTGGCGGCTTGCGCGCACAGGCGCCCGATACGGGCGAGGTTGGCGGCGACATCGCCCTTGCGGGGGGCGAACTGGCAGAGGGCCAGCGTTAGCGGACGGATCGGATCACCAGGCATGCATGCAAACTAGGAGGATCGGCTCGGATCGCCTACGGTCGGGCGCTCCTTTCGGCGGTTGAGGTGGGATGAACCGGCTCATCGTTGAGCGTGTACAATTCCCCCATGCGCGCTCTGCAATCCCGATACGGTCGTTCTCGCCTGGCCGCGGCGTCCATGATCTGCCTGCCCCTCGTGCTGGCGCTCCTCCCTGCTGGTATGGCGGCCCAGGGGGCGGCTGGCTCCACCGGCGAAGCGTGGCAAATCGTCACGCCGCCGCAGGCGTCGCTCGTGCTGGCGCGCGACGGCGCGCTGATCGGCGAGCTGGGCAAGGAGCGGCGTATCAACATCGCGCTCCGTTCCCTCCCGAAGTATATCGGGCATGCGTTCGTGGCCGTCGAAGACAAGCGCTTCTATCAGCACGACGGCGTTGATCTGGTCGGCGTGGCTGGCGCCATCAAGGACGCCGTGACGAAGGGCAATCTTCGCGGCGCGAGCACGATCACGCAGCTGCTGGTGGGCAACATGCACCCCGACTTGATCGATCGTCGTGATGTGTCGGCTGGGCGCAAGTTGCGTGAGCAGCAGGCGGCGCGCGAAATGGAGCGGCACTACAGCAAGGAGCAGATCCTCGAAGCGTTCCTCAATCAGATTTCGTTCGGTCGCGGTGCCTACGGCATCGAGATGGCGGCGCGTCAGTTCTTCGGGAAGGGCGCAGCCGATCTCACCTTGGCCGAGGCGGCGTCGCTGGCGTCGATGCCCAAGAGCCCGGTGCAGTACGATCCGGCCCGCTATCCCGATCGGAATCGCACGCGGCGCAACACGGTGCTCGCGCTGATGGCGGAGCAGGGGTACATCACGGCCGCGCAGTCGGCGGCGGCGCAGCGCGAGCCGGTGCGGACCGTGACGACCACGCGGGGTACGGCGCCATGGGTGGTGGACGTGGTGCGCATACAGGCCGAGCGGGCCGGTATTGCCGTGATGCAGGGCGGATATCGCATTCACACCACGATCGACGCCGCGTTGCAGCGCGCCACGCAGCAGGCGCTCAGCGGTGGACTCGACGAGATCGAAACGCGCCCGGGTTTTCGTGGTCAGCGCTGTGCGCGGGTGGCCGGAGATACGGCGGCCACGGTGGCCAAGAAGACGAAGGTCGAGGCGTGCCTGGAAGGCGCGGCGGTGGTACTCGATCCCACCACCGGCGATGTGCGCGCGCTGGTGGGAGGGCGCGACTACGCGCGGAGTTCGTTCAACCGCGCCGTCGACGGCAACCGGCAGCCCGGCTCGAGCTTCAAGGCGTTCGTGTATGCGCAAAGCATTGCGCAGGGATTGACGGCCAATGCCATGGTGGCTGATACCGCGCTGCGGATTCGGCTCGACAATGGACAGACGTACAGCCCCGACAACGCCGACAACGCGTTCCTGGGCGCGCTCACGTTGCGGGAGGCGCTCACGAAGTCGCGCAATCCGGTCGCAGTGCAGCTCGCGCTCTCGGTGGGCATGGACTCGGTGATCGCGCTGGCACGCCGCGCGGGGCTGCGCTCGCCCATCTCGCCGTACCCCTCGAGTGCGCTTGGGGCGAGCGTCGTGCAGCCGCTCGATTTCGTGGCGGCCTACGCGAGTTTCGACAACGGCGGCGTGGCCGTGGAGCCTCGCTTCGTGCAGCGCATCGAGGATCGCACCGGGCGCACGGTGTTCACGCCGCAGGTAGCACCGGCGCGATCGGCCATGGACCCGCGCGTAGCGTTCATCATGCGCGACATGTTGCAGGATGTGGTCACGCGCGGCACCGCGACGGCGTTGCGCAAGATCGTGCCGGCGCGCATCCCGGTGGCGGGGAAAACGGGCACCACCAACGACAACACCGATGTGTGGTTCGTGGGCATGACGCCCGAGTTGGTGACCGGCGTCTGGCTGGGCTTCGACAAGCCGACCATGATCGCGCCGGGGGCGGCGGGCGGTACGCTGGCGGCGCCGATTGCGGGGCAGATCATTGCCGCGGCGTATGGCAATCGTGCCAGTGGCGTGTGGACGCCGCCGCCCGGCGTGGTACCGGTGGAACTCGATCGAGCCAGCGGACAGCCGTCGGATGGTCGGACGCCGGAAGAGCGACGTTATGTGGAGTGGTTCATGGCGGGAACGGAACCGGGAGCGCCGGTGTGGCCGTGGAGCTTGTTCCGGTTAGGACCGATTGGGTACTGAACACGGATTCAGTGGTCAGTGGTCAGAGTACTGGCGTCAGACTGCTTATCGTGGTCAGAGTCGAGCAACTGCAGTTCACAGTGTTGAGTGGGTTGGGGTGGATCCGCAATGCTACGGATGGGTGAACCACACATTTCACCACAATGGAATTTGGCGGTGCGTTGGTCGACACTTCAGCGCATGACGCCCTGTGATGTTCTTCCGTTCCGTCGCCCGTCGGGCGCGCACGAGCAGGCTCGCGCTGGTAGTGGCACCGGCATCGTGATGATGAACCTCGGGGGGCCGGCGACGCTCGATGACGTGGAGCCGTTCCTGCGGCGCCTCTTCGCCGACAAGGAGATCCTTCAGCTTCCGTGACAGGACGTATTGGGCAAGTTCATCGCCACGCGGCGGGCGCTGAAGGTGCGCAAGTGGTACGACGCGATCGGGGGTGGGTCGCCGGCCCTCGCGTGGACCAAGGCGCAGGGCGACGCGATGTGCGCGCGGCTCGACGAAATGTCACCCGACACGGCGCCGCACAGGTTCTACGTGTCGTTCCGCTACGCACCGCCGTTTGCCGACGACGCGCTGCAGACGAAGAAGGCGGACGGGATCACGCGCGCGGTGGCGTTCACGCAATACCCGCAGTGGTCCTGTTCGACGACGGGCTCGAGCAGTACGCCGCTCACGAGCGCGACGATATTTTGGTGCTCTTCAGCGCGCTCTCGTTGCCACTCAAAGTCATCGACCGCGGTGATGCGTATCCCGCGGAGATTGCAGCCTCGGTAAGCCGCGCGGACAGAAGAACGTGCTCGTGGTGCCGATCGCGTTCACCAGCGATCACAATTTCAATGCAGTTTGCTTATCTGTGTTGTTTCCGTCTATCGGTGTCATCCGTGTTCTGGCCGTTGCCGTTGCTGTCGCCGTTTCCGTTCCAGCGGTCGTTCAAGCCGTCGCTGCCCGCCCCACCGAGAACTCCCCCGGCGGCGCCGCCTGCGGTGGCCGCTTCACCGCCGCCCCATCGGCACACCGATCCAGCGCCGCCGGGAAGGCGCGCAGGGCCTCGGGCGTGTAGTGCCCCATCAGACACACCTGCAGCCAGTTGCGTTCGCATAGGTAGCCGCTCTCGAAGCTGATCAGCCATCCGGCATCGCGGAGTCGCTCGCCGAGTGCGCGTGCACTCACACCGGCCGGCGGGATCATCGTGTGCACGGCGGGTGAGGCGAAACGGGCGTCGGCCAGTACGCGCCAACCGCGCGACTCCATCGCTCGGCGAAGCCAAGCGCCGTCGAGGGCGAGGCGGCGGAAGCGCGCCGGCCAGTCGATCTCCGCGAGCGACGTGCCGAGCGCGTCGAGCAGGTTTGACGAATGGGTGAACGGGACGCCGTGTTGCGCCACGGCGAAGCCGAGATCGAGATAGCGCGGAATGCGCGTGCTGGCCGAGCAGGTGTCGCCGTGATGGAACACAATGGCGACGCCGGGAAACGCCGAGAGTGCTTTACCGCTCACGGCACTGGCCATCCACACGTGCTGCAACGAGAGTGGCATGGTGCCCAAGCTGCTGATCACATCGAGGGCCAGTTTTGCGCCATGCGTGTGCACGATGGCGGTGAGCGCCTCGAGGTCGTTCATCACACCGGTGGACGTTTCGCCATGCACGGCCCACAGCCAGCCTGCTCCCGACCGCTGCATCTCGTGCGCGACCGCCACGTAGTCGAGCCGCTCACCCCACGGGGCGCGCACGACGGTGTGGTGAATCTGCATCCGCGTGGCGTGATCCATCAGTCGCTCGCCGAACTCGCCATTGCTCACGATCACACCGGGCGCGTCGAGCAACGCGATTTGCGCGGCCACGACATCGTTGGCCAGCGTGCCGGAACCCAACAGCATCGTGGCGTGCCGCGCGTTGGCCAATGCGCACAGCCGCTGCTGCGCGTCGCGATACCGGGCGTGGAATGCATCGGACCGATGCGAGGTGGCTCCACGCTGCATCGCCTGCTGGACCGCGTCGCTGATCCCCACCGGACCGGGCAGGAAGTTGGCGCCCGTACTGAGGGTTTCCACCCCGTCATTCATGGCGTCGGGCCACATGAGGACCTCCTCGGCCGTGATGTACATGGGCTGGTACGACGCCTGCTCGGTGCCGATGAGCGGGCCGAAGGCATGAAATCCAAGATGCCGGTACAATCGGAGCTGACGGGTGGTGCCCGACATGATGCCGAGGTCGTACCCTTGCGCCATGAGGTGGCGCGTAATGAATCCAACGAGCTGCGCGAACACGCGGCTGGCGCGAAACTCGGGCTCGACTGCCAGCAGCCGGATTTCAACCGGCGTCCGCCCGGCCGGGAGATAGTCGTCGACACTGCCCAGCTTCTGGTCGAGCGAGAAGGGGCGCTGCGTGCGTCCGCTCACCATGCCGACGATGCGGCCGTTCACTTCATAGACCGCATACACATTCTCGTCGTGAAAACGATCCACGTGGCGCCGCGAGGCATTGGGCGCGTGCTGGGGGATTTCTTCGACGAAGGTCCTGTAATTCAGGGCATGTATGGCATCGTGGTCCGCCTCGATGGCCAGACGGACGAAGCCGCGCGTGGACTCTTGGGGCGTTGTCATGGTTTCAACTTGCGCCCGACTGAGGGCAAGCGGAATAAGTCATGTGATGTAGAACGGGGGCGACAGGCCTCTGAAAGCCCGCCGCCCCCGACTCCCGACTCCCTACCCCCTACCCCGTACTTCGCCGTTACACCCCAATCAGTTCGTCCACCTCAACCGGGGCCGGCCGTCCCTGATCCACCAGGGCAATGGCGAGCACTTCGCGCATGGTCTCGACCGGGTGGAAGATCAGCTGCTCGCGCACTTCGTCCGGCACGTCCTCGAGGTCCGCTTCATTCGCCTTCGGGATGATCACTTCCTTGATGCCGGCCCGATGAGCGCCGAGGACCTTCTCCTTCACGCCACCGATCGGCAATACCCGACCGCGTAGCGTAATCTCACCCGTCATCGAGACATCGCGTCGGACCTTGCGGTTTGACATCTCGCTCACAAGCGCGAGTGCAATCGCGATACCGGCACTGGGGCCGTCCTTCGGAATAGCACCCGCCGGCACGTGAATGTGCGCCTCACTGGCCGACGCCACGCGATCGGCCGGAATACCCAGCAACGCCGCATTGTTCGTGGCGTAGGTGAGCGCCGCCCGGGCACTCTCCTTCATCACGTCACCCAGCTGTCCGGTCAGAATGAGCGAGATCGGCCCCACGCGCACCACCTCGGCGCCGTCGTCGCTCTTCACCGGCCCCGACGAGCCTCGGCGGATGCTCGCTTCCACGAACATGATGTCGCCGCCCATCGGTGTGTAGTACATGCCCGTGGTGATACCCACCTCATCGTGCTCGGCCACGCGCTCCGGATGGACCTTGGGACGGCCCAGCAGTTCGCGCACCTCCTCGCTGCTGATCACCTTGTCGTTGATCGTGGCCGTGTCACCCATCGCGACGCGCCGCGCCACCTTGCGCGCCACGGCGCCGAGCTGACGCTCGAGCTGACGCACGCCGCTCTCGCGGGTGTATTCGCTGATCACCTTCATCACCGCGTCGTCGGTGAACTTGAGATCGCGCTGTCCGAGTCCCGATTCCTCGAGCTGACGGGGAATGAGATACGTCTTCGCGATTTCCGACTTCTCGCGCTCAGTGTAGCCGCTGAAGTCCACCACTTCCATGCGGTCCAGCAGCGGACCGGGAATGTTTTGGATGAAGTTCGACGTGGCGATGAACAGCACTTCGCTCAGGTCGAACGGGACGCCGAGATAGTGGTCGGTGAACGAGTCGTTCTGCGCCGGATCGAGCACTTCCAGCAGCGCGCTGGAGGGGTCGCCCTGATACGACGTGCCGAGCTTGTCGACTTCGTCGAGCAGGAACACAGGGTTCTTGCTGCCCGCCTGCTTCATGCCCTGAATGATGCGACCGGGCATGGCGCCCACATAGGTACGGCGGTGGCCACGGATGTCCGCTTCGTCGCGCGCGCCACCGAGGGCCACACGCACGTATTCACGGCCGAGCGCACGCGCGATCGACTTGGCGATACTCGTTTTGCCGACACCCGGCGGTCCGTTGAAGAGCAGGATCGGGCCCTTCGCCATGGCGCGGGCCTTGGCTTCCTTGGCGTCCGTCTTTGGGCCGTCTCCCGAGGCGACCACCTCGGCCGCGATCTGCTGCGCGCGAAGCTGGCGCACGGCCAGGAACTCGAGCACGCGATCCTTCACGTCCTTGAGGCCGTAGTGATCCTCCTCGAGAATTTCGCCGGCACGGGCGAGCTCAAGGTGATCATCCGAGCGCTGGCTCCACGGCAGCTCGGCGATCCACTCGAGATAGGTGCGAATCACCTGCGCCTCCATCGACTCGCGACCGGCGCGCTCGAGGCGGCCTAATTCACGCTCCGATTCCGCGCGCGCTTCCTTCGGGAGCTCGAGCTTGGTCAGCTTCTCGCGGAGCTCGGTGATCTCTTTCGACTGATCGTCATCGCCGAGTTCCTTCTGAATGGCCTTCAGTTGCTCGCGCAGGAACATCTCGCGCTGTCGCTCGCCCAGTTCTTCCTGGACTTGCGACTTGATGTCTTCCTGGGCTTCGAGCAAGCCGATCTGGCGCTGCACATGCACCAGCACGCGGCGCAGGCGCTCTTCCACCGAGAGCGTCTCGAGCAGCCCCTGTTTTTCGGGGACCGTGAGTTCGATGTAGCCGGCTACGAGGTCGGAGAACTTGCCGGCATCGTCGACCGAGTCGAGCACCTGATGCACCACTTCCTCAGGCAGGCCGCGCTTTTCACCCAACTCGGCGGCACGCTCGCGCGCCTCCTTATGGAGCGCTTCGAACGCGGCGTTTTTGAGGTCGAGTGGCATCATCTCCTCGGCGGGGACGATCACCGCCTGGAGATATCCGTCGACTTCGGCGTACTGCAACGCGGTGGCGCGCTGCTCCCCTTGCAGGAGCAACTGCACACCGCCCAGACCGCGCTGGATCTGGCCAATGCGGGCGATGACGCCCGTCGTGAACAGAATGTCCGACGTCGGCTCTTCGGTGTTGTCGCGCTGGGCGACGGCAAAGACGAGCCGATCTCCCTTGAGCGCCGTTTCAATGGCCCTCAAGGTGCCGGGGCGGCCCGCCGCGATCGGTGCGGTGATGCCGGGGAACATGACCGTCCCGCGCAACGGCAGGACAGGAAGCGTTTGGCGCTGACCCATGACGTACGATCCTGTTTGGAAGAGGAATACCGCCAGCCAAAGGGCAGGATTCGCACCGTGTGGATTACGCCATCGCGGCAGTCTTCGCAAGCCGACGCGGGTATCTGTGCCGCGATGACGGTACCCGTGGGTCAGCGACCCGCCGAATTGTCGGTACCTGGAATGCCGGCGCCGCTGCGGTCAGGATGACCGACTGGCGGGTGGAGGGATGAATGCGCACCAGTTGCAACTCCCGACGAGCTCGGACCGTACGGCGGTGTACTGACCGCCTCACGGATGCTGTTGCCGGTTTCTCTCCGGTGCTACACTAGACAGACTGCCCGACTCTCCCCGATTCCAACGCGAGTGCCCGATTCCGTAGTCCCATCCGCCGAAGATGCTGAACTGCGCGCCCATGTGGAGCAGGCGCTCAGTGCTACCTATGAACTCGATCAGGAGATCGGTCGTGGTGGCATGGGCATCGTGTATCGGGCGAAGGACAAGCGCCTCAAACGGTTCGTGGCGATCAAGCTTTTGCCGCCGGAGCTGTCGTTCCGGCGTGACATCCGCACGCGCTTTCTGCGCGAAGCCGAGACGGCCGCCCAGCTGAGTCATCCGAATATCGTCCCGATCTATTCGGTCGACGAAGTCGGGAACCTCGTGTTCTTCGTGATGGCCTGCATCGACGGCGACAATCTCGCCACCAAGTTGCAGAAGCGTGGGCCACTGCCAATCGAGGACGTCCGCCGCTGGCTGCTCGAAGTGGCCGATGCGCTCGCGTTTGCCCACGCGCGGGGCGTCATTCACCGCGATATCAAGCCCGACAACATCCTGCTGGACAGTATCGATGGTCGGGCGCTCGTAACCGACTTCGGGATCGCGCGGGCCGCCAGCGACAGCGGCGAAACGTCGCGTCTGACCGCCACGGGCATGGCGATCGGCACGCCGGCGTACATGTCACCGGAGCAGGCGTCCGGTGATCGTGATCTCGATGCCCGCAGCGATCTCTATTCGCTCGGCATCGTGGCCTACCAGATGTTGGCGGGCGAGCCTCCGTTTACCGGTGGCACCACACCGGCGTTGCTGGTCAAGCATCTCGCCGAGGTGCCGGTAGCGGTGTCGCTGCGTCGCCCGGATACCCCCGACGATCTCTCGCAGATCGTGATGCGGTGTTTGGAGAAGAGCCCAGAACACCGTTTTCAGAGCGCCGGCGAGATGGTCACGGCGTTGAAAACCGGTGTCGTGCCGCCTGCGACCAATCTGGCGGCGACGCAGCAGGCGACCGGTGCGCCCGTACGCTTCAACGGCGCGCCGATCGGTGGGATGCCGCTGGGAGGTTTGGGCTCGCCAAGCCCATCCGCGCCGTATACGCCAGCCCCCTACACACCGCCAGCGTATCAGCCGCCTACGTACCAGACGCGGACGGCGGCCATGCCATCCGCGGCGCCATATCCGCTGTATCAGCCGCAGCCCTCCGGCGACGATGTGTACGTGGCCACGGCCGAAGATGAGGCGCGCTGGTTCGCTCCGCCCGTCGTGGCGTTCCGTCGCAAGCTGGCCCCCTATCTGTTCGTGAACGGTGCGATCCTCGTGGGCAGCATCTTTACGGGCGGCGACATGCTGGGGCTCACCACGCTCTGGACGGTGTATATCGCGTGGAAGTATGCGAAGCTCTGGGCCGACGGGTTCGACTGGACGGACGTGCTGAAGCAGCCGAAGCATCGCATGCTCGGTGAAGTGCTGTCCGATCTCGGCGACAAGCTGATGGCCACCTTCAGCCGCAAAAAGCGCGAGGAGCTGCGGGCGCAGGGGCGTTTACGCAATCGTCTCGATGGCGTGCTGTCCTCGACGCCGTCGGCGCCGCTGACACCGCGCTCGGCGGTCGCGATGCCGAGTGCGCCGGCCCGCGACGAGGAACTCGGGGACTTCGTGAGTTTGGTCAAAGCGGCGCGCGCCGACCGTGAAGAGATCGGCCGATTGCTCGGCACGCTGCCGGCCGACGAGCGCGGTCGGATTCCTGATGTCGCACGCACGGCCGTGGATCTGGTGAACAAAGTCGAGATCATCGCCCGCGACATTGCGCGGGTGGATCGTGAGCAGGGCCCCGACACCATGCGACGCATCGATACCGAGATTGCCGCACTCGAAGCCGAGGCCAATCCGCTCGACACGCAGCGCAGCGAAGGGCGTGTACGGCGACTGGCACAGTTGCGTCGAGACCGGCGCATGATGGCCGATGCCCTCGGCAAGCGTGAACTGCGTCGGGCGCAGCTCGAGAGCTGCCGCATTGCCCTCGAGAACGTACGCCTCGATCTCGTGCGCCTGCGTACCGGCAACAGCTCGGTGCAGAGCGTGACGCTCGTCGCGGAACAGGCCATGCAGTTGGCCCGCGATGTCGACATCGCGGTGCAATCGGCCAACGAAGTGCGCGAGGCGACGTCTTCGCGCTCCGGTTTGGCGTAAGCCAGCCTCACGATGCCCGACGGTCAGCAGGCGGCCAGGAAGGCGGCAACGCAGGCCGAGTCGAATCTGCTGCGCGACCGCGTGACGGCAGCGGTCGGTGACCTGTACCTCATCCAACAGGAAGTCGGTCGCGGCGGCATGGCGGTGGTGTACGCCGCCGAGGACGTGCGGCTGCAGCGGCCGGTCGCGCTCAAAGTGCTGCCTCCGGAACTCGCGTTTCGTGGAGATGTGCGCGAGCGCTTCGTGCGCGAAGCGCAGACCGCCGCGCGGCTCAACCACCCGCATATCGTGTCGATCTATGCCGTGCACGAAGAAGGTGGGCTGGTCTGCTTTGCTATGGCGTTGGTGAAGGGAGAGAGTCTCGCCGCGCGTATCGTCCGCGAGCCGCGGCCCACGTTCGAGGAGATCGCGCACCTGCTGGAGCAGGTGGCTGACGCGCTCGCTTACGCCCATGCCTGCGGCGTCGTACACCGTGACGTGAAGCCCGACAACGTGTTGGTCGACGCGGAGTCGGGCCGCGCGATGGTGACCGACTTCGGCATCGCGCGCGCGGCCGAAAGTGGATCACGGCTCACGCAGACCGGTATCGCGGTGGGCACACCAGCCTTCATGAGTCCCGAACAGGCCACCGGCGATCGCGAAATCGACGGACGCAGCGACATCTACTCGCTCGGGGTCGTGGGCTATCTCATGCTGGCCGGACGCTTGCCATTCGAGGCGACGACCACGCCGGCAATGCTCATGAAGCACGTGAGTGAAACGCCGATGCCCATTCGTGCCGTGCGACCCGATGCGCCGCACACGCTCGTCGACATTCTCGAGCGTTGTCTGGCCAAGCGGCCTCAAGATCGGTGGGACAATGCGCTGCAACTGCGCGATGCGTTGCGCATCGTGCAGCGCGATGGCTCGTTGCGCACGGGCGCGCACCGCGCGTACGCGCCGCTTGCGCCGGCTCCGTTGTACCCGCCGCCGCCGGTGAGCCATCACGAGACAGCGGGGTCGCGTGCACCGGAACATCGAGACGATGCGCGGTACGGGCAGCGGTCGGAAGACTGGGCACCGCGCAACGTGGTGGCCCCCGCGCCCGCCCCGCGCGCGTATCCCGCACCCGGCGGCTTGCCGCCCATGCCGGCCCTGCCACCACTACCCCCCGGCGCGTCACGCGAGCAGGTGCGCGAATGGAATCGTGCGTCGAAGGAAGCCCTGCAGGATTGGCGGGTGGCGGTGCGGCAGCAGCGCCGCGACGTACAGTCGCAGTGGAATGATCAGTACGGTGACGCGACCAGTGCGTGGCGTAGTGACGAAGACGTCATCGAGCGCTTCAAGGGGCAGATGATCTCGACGGCGGGCATGATCGTGTTCCTCGGTGTTATCAACGCCACGACAAGTCCTGGATTTCCGTGGGCGATCTTCCCGGCGATGGGCATGGGCATGGGACTGCTCGGTCGCTACATCCGACTGCGCCGTCGTGGCATCACGCTGGCGCGCATCTTCGGCGGCGAGTCCGCGCCGAAGCGTGACGACGACCCGCGCAGCAAGCCGGCGCGGATCGCCGAGGCGTCAACGGCGTTCGTGAAGCACGCGAAGTGGTTGATGGGCTCGGCGGCGGTGTCGCTCGGCAGTCTCGTGATCGGCGCGTCGGCGGAACTCACGCCGATGATCGTGCCCATGGTCGGCGCCGGTCTGGCGGCGTTCGCGAGCGCGCAGATGCTCGCGCGCGACGTCATGCGCTTGCGTCGGCTCGGCGTTTCGGCGGGTGATGCGTGGAATGGCCGTTGGCAGGCGATTGCCGCAGCGTCTGACGACCGACCGTTCGATGTGAAGATGCGCGAGCAACTTGCCCTGATCGCCGGCGATCAACTGCTGGCGTCGGCGTACGGAGACCTGCTGCGCAACGCCGTCGACGATCGGCTCACGATCAAGGACGTGACGGCGAAGCTGTCTGACGCCGACAAGGCGCTGGTGCCCGACGTGGAGCCTACCGCCGACGCGCTGCTGGAGCGCGTCGCTGCCCTCGCGAACGGTCTGGAACGACTGCAGCGCGATCTGCCGGCCGATGCGCTCACGCAACTCGAGGCGCGCGTGGCATCGGTGCAGGCCGAGCCCGAGCAGGCGCCCGACCGCGAGCGCCGTCTCACGTTACTCACGCGGCAGTTGTCGTCGTTGCAGGAACTCATCGCGCGCCGCGAAACGATGCAGCGTCAGCTCGATAGTGCGTCGATGGCGCTGCGCTCACTGCGTCTCGATATCGTGAAGCTGCGCACCATGGGCGTCGGCGCGGCGATCAGCGACGTCACGAATGCCACGCAGGAAGCGCGCGCGCTGTCGAAAGATCTGGGATACGTGATCAGCGCGGCGGACGAGATGCGGAAACTCTAACAGCAACGGCAACTGCCCAGTGGTCAGATGTTCAGCACTCGGGCGTCAGACTTCATATAGTGTTCAGAGTCGAGCAACGACAGTCCGCAGTCGCGAGGCGTTTGATGGAGTGCCGTCGGACGGATTGTGCGGACTGAAAACTGAACGAAACGCCTCGCGACTGTGGACTGTTGGTGCTGAATTCTGACCGCTATACAAGGGCAGAGATCAGCGTGCTGAACATCTGATCCCTGCATCCTCAGCAATCCGCAGAAATCCGCGCCGTTCCGCGCCGTTCAGTACTCCCGCTCCTCGAATTCCGAGACCAGCGTCGCGTGTCCGTGCCGCGTGGCGGCCTCGACGCCCTTATCGCAGGCCGCGCGGGCGGCGTCCTGTTTTCCAAGGGCGTGCAGCGTATCGGCGTAGCGCAGCCAGCCATTGCCCTCGTCATCGTGCAGCGCCAGGTAGGCGGCCAGCTCCACTTCGGCTTCGTCCAGCAGGCCGGCTTTGAGCAGTTCGTTGGCGAGACCAAAGCGAGCGAGTGGATTCGTCGGCTGCTTGGCAGCCATGGCGCGCATTGTGTCGAGGCGATCGATCATGAGAAAGGACAGGCGGGGGAGAAGTGACGTGACGCACTCTCTGACCATTCAGCGGGTCAGGAGTTCCGCCACGAGGGCACCGAGTCGGTCGGGTGCTTCTTCGGGGGCGACGTGGGCCACGCCGGGGAGTTCGCGGAGCGCGATCCCGTTCGGCGCCGCGAGCTGGAGTAATGCCGCGAGGGCGACGGCGCGGGCGGTCGGAACGAACGGGTCGGCCGCGGCGGTGGCGAGCAGCACGGGGCAGCTGATCGCCCCTGGCGCGAGTGCGGCGGCCGTATCACCGCGCGAGGCGGCGAGGGCTGACAATTGGGCGCAGGCCGACGCACGTCCGTCGCGAGTCCGGAAACTTTTCAGGTAGAGATCGAGCGACCGCGCGCCCACGTCGCGATGGGCGTAGCAGGGCAGCAGGGCCGCGTGGAGCGCCGAGGCGAGCCAGCCGGGAGCCAGGCGGCGCCACAGCGGCAGGAGTGGTACCAGCCGCCCAACGCGCCGACTCAACGCCACGTCGCCGGGCTGATTGCCGATCATCGTGGGATTCACGAGCATCAGGTGTGTCACGCGCTCGGGGTGCGCCTGCGCCATCACCGCCGCGATGGCGGCGCCCATGCCGTGTCCCACCAGCGAGGCCCGTCGGACGCCGAGTACATCGAGCAGCGCCGCCACCCGCGCGGCGTGCCCCGCGACGGTCATGGCGTGGGTGCCCGGCGGGTCGCTGCGGCCGTGGCCGAGCAGATCGAGCACCAGCACGCGATGCCCCTTGGGCAAACGCGGCAGGACGTCCTGCCACAGGTGCGACGAAGTGAAGGCGCCGTGGATGAGCACGATCGGCTCACCGACGCCGCGTTCGCCGAACGCGTAGCAGTAGAGGCGCACGCCTCCCAGATCGACGAACTCGCCGCGCATCAGCGCTGCGTGCAGGAGGCGGAAAGAGCAAGCATGATCCGTCGTCAATCTCAGCGGCACCGTGCCGCGGAACAAGCGATGCCGTGGCCTGACGATAAAAAGCGGGGGGTGCCGACTGGCACCCCCCGCTTGGTCCCACATCCCGCGACGTCGGTTAGAGGCCGCCGCGGCGACCCTGCGGCATGGCCGCGACGTTCTCGTCGAACTTCTTCTTCTGTTCGTCGGTCAGCGCGGCCTTCAGCGCGTCGTTGCGCTCGGTGTTCATCTTCTGCATCGACTCGCGCATGGCGGCCATGTCGCCACCACCGCTGCGCGCGGCCATCATCGCTTCCTGCTGCTTGGCGGCGGCCTGCATCATGATCGTGTCGACCTTCGCCGACTGCACGGGCGTCAGGGTGATGTCCTTGAAGAGCTGTTCCTTCTGGCGAGCCATGCGCTCGGCGGGCGACATCTGCATGCCACCACCGCCGCCGCCACCACCGCCCTGGGCGTAAGCAGGCACAGCGATCGCGAGGGCAGCCGCAGCAACGAACATGCGGATCGTGTTCTTCATGAGAAGGGGGTCTCGGTGGGTCGTTCAGCAGGGTCCACGGCGCGGTCGCGCCGCTGACGTACTTCATAAGGTAGACGTGACAGCTTATAGAAGCGTTAAGAGAATGGGGATGAAGGTTTGAGGCCGTCTTCAAAAAAGTGCCGTTCGTCCCAAACCCTCTGGCGGAACGCCCGTTGAGGCGTAGAATTGCAGAATCGTGACGCCTTCGCCCTCGATATCGCCGCTACCAGTGCCTGATTCGCCGCCGGCTGCGCCGGACGCGCGCGTCTCGCCGTTCCAGCCGATGCCGGTGCCACCGCCTCTTCCGGGACCGGTGACGGTTCCGATGAGTTGGCTGCTACGCACCGCGTCACCGTCGGTTCAGTACCGCGCCACAAAGGCCTTTTGGCCGAAGGCCGCGGCTGAGCCGGGCTGGGCGGGCGTTCCCTATGCCAGCCGGCAGGGATGGCACCTCCTGCTGATGCAGGACGGGGACGGACAGTGGCCCGGGGGGATGCTGACGGTCCCTGCCGGCTTGTCGCTCGAGGGGATCGGAACGATTCCGGCCTACCGCCGCCTGCTGGAGCTCGGCTGGGACCCGGAAAGCCCGGCCCTCAGCTCGACCAAGCGGTTGCTGTTCCGGTTGCTCGCGGAAGACGACGACCCGTCGTTTCTGGCCGAGATGATGCCCAGCGAGTGGGACGACGACCTGATCAAGCGCGGGCGACTGTTGTTGCGCGAGGCCGCCGCCGCCGCGTTGGCGCAGGCGGGCTACGAGACGGATCCGCGGCTTCGCGGCGCCGCCCGTCGGATGGTTGATCGGGTGATGCCGTTTCTCAAGTCGCCGTTGGCGCAGAAGCCGTGGATTCGCTTGGGGAACCAGCATGTGCTCTCGGCCGAAGTCACGGCGCCGTCGTTCCACCTGCTCGTGATGCTGGGCTACATGCCGCAGTTCCGCAGTGAGCATTACGAGTTCATGGACCGGCTCTTTACCTATCTGACGCAGCCGTGGCCGCGCCAGCAGCCGGTGCAGCAGGTCGGGCCGCATCTCATCGAGCAGCCGCATCTGGTGCTGGGGGATCTGCTACCGACCCGGAATGCCATGGATGCCGACATGGCCTCGTCGCTGGGCTGGCTCGAGGTGATGGCCCGGCTCGGCTATCTGAAGAAGCACGATGGCTGGTGCAAGCTGCTCGATCGCCTCCTCGATGACCGCGACCGCAAGCACGTGTGGACCCCGCCGCGCTCGGTCGTGATGCCGGAACGCGTGCCGGTCTGGTCGTGGCCGCTCCTCCCGCTCTCCGATCCGACCTTTGGAGAGTCCGCCGACGCGGCCTTTTCCGCCGACGTCACCTTCCGGCTCGCCCTAATTGCCCAGCTCTGCGGTCGAGAGATCGAGCTGGCCTAGGCTTCCCGATTGGCCTGACCGATTAGCTTTCCGGTCAACACATGACTGCAATCGACCCTGACACGCTGATCGACGATACCACGTTCGTCGATCTGGGCCTCGCCCAACCCCTGCTCGCCGCGCTCTCTGATGCCGGCTATGAGCGTCCTACGCCTATTCAGCGCGATGCGATTCCGCTCGCGCTGAAGGGGCGTGACCTGATCGGCCTCGCCCAGACGGGCACCGGCAAGACGGCCAGCTTCACGCTGCCGATGGTGCATCGACTGTTGGGTGGGCCGCGCCGTACGCGCGTGCTGGTGCTCACCCCCACTCGTGAGCTCTGTCTCCAGGTGGAGGAGAGTGTCCGCAAGTATTCCAAGTACGCGCCCGTCGATGTCATCCCCGTGTTCGGCGGTGTGGGTTACGAGCCGCAAGAACGCGCGTTGCGCGCCGGCGTCGACGTGGTCGTCGCCACGCCGGGGCGTCTCCTCGATCATCTCGAAAAGCGGAACGTCGACTTCTCGTATCTCGAGACGCTGGTGCTCGACGAGGCGGACCGTATGCTGGACATGGGCTTCGCGCCGCAGCTCAATCGCATTGTCGAGCAAGTGCCGCGCTACCGGCAGACGCTGCTGTTCAGCGCCACGATGCCGCCCGAGGTCGAGGCGCTCGCGCGCAAGTATCTCCGCAAGCCCGTCGTGGTGCAGGTTGGTCGGCGCTCGTCGGCTGCGACCACGGTGACGCATGCGGTGTATCCGGTGCCGCGTCATCTCAAGAACGACCTGCTGGTGCATCTGCTCACGAAGAAAGCGCATGATTCGGTGCTCGTGTTCACGCGCACGAAGAGTGGCGCCGATCGCGTGGTGCAGGATCTCGAGAAGGCCGGTGTGAAGGCGGGCGCCATGCACGCTGACAAGTCGCAGCGCGAGCGCATGGCGGCGCTGGAAGACTTCAAGTCAGGCAAGCTGCGGGTACTGGTGGCCACGGATATTGCGCAGCGCGGTCTCGACATCTCTGGCATCACGCACGTGATCAATTACGACGTGCCGCAGCAGCCGGAAGACTACGTGCACCGGATCGGCCGTACGGGCCGCGCCGCCAGTACGGGCGATGCGTACACGTTCATGGCCGCCGAGGATATCGGTATGGTGCGCACGATCGAGCGCACGATCGGACAGGAAATTCCGCGCGTCAGCGTGCCGGGGTTCGACTTCGGCACCTGATCCTGCCGCCGTGGCGATCGCCGTTGCACGCGCCGTGGCTATCGTCGTTGCACGCGCCCGAGACGCGACACCGTAATGGTGTCGGCTCGGGCGCTTCGTTTGAGCACGAGTCGCAGATTGGCCGCACCCACGCCGAGCCCCGACGGCGCGTAGCTGAGCGAATCGCGCGTGGCCTCGAGGGTGAGCCCGCTGCCGTGGAAGTCGCCCACCGCCATCGTGTCGGGCCCCACATGCACCACGACGCGCGTTCCGGCCACATCGAAGCGCACGGCGGTGCGTTCTCCGGTCGCGATCGCATGATCGCGCGCGAGCGCGAGCAGGTCGACGGTTTCCTGGGCCGCCATCGCAACGTCGAGCGCGGCGAACACTGCGCTGCTGGACGACATCGCGAGCGCGGCGATTCCGCCCATCAACACGAGCAGCCACAGCTGTTCGATCAGGGTCGCGCCACGTCGGCGACGGCGCAGGTACGTGGTATGGCGCGAACGATGCATCGGTGACCGGAGCGAAGGGGCCGTGGATGGGGCGCGGCGACTCTGGCATGCGTGAATGAGTCGCGCGCCGCGTGGGATCACACGATCAGTCCGTCGTCGTCGAACCGTGTCATCCGAACATCGCGGCCATCATCCTCACACCGCCGATTGGCGTGGCGCGCTGGCGACTCAGGACACGGTCGTGCGACCGCTGGCCGCCAGTGCGGGGGCCAGATGTGCGCCTCGGCGTTCCCGACACCTTGAATCCGTGACGACGCGATAGATTACCGCGATCACTCACAACCACTCGATCCATCTCTTCTGACATGCGGATTGCGATTTCCACCGGCGGCGGCGACGCACCGGGCCTCAATGCCGTCATCCGGGCGGCGGTGCTCTCCGCCCGTACCCGCGGCTGGGACGTGCTTGGCATCAAGCGCGGCTATGCCGGGCTCCTCGGTGAGGACGAAATCGTCCCGCTCACCGAGGACACCGTTCGGGGTATCGCCAATCAAGGTGGCACGATCATCAAGACGACCAATCGTGCCAGCCCGTTCGCGTATCCCATTCTTCAGCCCGACGGCACGTGGAAGAACGTCGATCGCTCTGACGAGCTCGTGGAGAATGCCCGCAATCTCGGCATCGAAGCGATCATCTCGATCGGCGGCGATGGCTCGCTGAAGATCGCGTCGCAACTGGCCGCCAAAGGCGTGCGCGTGATCAGCGTCCCCAAGACGATCGACAACGACGTCCCCGGTACCGTGACGACGTTCGGCTTCGATACCGCCGTCAACACGGCCATGGAAGCGATCGACAAGCTGCACACGACGGCCGAGTCGCACGATCGCGTCATGGTGCTGGAAGTCATGGGACGCGACGCCGGCTTCATTGCGCTGCATGCCGGTGTCGCGGGTACGGCCGATGTCATTCTGATTCCCGAAATCGAATGGGACATGCAGAAAGTCTGTGAGAAGATCATGGACCGTGATGCGGCAGGCCGTCGCTTCAGCATCGTGGTGGTGGCCGAAGGATCGAAGCCCAAGGGCGGGATGGAGTCGATCATCGGCGCGTCGTTGCCCGGACAGGATCGTCGCCTGGGTGGCATCGCCGAACGGATGGGCTACGACATTCAGCGCATCACCGGCAAGGAAACCCGTTCCATGGTGCTCGGGCACCTGCAGCGCGGTGGATCGCCCACCGGATACGACCGACTCCTGGCCACGCGTTTCGGCGCGGCGGCCGTGCAGGCCGTCGCCGACAAGCGCTGGGGACATATGGTGGCGCTGCAGTCACCGCACCTCGTCACCATTCCCATTGACGACGTGCTCAAGGAAACGAAGCGCGTCGATCCGGCGCACGACGTGGTGCAGGCCGCGCGGATGATGGGTATTTCCTTCGGGGATTAACTGCGCAGTAGGGAGTACGGGGTCGGGAGTGCCTGACCCCGTACCCCTTACTCCGTACCCCTTACTGTTTTTAAGACAGGGAGTGTCCCCTCGTACGGACGCCGTCTGTTACCTGACGAACCCTCCCCCTGTCCGTAGGGTACCGTGGTGCCGATACTTACACCGCAGCAGTGCGCCAGCCGACGGACGGGTCCGTCGTGGCATGGACCCTGCCTTAGAGAGCTCTCGGGACGTCCGTTTGCTCTCCGTGGTGGATGGCGCGCGAAGTCCTGCAGGAGGAAGGGATGTTTCCGATGAATTGGCGAATTCTTGCAACGACCGCCGTACTGAGCCTGTCGCTCAGTGCGGGGCGCGCCGACGCGCAGGGTCGAAGCGAGAAGAACGATAAGAACGACGTGCCGAAGGACTATCGTCCGCCCGCCGGCATGTGCCGCGTGTGGGTTGACGGGGTACCGGCCGCGCAGCAGCCGGCCCCGACCGACTGCGCCAGCGCGGTGCGCAACAAGCCCGCGAACGGCCGTGTGATCTACGGGGAAGACGCGGCGAAGGGGAAGAAACCGGAGTTACCGATCAAGGGCTTTGCCAAGCCGATAGACAAGAAGGGCGCTCCGCTGATTCCGCCAGATCTCTCGCCGGCGGATCCGCGGGCGCGGGACGCCTGGGAAGCCAAGAAGATCACGGACGCGCAGTTGCATGGAGATGAGCCGGCGAATTCCTCGCCGGCTTCGTTGTATCCGGGCGGTGGGGTATCACCGCAGGGGCCCGCCGCGTCATATGGCGGGTACGTGACACCGGGTGGGGTCGTGGTGCCGGGCGCGGTGAACGACCCGCGCTACTTCAATCAGGCGCCGGGCGTCCGCCCCCCGGGATACGGGTCCGCCACCTGTCTCGACCGCGATGGCGACGGGTGGTGCGATGACCAGCGCTATGGGCCGCCGGTGTGCAACGACACCGACAAGGATGGTCGCTGCGATGATCTGCCGGAGTTTGCCTCACGCGCCTACCCGCAGGTGCTTCCGCCCATGCGCTCGGTGCTCGATGTCCTGCAGGGGCGGCCGAGCGCGGACATCATGCAGTGGCTCGGCACCAACGAGTTTACCGTGCGCGTGCCAGATCAAGGGCGTGGCGGCGTGCCGTGGCGCGCCATCTTTCTCGACCAGAACAACGAGTTGCTGCAGGTGTGGACCGACGTGAATCGCGACGGACGCGCCGATCGGATCGAGATTTTCAAGAACGGACAGCGCGTCAAGCTGATTCAGCGGTAGCGCGCGAGCTCCCGCGCCGCGGAATCCGTACGGCCCTAGGGCGCACTAGATTGGACGGGTGCGCACTCCCCGTGATCGTTACCTACCCCCCGACCGCGACGCCTTTGTCGCGGCCAAGCCGCCCACCGGGCGCATCATCGTCATTGCGCCGACGCGCGCGGCCTGCGAGACGATCGAACTCGCCGTCGGCCTGCACCTCGACACGTTCCTCGAACGGACGCGGGGGGACGATCTGCGACGTCTGGCGTCGAGTGGTCAGGGCTTCGGCATCGTGGCCGGCACGGGTACCGGCAAGACGCTCGCGATCCGCCCGATCGCCGAAACGATTCTCGGCACGACCGCGCTGAAGGCCGGCGTGGTAAACCGCGAACGTGAAGCGACGCCAGAGACGCCATCGTGGAATGTGGTCGTGATCACGACCGGCATCGCGCGACGCTGGTTTCAGGACGGCGACATCCAGCCCACGGACACGCTGGTCGTCGATGAAATTCACCAGACGAGCGCCGAACTCGAACTGTGTCTCGCGCTCGGCAAGCGTGTGGGGTGTCGATTCATCTGGTTGTCGGCCACGGTCGATCCCACGTTCTATGCGCGTTATCTCGAAAGCGCGGATGTGCTGCAGGTGTCGGCGTTCGATGCCACGAAGGCGGCAAAGGTCGAAGTCGAGCGCAAGCAGCCGCTGAATTTTCTCGACGACAAGTTTCTGCAGAAGGTGTCACGCTCGGAGCGCGGTGTCGCGATTTTCCTGCCCACACGTGCGTCGGTCGAAGAAGCCGCCGAGTGGGTGCGACTGCGCTATCCGCGCATCACGGCGGCCCATTATCATGGCGGCGAACCGATTCGTGTGATCCGTCCGTTCCTCGAGGGCGTGGTGCCGAAGCCGTTCTTCCTCGCGATGACGGCGGCGGGGCAGAGCGCCCTGAATGTGCCGGGCCTCGACACCGTCATCATCGACGATACGCGCTTCACGAACGTGATTGACCGCGGGCGCAATGTGCTGACGCGCGTGCATCTGGGTTCGAACGAAATCTTGCAGATGGCCGGGCGCGTGCATGGCCGCGTCGAGAACGGTCGGGTGTTCATCCTCAGTGACCGTGACATCCGGTTCGAGTCGCTCAAGCCCACGGCGCCCGACTTCCAATTGGCCGGCGACTCCGAGCGCGTGGCGCTCACCTGCGCCGACCTCGGCGTGCAGGCCGATGCGCTCGAACTGCCGGTGCCGCTCGATCGCGTGGCGTATCGCAAGGCGATCGCGCATCTCGAATCACGCGGACTGATCGAGCACGGCCGCCTGACCACCTACGGGAAGGCGGTGGAAGCGTTGCCGGTGGAGCGGGCCTGGGGTGAGCTCATCGTGAACGGCGATGACGAGCTGCTGCCGATGCTGGCGGTGATGAGTGGCATCGATTCGCTGCATCGCATGACGCGCGAAGGACGCGATCTGGAAGGGCTGGTGGTGCGCGGCAGCGATCATCTCACCGCGTACAACGTGTATGCCGATGGCTTCCGTGCCGCCGGCTACATTGGGGAGGTGTACGGGCTGTCGCGGCACATGTTCGACGCGGAGCGCATCGCACACTGGGCGGAGCAGCGTGGCGTGCTGGTGAAGTCACTCGAAGATGCCGCGCTCGCGATGGCCAGCGTGTATCGCTCGGTGGGCATGCCGTTGCCGCTCACGCTCCCGTTGGTGCGCCATGAGTTGCACAAGCGGTTCTGCGATCTGCTTGCCCGCTTCATGCCGTTCGATCTCGTGATCGAGGAGCAGACGCCGGAGGGGCACGAAGCGCGCGTCTCAAAGACCAGCGTGTGCGGCAGCTGGGGTGCGGTGGCGGGATCGTTGCGCTACTTCGCCGATCGATTCGGTGTGCCGCGGGCGAGCATCGAAGGCACGCAGCTGTCGATCGAATTAATCAAGCAGTATGCGCAGCGTCATCCGCCGGAGTTGGCACTCGATTCCGAACGGAAGCAGTCGCCGGTCACGTTGCGTCGACGGCTCACGTATTTCGGTTTCGAGCTCGCTCGCGAAAGCGAAGGGCTCGACGAATTTCCGGCGGAGCATGCGCAGGCGGCGCGGCATCTGCTGGCCGAAGCGGCGGCGCGCAACGAGTTGCGGCATGCGTCGGCGCGGCGCAATCAGCCCATCGTCGAGGAGATCCGCGAAGTGTGGCGTCGCTTGGGCGGGGTCACGCGGCGTCTCGGGCAGGCCGAGCTCACCGCGTGGTACGAAGCGCAGATGGGCGGGGCGACGAACTGGGAAACGATCCGGAACACCCCGATGCTGCTCGATCGGCGCGATTTCGTCAGCCACGATCAGGTGGCAGAAGCCCGCGCGATGCCGGGGGCGGTTGAGATTCGCGATCGCACGGTGCCGATGGACTACGACGTGGAGGAGCACGACGGCCGGTTGGTGCCGGTGGTACGGCTGCGGGTGCCGGAGAAGCTGGCGCGGACGATGGTGCAGGAGGAGGTGCCGTCGCTTGACCGTCCCGTGCGCTTCGTCGTTCCGCGCGGTCAGCGCGGATCGGTACGGGCCGACACGCTCGACGATCTGCAGCACAAACTCGACCTGCCGTTCACGGACGACGAGCGCGCGCGGAGCACCGACGCAGGCGAGCCGCGGGCGGGTGGCGATCGCAGCGGGCCTTCCCGGAAGGGGGGCAATCGCGGCGGGCCTTCCGGCAGGGGCGGCGAACGCGGCGGCGAACGCGGCGGCGAACGCGGCGGTGGATCACGTGGCCCGGGCGGCCACCGTCACCCCGGGAAGGGGCGACGACGGCGCTGACGTCGGCGTTACGCGAACTTTTTTGGCGTCAGCGACAGCAGCGGACGCACCTGTTTGGACTGCTGCACGAAGGACTCAATCGCGTCGGCGGCCAGTGGACGGCTGTAGAAATAGCCTTGCCCGAAATCGCATCCGACGGAATGGAGAAACTGCTGCTGCACCAGCTGTTCAATGCCTTCGGCGACGACTTCGATGTGCATCGACTTGGCGAGTGAGATGATCGTCTTCACAAAGGCGGCCTCGCGCTCGCCCTCTTCGATGCGTGAGACGAAGGACCGGTCGATCTTGAGTTCGTCCACCGGGAAATACTGCAGGTGGCTGAGCGACGAATAGCCGGTGCCGAAGTCGTCGATCGCCAGTTTGACGCCCAGCGACTTGAGTGCAATCAGCGTGACGAGCGCGAGTTCTGGTGAACGCATCATGTCGCTCTCGGTGATCTCGAGAATCAGGCGACGCGGGTCAAGCCCGGAGACCTCGAGCGCGGAGCGCACGTCGTCGATGAGCGTATCGCTATCGAGCTGCTTGGCGGCCACGTTCACACTGACCGATGGCGGTTCGGTTGCGTACGGCGTCCACCGCGCTGCCTGAACGCAGGCTTCCGTGAGCACCCAGCGTCCGAGCGACACGATCATGCCGGTTTCTTCGGCGATCGGGAGGAACAAGCTGGGCACGACATAGCCGCGCTTGGGATGCCGCCAACGGATCAAGGCCTCGAAGCCTTTCACGCGACCGCTCTCGATGCGCACGAGCGGCTGGAACTCGAGAAAGAACTCGTGCCGGTCGACGCCCATGCGCAGGTCGGATTCGAGTTCAAGCCACTCCATGGCGTCGTCGTGCATTGAGGGGTCGAAGCGGCGCACGCACGCCTTCCCTGACGACTTCGCGGCGTACATCGCGGTATCGGCATTCCGCAGGACGGTTTCTTCGTCGTCGGTGGGGCCGGCGATGGCGATGCCAATGCTGACGCCAACCACCACTTCGCGCCCCCCGATGCGCATGGGCATGCGCAGCAACATCAGCAGGCGCTCGGCGAGGAGTTCGGGGTCGTCGCCCAGTTCGATCGATTCGATGACCACGGAGAATTCGTCGCCGCCAAGGCGCGCGACGGTTTCGCCGGTCCGCACGGCGCTGGCAATGCGGCGTCCTACGATTTGCAGGAGCTCGTCTCCGGCGGCATGGCCAAGCGAGTCGTTCACGCGCTTGAATCCATCGAGGTCGAGTAGGATCACCGCCACGCGACCGCCGCCTCGGCTGCGTCGTTCGAGCGCGTGGCGCAGCCGGTCGCGGAACAGGACGCGATTGGCCAGACCGGTGAGGTCGTCCTGGAACGCCTGCTTCAGTAGCTGGCCCTCCATGCGCTTCCGCTCGGTGATGTCTTGAATCATGCCGATCATGCGCGCTTCGCCCCCGTGGGTGACGCGGGAGACGGTGAGCTGTCCCCACACGATGTGCCCATCCTTGTGGAAGAAGCGGCGCTCGATCGTGGCCGAGTCGCGTTTGCCGGTGCGGAGATCGCGGCCGAGTTCGCGGCCGGCTTCGATGTCTTCGTCGGGCGAGAGTGACACGGCCGCTCGGCCAACGATTTCCGTCGGCGAGTAGCCGAGCAGGTCTTGTGACGCCGGGTTGGCCTCGAGAATTACGCCGTCAAACGACAGCACATGGATGGCAATGCCCGCGTACTCGAAGAAGGCACGGAATCGCGCTTCGCTTTCGGCGCGGGCGCGGATGGACGCGCGCTCGATCGTGACATCGCGCACGTGCACGATCACCGCTTCCTGCTCCTGCAGCACGACGGTGTGGAACATGACCTCCGCTTCGAGCACGCGCCCGTCCCGCGTCTGCATCATCGCCTCCATCGGCGCTCCCGATTCGGGGAGCGGGACGTTCGGGGCGAGCATCGGCGCGAGCAGGCACTTCTCACTGCCGGTGAGCTGGAGGCTTTCGACGGGTTGATGCAGCACGTCCGTCTCGAGGTGCCCGAAGGTCGTCTCGGCGGCGCGGTTCCAGGCGATGATGCGGCGGTCGTCGCGCGTGACGGCGAACATCGCCATCGGGCTCTCGTCGAAGAGCAACCGATAGCGCTGCTCGCTTTGCTGCATGCGCTCGTATCGCGACTCCAATTCGCGCGACAGCTCGGACATCGCGGCCGCGCCCAGCTCGCGCTCCCGGTCGACGTCGTGTAGCAGCGCACTGACCGATTTGAGGATCGGTTGCAGCGCATCCGGCACCTCGATGGTGCCGTGTCGTCGCAGCTGACGTAATACGTAGGGGTGTAGCATCAGCGCTCCGACAGAGTCGTCACGGTCATCGTCTGGTTGTGCAGCACTGCCGTGGCGAACTCGCGGCCGTCGGTGGGTGGCGCGATTTCGCCATTGCTGTAGAAGCCAATCACGGTGGAGGATCCGCTTAGCCGGACCACTTCTTCGAGTTCTTCTTCGACTCGGCTTCGCATGACGGCGCGACGTCCGATGCACGAAATGCAGAGCGTCAGGGTGGCGTCACTGGCGGTGAGGCCGTCATGCGCCAGTTCCGCGGCCTGCGCGGCCCCATCGATGAGCTTGTCGGTCGTCGTGCGCATCAGCCGCACGATGCTGCCGGTCGGGATGTCCCCGGCAAAGCGCATGGAGCCGGCTGCGCTGTCGATGCCGAGCAAGGTCCGCACCGACATGGGCGCATCCTTGCCAGCCTGCACCGCCAGTGGGAAGAGCAGTCCGCTGCCCGGTAATTCGTTGGCGAAGTCGCCGAGGTAACGCGCGTAGACGTCGAGCGCACGCTCTCCGTCGAGTTCGAAGACTTCGGCCACGGTGGAGCGCGTGACGATCCGTTCCGGTCCGAAAGAGACCCACCCGCCGACGGTGCCGGTGCCGATGTGGAGCGACTCGCCGGCTAATCCCAGTGCCACGACCCGTCCCGTGCTGGGCGTATCATTCAAGCCGATCACCGAACGCGTGAGCACGATGCCATTGGACGCGAGTCCACCGGTGACTTTGACACCGGGCGGGAGGGTCGGATTGAGACCGTCGAGGAAGGCGGCAGCGTTCATGCCGATGCCTTCGGCGAAGATCAGCACATGACGGAGGCCAACGATCGTGGCCAGCTCGGCGCCCATGTCGGCGCCCACTGCACGGCTGTTTTCGACGTCGACACCGTTCCGGTGCACCGGATGGACGGAGCCCTGATCGAACGAGACCGCGGTGACGACGGTGTGCGCGTCGTCCACCGCACTGTTGGCGATCTGTCCACCGCCAGACGCATACAGGTGCTGGGCGGCAGGGAATCGCTCGGCAACCGTGGCAAACCAAACGCTGTCCGGGGCGTCGACCGGTCCAAAGCTCAGTACGAGTTGGACGGTGGCGTCTGGTTCGGCGGGGAGCGGTGTCGACCAGCCGGAGGTCGGCGTCCAGATCGACGAGCGTACGAGCATGGTCGGAATCCGAGGGCGACAGCCACGTCGTGCGCCTCGGAATGTGGCGACATCGTTCTGGCCGGCTAATTCAACGAAACAGTTGTGTGATAGGTCTCGACACGTGTGACCGAAAACCCACGTGCGATGTAGTTCGGGAGCGCGGCTGGTGCATCAAGTGTACAGGTGTGCAGCCAGACTCGCTCGGCCCCCCACGCGAAGGCCGTCTGCACGGCCTCGGTGACAAGCCATCCCCCGAGGCGTTGCCCGAGCACGCGGTGATCGAGTCCAATGTAGGCAATCTCGACCGACCCGTCGCTGTGCCGTTCGAGCTCGAGAAAGCCGGTGGCGTCGGTCCATGCTGAACCGAGCGCTGCCGTGACGCGATAAATCCGAACATCGGGGCGCGCGAGATGCGCGGCCAAGGCGTCGCCGTCCCACGCATCGCGGTCGTGCCAATGCCACGGCGCGCCGATTTGCCGATACAGCGCCCGCCACGCGCTGACTGTACAGGGATCGATGCGGTCGAGCGTTGCAGAAACGCTGGGAGGCCGCCCCGGCATCAGTTGCTGCAGGGAAGACATCTCGAGATACGTTCGCGTCACCTCGCAGACGTTCGAGAGGGCTGGGGCTTGCCCTGAAGTAGGACTCACTGGTCCTAATTTCTTCGGATCACGTGTATCGTTTTCGCGCATAGGCCAAATTCACGAGTGTTGTAAGTCTTTGTCAAGTAGATGTTTAGGATAGTTTGTTGGGCGGGGCTTGCGCATAGGACCATACGGTCCTAATATCGCATGACGATGTCAGACCGCCGAACGCAAATCCTAGACGCAGCCGCGACGTTGATCTCCGAGCGAGGGTTTACCTCGACCTCGGTCGACGACGTCATCAAGGGCGCGAAACTCAGTGGCAAAAGCCACTTCTATCACTACTTCAAGTCGAAGGAAGAGCTCGGCTACGAAGTGTTGAACCGTCAGTTCGAGCGATTCGCCGAGCGCGGTCTCGCGATTCTCCGCGAGCCGATGATCGACCCGCTCGAGCGATTGAACCTGTTCATCGACGCGGTGGTGGCGCTCCAGTCAGAGAGCGGCGGGCGACGTGGCTCGCCGTTCGGCAACCTGGCGGCGGAGCTGGCTGACGCCCACGAAGGATTCCGGGTTCGCATTGAGGCCGTGTTCGAACGCTGGGCCAGCCAGATCCGCTCGCTGCTGTGGGAAGCCCGTCCGCAGCTCCATGACGACGTCGACGCGGTCCGGTTGTCGCGCTTCATCATCGCCGCGCTGGAAGGGGCCGTGTTAATGACGCGCGTGAAGCGCGATCTGTCGGTGCTCGAAGGCATTGCCGCCGACCTGAAACGGTTCATCGCGATGCATGTGCGCGACGGCGCGGCGATTCAGCTGCACCGGAATCTCGAGTAAGCAGGATCCTCACAGCACGGCATTGCAAGGAGCATGTCGGTTCCTTCGATGGCAGGATGACGGCGACTGCTGCGCGCGGCGCAGACTTACGGAGAGCGGGATCATGGTGAGCATGGACAACGAGGCAGTGCTGCGGGCAACCGTTCCGCGTGGCGCGAGTGACGCGGCGGATCGGAGCGGCGATCGCGTGGCCCGTCGCGCGCAGTTCGAGCGCGAGGCGCTCGTGCATTTGGATGCCCTGTACTCGTTTGCGCTGAAATTGGCGCGGTCGCGCGACGACGCTGAGGATCTGGTGTCGGACACCCTGCTGCGTGCGCTCGAGCGGTGGGAGCAGTACCATCTCGGGACGAACATCCGCGCGTGGCTGTTCACGATCTTGTATCACGTGTTCGTGAGCCGGAAGCGCCGTATCGATGCGCGCGAGGTGCAGCAGCCGGAGGATACCGAGGGCTGGGCGCTGTTCGAGGCCGTCGGTGAGGCGGACCCCGAAAGTCGCTTCTACGATTCGTTCCTGGACGACGAGATCACGCGGGCGATCCGTGCGCTGCCCGAAGAGTATCGGGCCGCCGTGGTGTTGAGCGATCTGCAGGGCCTTCGCTACGCCGAGATCGCCCATGCGCTCGGCGTGCCGGAAGGCACGGTGAAGTCGCGCTTGTTTCGGGGCCGGCGCCTGTTGCAGCGCAAGCTGGCCAACTACGCCGTCGACATGGGCTACCTGAAGGAGTCGGTCGTGCGCGCGGTGGTTTCGCGCAGCGTCACGGCGGTCGTCGGCGCGTAAGCGTTTCGGCGAACGCGCTCAGGCGTCGCGGGCGAGTGAGCCGGCGGCACCGGCGAGTTCATGCAGGGCGCGCTCCACGGTGCCACTCCACTGACGCAGCTTTTCCCGAACGGCCGCCAGCTCCGCACGACTGGCGGCCGAGTCGCGTGCGGCATCGTCGTGGAGCGCGCTCAGTTCCATGACGCGGGCCTTCATGACGTCGAGCGCACCGGTGAGCGAGTCGCGCTCGCGTTCGGCGTCTTCGAGGAGTTCATGAACGCGCGCGCGGGTCTGTGTCAGCAGGGTGCACATGGCGCGCCACGCATCGCGCTCGATGGTAAGCTGGCGGCGTGATGCGGTGTCTTCGGCGAGCCGTTCACGGAGTCGCGCCAGGCGCTGCACCAGCGATCCATTGCCATTGATCGCCGTGCCAGGGCCCAGGACCGCCAGAGCGGCCTGCAGTTCCTTGTCGAGTTCCTGCGCGCGCTTCTCGAAGTCATCGCGCGCGGCGCGCGTCTCGTCGAGCGCCGCGAGTGCTTCGCGCAGCGCGCGCAATTCCACGGCGATGCGCCGGACCCCGCGCGCGTCGCCTTCGGAGACGAGCCATCGCAGGGAGGCCACGAATCCGCGCTCCAGCGTGAGGTCCGGATCGGACTCCGGGCCCGGGATGGCGTCGATGGCGCGGGCGGGCGTACGCGGTGTCGTCATCGACGGCACCGCGCGCGATCCGGCGAACGGTTCACGGACGCGTCACCGTACGCGCCCGATGACGGGCGGCCTTGGCGCGATTGCCACAGGTTCCCATGTCGCACCAGCGCCGCAGTCCGTTCTTGGTGCCGTCGAGAAACACGCGATGGCAGCGCGGATCGGCACAGCGGCGCACCCGCGACAGCTCGGCGTCGACCAGAGAGTCGGCCGCCGACTCGACGATCGGGATCATCATGCCCGCGAACGCGTCGCCGGTGGGCACAAAGGTGCGCACATACCCGCCCTCGGGGCGCGGCTCGAGGCGGCGCGTTCCCGCGCTCCGGCCGAGCACCCGGTTGATTTCCACGACGGCATCGTCGCGCACCCGCTCGGTGAGGTCCCCCTTTTCGGCGAGCACGCGGAGCGCGGCGCGCACCCGTCGGGCGTCGACCAGCGTGGCCGCGGCGGCGGCTGGCTGCAGCACCGCGCGTCGGCGGATGCCTGCGGCGCGCTCGTCGTCGATCGCGCCTGCTTCTTGAAACCAAGACAGGAGCGCCTCGAAGTCCCGCAACAAATCGCCCCCGGGCGATTGCGCGGCGGCGTCGGTGTTGACGAAGTCAAGCCAGAGTCTCGTGCGAGGGGGCACGGGTCCGGGTGGACGATCGCGCGAGTCGGCCCGTCGCGCGTCGGAGAGGGAGACGGGCATATCGTGGGGTCAGAAGAGCTAGGTTACTTGCCTACGTGGCTGCGAGCAAGCGCCGCGTCCCAACCTCAGCGCATTTTCGCCGCGATTCCACTGACCATGAGCTTTCCCTTTCTGCGCGTTGCCGTCGGTTCGCGCAATCCCGTCAAGCTCGCCGCCGTGCGTGCCGTGCTCGCGCGTGTCCAGCCCGCGCTGCAACTCGACGGCGTTGAGGTCGACAGCGGCGTCCCCGATCAGCCGATGGGCGATGAGCAAACACAGCGCGGCGCTCGGAATCGCGCCATCGCCGCGCTGCAGCGCACGGGTGCCGAGCTTGCGGTGGGCCTCGAGGGCGGCGTGGTGGAACTCGCTGACGGCCGCATGCGCAGTTGCGCGTGGGCCGTGGTGGTTGATCGCGATGGCCGTGAGGGAATGGGCGGGTCGCTGTCGATGCCGCTGCCCGACCTCGTCGCGGCGCGGATCCGCGCCGGCGATGAGCTGGGCCACGCGATGGACGCCATTGCCAACGTGGTGGGGACGAAGCACGGCCGCGGTGCCGTCGGCATCCTGACGGCCGGGCTGATCGACCGGCAAGCGGCATACGAGCCAATGGTCGCGTACGCGCTGGCGCCGTGGTTGGCGCCCGCGCTTTTCGCGCCGGCCGAGCGCGACGAGGATCAGGACGGTCGGTAAACCAGCACCGGCGTGTGGGTGTGGCGAAGCACTTCATCGGCCACGCTCCCCAACACCATGCGCTTGAGTCCGCCGCGCCCATGGGTCGCCATGGCGAGGGCCCCCGCCGAGGTGCGGGTTGCTTCGTCGATGATGGCGCGCGACACACTCATGTCGGTGACCACATGCACGGTCGTCCCGGGCGGGCACTTGCTCGCCAGGCGCGTGAGATACGCACGGCGTCCCGACTCGTCGAGCGCCATGGCACTCTCATCGACGAGGAGTGCTTCGGCGCCGAACGGGGCCATCGGCATGGCCTGCGGGACGGCCACCGAGAGGAGCGCCATCGTGAGCCCAGCCGCGTCGGCGAAGGCCGTCGCGTGCGGAAGAATGGCCTCCGCAAACGGTGATCCATCGAGGGTGCAGAGCAGGGTGCCGACGGGTAGTTCCGGCGCCGCGTCCGTGCCTACGCCGCGCACGAGATACACCGGTGCGGTGGCGCGGGTGAGATACGCCGTGGCGACGCTTCCGAGGCGAAGGCGTTGGAATCCACTGCGACCGTGCGACGTCATCACGGTCAGATCGACGCCCACGGACTGGGCATGCTCGACGAGGGCCTCGATGATCGTGCCCTCGAGCAATACGCCGGTGGCCGAGATCCCCTGGGTCGTGAGTTCGGCCAGCGCGGCGTCCAGCGCGGCCTGATCCTGCTGCCGGTGTTCGCTGATCAGGTCCGCGTCGTACACCGGGATCGCCACCTCGCCGGGCACGAAGGGGATATAGGCGCTCGGATCATGTACGAGCGCCAGGATCAGGCGGGCGCCGCATCGGCGGGCCAGGGCCACGGCCACGGGCAGGGCGCGGGCGCTCAGTACCGAGCCGTCAAACGGCACGAGAATGGTCTTGTACATTGCACGATGTTGCGCACGCGGGGGCGTTCCGGCCATAGGGAATCTCCCGACAGGTGGTCACCGTTCTGCTTCGGATCTCATGACGGCATCGCGTCCCTTTGTCACGCACGAGCGCGTCCGCTGGGCGGATGTGGATCTCGTGGCGATCATGCGCTTCAGCGCGTTCACCCGCCTCGTCGAGGTCGCCGAGCAGGAGCTGCTGCGGGCAGCGGGCCTGCCATACGCCACGCTGTTCGACAATCCGAGGATCTGGATGCCACGCCGCCGTCTCGAAATCGACTATTTCGCCCCGGCCCGTCTCGACGATGAACTGGCGCTCGTGACCTACGTGTCGCGGATGGGTGAGACGTCACTGACACTGCAGGTGGACATCCGTCACGCCACACGCACGACCTTGGTCGCGGCCGCGACCATGGTGGTCGTGTGCGTTACGGTGGAGGGGTTCGCCAAGCGCCCCTTGCCGCGGAGCGCCCGTGAATCGCTGGCGCCGTTCGTGATGACCGTGGACGAGGCCCGGGCCGGCGCGCCCGAAATCCGCTAGATTGCCGATATGTCAGACATGACTTACGTACGCAAAGGCTTCGGCCTGAAGGCCGAGGTGCAAGACACCCTCGCGGCCGACTACACCGGTCAGCTGGTGGACATGCTTCGCGCGCGCGATTACACGCTGCACGCCGGCCAGACGACGGTGCGCCTGGCCAAGGAATTCGGGTTCTGCTACGGGGTGGAGCGCGCGGTCGACTACGCGTATCAGACCCGCCGGAAGTTTCCCGACAAGCGCATTTTTCTCGCAGGTGAAATCATCCACAATCCCCACGTCAACGCGAAGTTGCGTGAGATGGGTGTGGTGTTTCTGGCGGCGAGTGGCAAAGGCTTCGACTATGCGCCGGTGGCGTCGGCCGATGTCGTGATCCTCCCCGCGTTCGGTGTCACGATTCAGGATTTCCAGACGCTGCGCGATCTCGGGTGCGTCGTGGTCGACACGACCTGCGGCTCGGTGCTGAATGTGTGGAAGCGCGTCGAGGTGTATGCGCGCGATGGCTTCACCTCGCTGATTCACGGCAAGTTCTACCACGAAGAAACGCGCGCGACGGCCTCGCAGGTGGAGAAGTACCCTGGCGGGCAGTACATCGTGGTACGCGACATGGTGGAGGCGGACCTCGTGATGGACTACATCGAGGCCAAAGCCGGCAAGCCGACGCCGCGCCCGCCGCTCTCGCGGGCCGAGTTTTTAGAGAAGTTTGCGAAGGCCGCATCGGATCACTTCGATCCCGACCTGCATCTCGATCGCATCGGGGTGGCCAACCAGACCACGATGCTCGCGCGCGAGTCGCTGGCGATCGGTGTGGCCGTGGGCGATGCGATGGCCCGCGCCTACGGCGACGCGCATCGCTCGGAGCACTTTCGCACGTTCGATACCATCTGCAGCGCCACGCAGGATCGGCAGGATGCGGTGGTCGAACTGCTGGCGGAGCCGCTGGACCTCATGGTGGTCGTGGGCGGCTATAACTCCAGCAACACGATTTCGCTGGCGGCGCTCTGCGCCGAGCAGGTGACGACGTACCACATTGCCGATCCCGACGAAATCGACGTCGGGGGTAATGCGGTGCGCATCCGACGCGTGGGCCCGCATCATCACGAAGACGAAGTGACGAATTGGCTGCCGACCACGGGGCCGTTGCGGGTCGGCATTACGGCCGGCGCCAGCACGCCGAACAACAAGATCGGACAGGCGGTGGCGCGCGTCTTTGCCATTCGCGGCGAGCACGTCGACACGAGCGTCTGAGGGCGTCGCACCGTTCACTCAATCGGAGAGCATCGCACATGACCGGCACGATGGTAGCGTTTCGCGTGAGCGACGGCACCGACGACGTGAATGCGACCGGGTACCTGTCGCTGCCTCCATCGGGTCGTGGTCCCGGGTTGTTGGTGCTGCAGGAGTGGTGGGGCTTGGTGGATCACATCAAGGTGCTCGCCGACCGGTTCGCGGCCGCTGGCTTCGTGGCGCTCGCACCGGACTTGTACCGCGGCGAGCAGGCCGCGACGCCGGATGACGCCCAGCGCCTGCTGATGGCGCTCGACATGCCGCAAACGGCGAGCGCCTTACGCGGCGGTGCGGCGTATCTGCGCGGGCTCGACACCGTGTCGCCCAAGAAGGTCGGCGCGATCGGCTTCTGTCTGGGCGGGCAGCTGGCGTTGTATTCGGCCACGGCACATCCCGACGTGATCGATGCGGTCGTGGACTTCTACGGCATTTTCAATCCGAAGGTGCCGGTCGATCTCTCGGCGCTGCGCGCGCCGGTGCAAGCGCACTTCGGCGACCATGACCACTCGATTCCACGTGCGCGTGCCGACGCGTTGATGGCCGAGGTCGCGGCCACCGGGGTGCGCGCTGAGACGTATTTCTACGACGCCGGTCATGCGTTCTTCAACGACACGCGCGCGGCGGTGTACAACCCTGACGCGGCCGTGCTGGCGTGGGAACGGACGCTCGAGTTCCTGCGGCAGACGCTGGTGTGAGGTCCGTCTCTCGAGCGCATGCGTGACGCGATTCGATCGGCGCTCCCGACAACATTCCCCGGTTCTCTTCCACCAGGCCTATTGCCATGCACGAGCCCATTACCCCGCGCACTGCTGACGTGATGTCGCGTTTGCGCCTCGATGGTAAAGTCGCGATCGTCACCGGCGGCACACGCGGCATCGGGCTGTCGATCGCCACCACGCTGGCGCGAGCCGGCGCCAGCGTCGCGATCTCCAGTCGCAAGGCGGAGCACGTTGACGCCGCCGTGAAGGCGCTGCAGGCCGAAGGGCTCACGGTCATCGGCATCGCGGCGAACATGGGGAAGGCGTCGGATGCCCATGAGCTGGCCGCACGTACGGTAGAGCATTTCGACGGCATCGATATCATCGTGAACAACGCCGCCACGAACCCGATTTTCGGGCCGCTGCAGCAGGCGAGTGACGAAGCCTTCGAGAAAATCTTTGCGGTGAACGTGAAGGGCCCGCTCGAGCTGTGCCGAACGGCGCACACGATCATGGCGCAGCGTGGTGGCGGTGCGATCGTGAATATGGCGAGTGTCGGCGGCATGTCGCCGGAGGCTGGACTGGGGCTGTACAGCGTGAGCAAGGCGGCGCTGGTGTCGCTCACCAAGGTGATGGCGCAGGAATGGGGCGCGGACGGCATCCGCGCCAACGTGATCTGCCCGGGGCTCGTCAAGACGCGCTTCTCACAGGCCCTATGGCAGGACAAGGACATTTCGGATCAGGTGCTGGGTCATCAGCCCATCCGCCGTATCGGCGTCCCTGACGACGTGGCCGGACTCGCGCTGTTCCTGGCGTCCGATGCGTCGTCGTATTGCACCGGCGGCGTGTATATGGTCGATGGAGGGTACCTCACATGACGCACGGCGGAACCGCGCCGAGTGACGCGGAGCTCGACGCACTGCTGGCGACCGCGCGCGCCTTCGTGCGCGAGGTGCTCGTGCCGCTCGAGTCACAGCTGCTGCACGGTGCCTGGGCGCAGAACGAACCTGTGCTCGCGCAGCTCCGTGCGCAGGCCCGCGCGCTCGGTCTGTGGGCGCCATTCCTGCCGTCGTCGCTCGGCGGGCGAAACCTGCCGCTCGACGCGTATGCGCGCTTGAGCGAGGTGCTGGGCTGGACGCCGTTTGGCCACTACGTGTGTAACTGTCAGGCGCCCGATGTCGGCAACATGGAGTTGCTGCTGCAGTTTGGCACCGACGAACAGAAGGCCCAGTTTCTCGAGCCGTTGGCGCGCGGCGACATCCGCAGCTGTTTCGCGATGACTGAGCCGGAACATGCCGGGTCGAATCCGGTGATCATGTCCACGCAGGCCGTGCGCGAGGGCAATGAGTTCGTGATCACCGGGCATAAGTGGTTTACGACTAGTGCCGATGGGGCGTCGTTCGCCGTGGTGATGGCGGTGACCGATCCGGATGAATCGCGCAAGCACTTCCGTGCCAGCCAGATTCTGGTGCCACTACCGGCGCCGGGATACACGCTGGTGCGCAACATTGCGGTGATGGGCGAGAGTGGTGGCGGCTGGTCGAGCCACGCCGAAGTCCGCTTCGATGCCGTGCGTGTGCCGGTCACGAATGTGCTGGGATTGCAAGGGCATGGCTTCGCGCTGGCGCAGGAGCGCCTTGGGCCGGGGCGCATTCATCACTGCATGCGATGGATCGGCATCTGCGAGCGCGCGTTCGACTTAATGTGTCGCCGCGCCGTGGAGCGCGAGTTGGCGCCAGGCGACGTGCTGGCCAACAAGCAGCAGGTGCAGTTCTGGATCGCGGATTCGCGCATCGAGATTCACGCCGCGCGACTGATGGTGATGGATGCCGCCACGCGCATGGCGCATCACGGACAGGAGGCGGCCCGTGAGGAGATCGCGTACATCAAGGTATTCGTGGCGAATACGCTACAGCGGGTGCTCGATCGCGCGATTCAGGCGCACGGCGCGTTGGGGATGACCGACGACACCCCGCTGGCCTGGTGGTATCGGCATGAACGGGCGGCGCGCATTTATGACGGCGCCGACGAAGTGCATCGCACGGTGATCGCCCGGCGTGCGCTCAAACCCTACCTTCCGCCACGTACCTCGCGCGAGTGATGGCGCGTGACTGACGGAACGATCGCCTCGCGCGAGGGCGAACAGGTTGACGTAGAGGCGCTGCTCGCGTGGATCGCCGCGGAAGCGCCCGCGATCGTGCCGGCCAGCGCTCGTCTGCACGTGCGGCAGTTCCCGGCCGGGTTTTCGAATCTCACGTATCTGGTCACGGTGCAGCACGATCATGGTCAGCGCGCGCTGGTGCTGCGTCGGCCACCGCGTGGTGTGAACGCGGGCGTTGCGCACGATATGGGTCGGGAGCACGGCATCCTGACTGCACTGCACGCCAGAGGCGTTCCCGTGCCGATGCCGCTGGCCCGATGCGATGACGTGACGGTGATCGGTGCGCCGTTCTACCTCATGGAGCATGTCAACGGCGTGATCCTGCGTGGCACGCTACCCGAGTCGCTTACCGAGCAGGCCGCGGCGATTCCGGGTCGACTCGCTGCACTTTCGCATACGTTCGTGCAGACGCTCGCGCAGTTGCATGCGGTCGACGTGACAACGGAGCCGCTCGCGTCGCTGGGGCGGCCGGAGGGGTACGTGCAACGGCAGGTGCAGGGATGGACGAAGCGATGGCTCGCGTCACGTACCGACGACGTGCCGGCGCTCGACCGGGCCGCTGCGTGGCTCGACGCGCACCGCCCACCCGATCGCGGCACGACGCTCGTGCACAACGATTTCAAGCTCGACAATCTGGTGCTCGAGCCCGATCTGTCACGCGTGCGCGCGATTCTCGACTGGGAGATGGCGACGATCGGGGATCCGCTCATGGATCTCGGCACCAGCCTCGCCTATTGGGTGGAAGCCGGCGACGCGCCGATCTTTCGCGCGCTCGGTCTCGGCATCACGGCGCTGCCCGGCAACATGACCAGGGCCGAGCTGGTGCAGGCGTATGGCGCGCATCGCGGAGTGGACGTGAGCGATGCGCCGTTCTACTACGCGTTCGGGTTGTTCAAGGTCGCGGTGATCGCGCAGCAAATTTATGCGCGGCATGTGCAGGGGCTGACCCGCGATCCGCGCTTCGCGGTATTGGGGCAGGTGGTGCAGGCGCTGGGGATTGCGGCGAAGCGTGCGGCGGAGCGTGGCGTGGTGTAACGCCAGGAAAACCCAGAACCCATTACCCAATACCCATTACTTCAAGCCAATAGCCCCCAGCCCACAGCGCGTTGGTAACGGCGCGCTGTGGGCTGGGGGCTGTCGGTTTGGGGCAGTGGGTACTGGGTTTTGGGTAATGGGTTTTACTTGGCGTAGACCTCGAAAATGCCGGCTGCTCCCATTCCGCCACCGATACACATGGTCACCATGCCGTAGCCGCCGCCGCGCTGCCGGAGTTCGTGCACCAGCTGCGTGGTGAGCTTGGCGCCCGTGGCGCCGAGGGGATGCCCCAAGGCGATGGCGCCGCCGTTCACGTTGATGATGCTCGTATCCATGCCGAGCTCCTTGATCACGGCCAGCGCCTGGGCCGAGAAGGCCTCGTTGAACTCGATGAGCTTGAGATCAGCGAGGGTGAGTCCGGCGCGGGCGAGGGCTTTCGGGACGGCCTTGATCGGGCCGACGCCCATGATGTCGGGAGAGACACCCGCCACCGCGAAGCTCACGAAGCGCGCGAGTGGTGT